>JANQEL010000214.1 GCA_028278345.1 Myxococcota bacterium
GCCTCGGCTTCGGCGTCGACTTCTGCCCCGACCTCACGCACCGCAGGAACTTCAGGTACATCCTCGAGAATGCCCGTGAGTGCCTCGATTGCCTGGGGGACTTGATCCTTGCCGAGCATCACCAGCGCGAGCGCCACCTTGCCACCCAGGCGCTCGGGTGCTTCGGCGAGCCCGGCCACGGCGATCTCTTCCGCGCGATCGAGCTGACCGTCGCGGCGATAGGCTTCGGCCAAGCGCGGGAAGCCGGCGCTACCGGCGTCGGCATCGACCTGGCGTTCGAGCACTTCGAACGGCGAGATCTCCTCGACTCTCTCGACTCTCTCGACTCTCTCGACTTGCTCGTCCGATTCGTCGGCTGCCGCGTCGGGCATCGTCACATCGTCGCGTTCGAAGCCGTCGTCGTTCATGGGTGCCCCCCAACCCTGTGGATCGAACCCTAGCGCCCCGCCGGATAGACCTCGACCGGTGTCAGCGGCACGGTGTCCGCCTGGCCGATGCGGCGCAGCACGACGAAACGAATCCGCCGGTCCGTCTTCTTCTTATCGACCTCGAGACCCGAGAGATAAGCCCTGCGCGGAAAAGATGGGAGCTGAGTCGGCAGGCCCGCCCGCTCGAGGAGGGCCTCGATTCGGGCGCGGGTGCCTTCGGGGGCGAAACCCAACTCTTCCGAGCGGCGCGCGGCGAAGACCATGCCGATCGCCACGGCCTCGCCGTGGAGCATCTTGCGGTAGCGGAGGTGTTTCTCGATCGCGTGGCCCAGGGTGTGGCCGAAGTTCAGGTAGGTGCGCACGCCGGCCTCGCGCTCGTCCTCGCTCACCACCTCCGCCTTGATCGCGCAGGCGCGCTTCAGGATGGGGATCAGCACCTTGGGGTCCAGCGCGAGAGCGGCCTCGATGTCGCGCTCGAGGCGCTTGAAGAGCCGGGCGTCCCAGATCGCACCCGCCTTCACCACCTCGGCCATGCCGGCGGCGCGCTCGCGCGCGGGGAGGCTTTCCAGTAGCGCGGTATCGATCCACACCAGGCGCGGCTGGTGGAAGGCCCCGACGAGGTTCTTGCCCTGCTTGAGGTTGACCGCCGTTTTGCCCCCGATGCTGGCGTCGACCATGGCGAGAACCGTGGTCGGCACCTGGACGAACGGAATGCCGCGCAGGTAGCTCGCGGCCGCGAAGCCCGCGAGATCCCCCACCACGCCGCCTCCGAGGGCCACGACGGCAGAGCTTCGATCGAGACCGGCCTCGAGGAAGGCGTCGTAGAGCTTGCCGAGCTGGGCGAGGTTCTTGGTGGCGTCGCCGTCGGGCACTTCGATCTTGGTGACGGCGACCCCGGCCGCGCGCAGGCTGCTGGTGAGACGCGCGGCGTAGCGGCGTCCGACGGGCCGCACCGTGATCAGGGCCACGCGTTTCGCGCCGGTCGCCTTGGCGATCGCGGGCCCGGCGTCGTCGAGGGTGTCGTGTCCGATCACGATCGGATAGCTGCG
This sequence comes from Myxococcota bacterium, assembly GCA_028278345.1. Classification (GTDB taxonomy): domain Bacteria; phylum Myxococcota_A; class UBA9160; order UBA9160; family UBA4427; genus DUBZ01. The sequence continues at coordinate 1,478 of JANQEL010000214.1, forward strand.
ATCGCCGAGATCGACGCGCAAACGCGTAGTTTTCACACGGGATCGGGGCGATCGGCGTGAGGGGGCAAGCCGGGTGCGCTTGGCGGCGGGCATGGGGTTCGTCGAAGTCCTCGGCAGCGGGTCAGACGCGGCGCAGATTAGCGCCGCTGCGACGATCTCAACCCAGCTGCGAGGCGATTTGCTTCGCCACCTCGATGGCGCTCGCCCTGTCGGTATCGACGGTGATCGCGGCGCGCTCGTAGTGCGGCGCGCGTTCTCGCATCAGTTCTTCGATGCGCGCCCTGCGATCGGCGCGGGACATGCGGTGCAGCATCGGCCGCGTGCGCGCATCGCCGATGCGCGCGAGCAGGGTTCCGATCTGTGCGCGCAGGTAGACCAGGGTGCCGTGCGCTTCGAGGTAGTCGGCCATGCCCGGCTGCGATGCGGCCCCACCGCCGAGGGCCACGACCTGGGTGCGATTGGACAGCCCCTGGATCGTCTCGGCTTCGAGCTTGCGGAAGGCGTCTTCGCCGCGTTCGGCGAAGATCTGCGGGATGCCCATGCCGGCGCGGGCTTCGATCTCCTGATCGACGTCGACGAAGGGAAGCCCGAGCTCCGACGCGAGCGCTTTGCCCACGACGCTCTTGCCCGCGCCCATCATACCGACCAACCAAACCGTACGCTTCGTCATGGCGGCGCGCAGTATACGGAAGAGACTGATCGTTACAGGGTCGTGCGTCGGAACCCGGCGAAGTCTCTCGAACGGGCCCGGCCCTTCCCCCCGAAGCGACGAAGGCCGGAGCGCTCAAGCGCCCCGGCTCCGTCGAACTCGTCCTCGCGGGTTGGCCCTTGCCGCTTCGCGCGCGATGCGCGCTCCGCTGGGCTGTGGCCTAGCTGGAAGCCGACAGGTTCGGCGACTTCACGATGCGCGGCGTCACGAAGATCAACAGTTCCTTGCGGATGTCCGTGAGTTCCTTGCTGCGGAACGCCGTGCCGATGATCGGCAGGCGGTACAGGTAGGGAACGCGGCTCTCACGCTCGGTCTTGTCGATCGTGTAGATGCCGCCGAGCACCAGCGTCTGGCCATCCTTCACCAGGGTCTCGGTCGCGGCCTCGGCCTTGGCGATGGCGGGCGAACCGGTCGGCGTCGGGACCGATTCGTCCGGCGCGTTTCGGGTCACCTCGATGTCCATGATGATGCTGCGGTCCGCCGTGATGTGCGGGACCACCTTCAGGCTGAGCACGGCGTCGATGAACTCGAGCTTGGCATCGCCACCTTCGAACGTCTGGAACGGGATCGACACACCTTGTTCGATCGTCGCTTCGCCGTTGTCGAGGGTGACCACGCGCGGACTCGAGATCACCTTGCCTTCACCCATGCTCTCGGCGGCGCGCAGGGCGACGTTCAGGTCGAGCTTTTCGTCGAGCAGGAACGCGCCGAGGTCGGCCAGGGCGGTGGGCGTGCTGGTGATCGGGTTCGAGAACGCGATGCCGTTGCTGCCGTGGAAGCGGAAGTCGCTGCTACCGAGGTCAGAGCGCAGCGTCGAACCCGAGAAGGGATCTTCGAGCGGCTGACTCGTGAGCGCCCAGGTACTGCCGAGTTCGCGGGCGAAGTTGAGGTTCGCCTCGACGATCTTGGCTTCGATCATCACCTGTGGCGTCTCGGTATCGACGGCCTTGACCAGCGCCACCGCCTCGTCGATCACCGAAGCGATGTCCTTCAGGATCAGCGTATTGGTGCGCTCGTCGACGTTCACCGTGCCGCGCGATGACAGCAGGCGCTTCACCAGCTTCTGCATGTCGGCCACCGCCGCGTAGTTCACGGGAAGCAGCTTGACCATCAGGTCTTCGAGCTTCTCGCGGTTGCGGCGCTCCTGCAGGCGGAGTTCTTCCTCTGCAGCGAGGATGTCGGCCGGGGCCACGCGGAGGATGTTGCCCACGCGCACGAACCCGAGGCCCTTCGTCAGAAGGACGACGTCGAGCGCCTGATCCCACGGCGTGTCCACCAGGCGGATCGTCACCGCGCCCTTCACTTCGTCGCCGGCGATGAGATTGAGATCACTCACCTCGGCGATCAGGCGCAGCACGTCCGCGATCGGCACGTTGTTGAAGTCGAGCGAGATGCGGCGACCGGCGTACTTCTTTCCGTCCGTGAGGCCGCCCTCCTGGAGGACGTCCACCGCGGCGGGCGGTTCCAGGGAAGCGGGGCCACCGCCCATCGAGTCGTCCATGCCACCCATGGCATCGAAGTCGTCGAAGTCGTCGAGCGGGCCCTCGAGGCTCGCGAACTCGTCGTCCGCGACCGCTTCGGCCGGCATGTCGAAGTCGCTGTCATCGAAGCTCTCGTCGAGACCGGCGGCACCATCGAGCGCCGCGGCTCCATCAAGAGAAGCGGCTTCGCCGAGTTCGTCCATGCCCACAGCATTGGCGACCTGCGTTTCTTCGGTGCCTTCGGCTTCGGCCCACTCGTCGGCGGCGGCCGGCTGTGCCTCTTCGGCCCAGTCGTCCGTCGCTTCTTCGCTGCCGTCCTCGGCGGCGAGGGTCAGACCCGTGGTCTCCTCTTCCGGGAAGGCCGGCGGGGCTGCGGCGGCAACGCCGAGGTGCTCGAAGTCGATGAAGAGCAGCGTGCCCTTGCGGCTGATCAGCGGTTCCTGATCGGGGGCGCGGGTCACGACCACGCGCACCTCACTGGCTTCCATCTCCGGCTGTTCGAAGATCGTAACCAGCGAAACCGGGCCACCCGCCTGGCCGCGGATGCGACCGGCGACCTGCGGCGAGATCGTCGCGCCGTAGAGGCTGACCACGACCGTGTCGCTGTCGGGGCTGTGGACCTTGTAGTCGACGGCGGCTTCGGAGAGCACCGCGATGCGATCCATGTTGTCCATCGCGGTGTAGTGCACACCGTGGATCGAGGTCGCGGCCGGCGTCACCGGAGTCACCTCGGCGATCACGCTCGGCTCGGTCTCTTCGCTTGCCGTCTCTTCTGTTCCCGATTCGTCTTCGTCCCAGGCGGCGACGTCGGCCGGCTCGCCATCACCCCCGGCGGCGGCCCACTCGTCACCCTCGGTCTCGTCGGCCCAATCGTCGGCCGGCGCTTCCGCTGGAGCGGCCGCCATCTGCGCGGCCTGCGAGGCCGTCCAGGTGTCGACTGCCGACTGCAGGCTCGAGGTCATCGCGGTTTCGACTTCCTCACCACTACCCACCGCGACGAACAGGCCGTCGGGGCTGGGCATGACGCTGCGACCGGCGAAGCCTTCCGAGCCTTCGCCACCATCGATCACGACGCGAACCTTGTCGGCGTGTGCACCGACGCGGACGCCCTTCACCATGGCGTGGCCGACGCTCACGTTGTCGACCTTGGCCTCGCTCTTGAGACCCGGCAGATCGACCACGAGGCGGTCGGGGTTGTCGAGCACGAAGCTCTCGACGGCCCAGATGCTGCCGTCGGCCGAAAGATGAACGAGTGCACCGCTGTCGAGGGTTTCGACGCTGACGGCCGAGAGCGTGGTGGCGCTCGGCGGCTCGGCGACGACGGCGGCTTCCGGCGCCTCTTCGGCGACGGGTTCACTCCACTCGCTGTCGTCGGCGTCGGCGGCAGCCAGCTCTTCGGCCGGGGAATCCCACGGATCTGCCATCTCGTCGCCCATGGCAGCCATGTCGCCTTCGGCGTCCATGCCCTCGTCGCTGGCGACGGCGAAGCTCTCCGACAACTCGATCACGAGCCCCTCTTCGGAGGAGAACGCCTCGAAGCCGGCCTCGATCCCCAGTGCGATCTCCACGCGGGTGATCGGCTCACCACCCTCTTCCGACCAGGTGCTGGTCGAGACGTGGTCGATCACCCCGTCGTAGATCTCGACGCGATCCATCGCCTGCTCGGCGTCGACCGAAGCGAGTTCGACGACCACCGTCTGCGTGGCTGCGTCGTACTCCGTCGTGTAGATCGGATCTGCGAGCCCAACCAGGGTCACGACCGTGATCTCTTCACCCGATTCGACGGCCACGTCGGTGAGTTGCATCACCTCGCTTCCCGTCGGTTCGGTCATGGTGGACGCACAGGCCAGGGCGAACCCCAACACTGCACACAGTGCAACCACCGCCTTCACGCTTCCGTGTTTCGGAGCGACCATCGAACTCACCCTCCCTGGCTCGTGCGGATACGCATTTCGACGTCCTTCGTGGATTGCTCCCCGGCGAAGTCGATATAGGTCTCTTTGACGAGAACGAGGTTGTCACCGATGTGGATGACGAGACCGTCGTTCTTTCCGATCTTCGACCCTTCCTTGACCACGTAGGCCGACCCGGTCGGGTCGCTGATCAATGCGCGCGGACGATCGGAATCCCAGACGATGGCGGTGATCGCCAACTGTCCGAGCTCGTAGTGTTCCAGCGGCCCCCGCGGCGTCGCGCGGACGGGCTGCGACCAGAAGGCCGAGCGGAACGGGTCGCGTCGGTTGCGCGCGTCGTAGACGTAGTCGATCTCGACCGGTCCGAGCGCGGTGTCGACGGTGCCGCTCTTCTCGCTCTTCTTGTCTTCCTTCTTGGCCACCTTCTGGGGCTTCTCGGTCTTTCGCTTCTTGATCTCAGCGGCAACGCGCTTTCGCTCCGCGTCCATGTCCGCGATCTTCGGCGCGCCTTCGCTGCCGCCGTCGTCCGAACACGCCACGAGCGCCACCGCCGCGAACGCGATTGCGAGCGCTGTCGTTACGGTCTTCACGCCACTCCTCCTCAACGCCAACACCCGACTATCCCTTGCCTTCGATGAAGCGGAACGTCGTCGCCGTCCCCTTGATCTTGAGCCTGGTGCCGAGATCACTCTCGGAAGCGACGGAAATGTCCATCGCCCCCATGTTCACGATGCGCGGCAGCGCAGCGAGCTGCTCGAAGAAGCGGGCCACGTCGTGGTACTCGCCCTCGATCTCGAGCTTGAACGGCACTTCGGCGTAGAAGTTGTGGGAGACTTCCTTCGTGCGTTCGATCGACTTGATCGAGACGCCCACCTTCTTGCCCGCCGTCGAGATGTCGCGCAGCAGGTCTTCGAAGTGCTTCTTGTTCGGAAGCTGCTTCACCACCAGCGCCAGGTCGCGTTCGAGCTTGGCGACCTCGGCCTCGAATTCGTCGAGGTTCGAAGCCACCACGCGCACCTTGTTGAGCTTGCGCTGGAGCTCTTCGCCCTGGCCCTGCAGGTTCACCAGGCGCTCGTGCTTGTCCTGATAGATCAAGAAGTAGTACCCGGCGATGACACCCACCACGATGGCCGCAACCGCGCCCAACCGTGCAGGCTTCGGGACCTTCGCCAGCTTCTCGATGATTTCGTCGAAATCGAAATTCGCTTCAATGGCCACGGCGGATCACCCCTTCTTGCCCTTCTTGCGCTTCTTACCCTTCTTCGGGTCCTCGACCTTGCGCTTCATGTAGTTCGCGCTGATGTTGAAGTCGACGAGGCGCACGCCTTCGACTTCCTTGCCACCCTTGGTCTTCTTGAGATCCACGTCGTGGAAGAATTCCGATTCGTTCATGCTTCGCAGGAAGTCGGCGACGATTCCGGTGTCGAGGCTCGAACCCTCGAGGGTGAGCGCACCCCCGTTGGTCTTGAGCTTCGAGAGCCAGAGGCGCTCGGGCGCGAGCTTCGAGAGCTCGTCGAAGAGGCGGACCGGGCCGGTGCGCGCCTTCTCGAGGCCCTTGATCACGTCGAGCTTGTTCTCGAGCTTCTTGCGCTGGGCCTTGAAGCTGGCCACCTGCTTCTCTTGCGGCTTGAACTGCTCGATCGCCGCTTCGAGCTGGCGGACGTTCGTCTCGGCCCGCTCGAGGTCGGCGTTGATGCCGCGTGCGACGAAGAAGATTCCGCCGAACGCCAGCACGAGCCCCAGGCACAGGATCGCGGCCGTCTGCCGGAGATCGGCGATGCGCCGATGCTCTCGGTGTGGAAGTAGATTGATCTCGATCATTAGAGCGCAATCCTCCGGGTGGAGAGTCCGATCGCGACGCCGAGCGCCGGGCCGAGATCCGCGAGGGTCTCGGGCTCGAACCCCTTGCTGGGCAGCATGCGCGCCAGCGGGTCGAGGGTTTCGACCGTGAGGCCGGTGCGTTCCGCGAAGGCCGCGTCGAGACCGACGATCTTGGCGCCGCCGCCCGAGAGCAGGACCTTCGAGATACGGGCGTCGGCCGCGGTAGCGGTATAGAAGTCGAGGGAGCGTGCGATCTCGCCGATCACCACGTCCGTCACGCTGCGAACGGCGTGTTCGACTTCCTGGGGCACGACTTCCTGTTCGGCGTCGGGGCCGCTACCGCCGAGCTTCAGGCGCTCCGCCTCCTCGAAGGAAACGGAGAGGGCCTTCTGGATCTCTTCGGTGTACTGATTGCCGCCGGTGGTGATGTCGCGGGTGAAGGCCGGCACGCCGTGCTCGACCACGTTGATGTTCACCACCTGGGCGCCAATGTTCACGAGCGCGACGACGTCGTCGCCCGGCTCGTCGTAGTTGTATTCGAATGCGTTCTCCACCGCGAAGGCCGCCACATCGATGGCCGCCGGATTGAGACCGGCTTCGGTGATGACCTGCACGTAGTCGTCGACCAGGTCCTTCTTGGCCGCGACCAACAGCACGTCCATCTGCCCCTCGCCTTCGCTCGTGTCGAGGATCTGGAAGTCGAGGTGCACTTCGTTCACATCGAAGGGGATGTACTGCTCGGCCTCCCACTGGATCTGGTCTTCCAGCTCCTCGCGGTTCATCGCGGGAAGGCTCACCTTCTTCACGATCACCGAGTGACCCGAGACGGCGACTGCGACATCCTTCGTCTTGAAGTTGCCCGCGTCGACTGCCTCGCGAATCGTGTCGACGATCTCGCCCGAGTTCAGGAAGGCGCCCTGCACGATGGCTTCGGGGGGCAGGCTTGCGATCCCGAGGCCCTTGAGCTCGAAGCCCTTGTCCTTGCCCTTCAAGTTCAGCTCGACGGCCTTGACCGTCGACGAACCGATGTCGAGACCGATCAGCGAAGGCTTGCCAATTCCGAACATCGTCAGGTCCATGCGTATCTCCTTCCGTTCCTTGTGCCCTTGGTCTTGCTGTTGGGGCGGGGACAGCCCGCGCTACCGAAGGGCCCGGCCGTCGTCGACCGGAACGGCAACCGGCTCGGCGTTTTCTTCCTGCGCTTCCTGCGCGGCCTTCAACATTCCGAAGACCTGATCCTTGTCCGAAACGCGAAGCCCCAACGCCAGGAGGATCTTGCGCTTCGTATCCAACCGGCAGGGGCGACCGGCTTCGACGCGATCGATCGTGAGCGACGAAAGACCCGCCTTTCGTGCAAGCTCGGCCTTGCTCATCATCAAGCTCTCGCGATATCGCTGAACGTTGTTTCTGGGCACCTCAGCTCCTCCACCAACACGCACTCGTCATGCAGTGACGACTGGCGCAATGAGACGTTCGGTGGTATCGGCCCCAGGTTTCGGCGACTTGAGTGCACGAGTCACCGCCGCACGCGCTTGCGAAGCACACGATTGTGACTTGCAACACATCTGCGGAAATCATCCATCCCACTGCAACCCGATACCGAGATGTGTCGGGCATCACAGAATTGAAGGCACGTTCAAGCTGAACGCAGCGCTTTCCCCTCAGGACCGGAGCACGGTGGCCCGATGTTTCATGAGAGCCTTCTGTTGCCGCCCTGCACGGCCCCTGCGACACCGCGTGGTGACGCCGCGAAACGCGTTTTTCGCGCAAGGACCGTGCGATTTGAAACGCCGCGAGCCCCCCGATGCCCGATCGAATCCTCATCGTCGACGACGACGACGCCCTGCGCGAAAGCCTGGAGATGATCCTGGCCAGCGAGGGCTATGGGGTCACCACCGCGTGTAGCGGCGACCAGGCCCTGGCCCGGGTCGAGGAGGTGCCAGTCGACATCGTGTTGTGCGACGTCCGGATGCCCGGCCTCGACGGTTTCGAGCTGCTGCCCCAGATCGCGCGCAAGCTCCCGGGCGTCCCCGTCGTGATGATGTCGGCCTACGGCTCGGAAGATCTCGCCATCGAGGCCATGAAGCTCGGCGCCTACGACTACGTGGCGAAGCCCTTCCAACCCTCTGAGATCCTGCTCACCCTGCGCAAGGCGATGGAGCGGGAGCGACTACGTCGTGCGAACGAGCAGTTGCAGCGCGATGTCGAACGCGCGGTCGGCGAGCGTCCGATCGTGGCCGCCTCGGCCGTAATGATCGAACTACTCGAACTCGTCGAGCGCACGGCGGCCTACAAGACCACGGCCCTGCTCACGGGAGAAAGCGGGACGGGAAAGGAAGTGCTCGCGCGCGCCATCCACGGGCAGAGCCCGAGGCGCGCCGAACCCTTCATCGCGGTGAACTGCGGGGCGATCCCCGAGCCGCTGCTCGAGAGCGAACTCTTCGGCCATGCGAAGGGCGCCTTCACCGGCGCCAACCGTGCGCGGCGCGGGCTCTTCGCCGAAGCGGACGGCGGCACCCTCTTCCTCGACGAGATCGCCGAGCTTCCCCAATCACTCCAGGTGAAGCTCCTCCGCGTCCTCCAGGAGGAGGAGGTGCGACCGGTCGGCGAGAGCAAGCCGGTCGAGATCGACGTCCGGGTGATCGCGGCCACCTCGCGCGACCTCGAAGCGATGATCGAAGAGGGGACGTTTCGGGAAGATCTCTACTACCGCCTGAACGTGATGCGCCTCGAGATCCCCGCCCTGCGCGAGCGCCGCGAAGACATCTCGCTCCTGTGCGATCACTTCCTCGCCCACTATCGCGACAGCCTCGGCAAGGCGGTGCGAAGCATCGCCGACGACGCCCTCGATCGCCTGATCCACTACGACTGGCCGGGCAATGTGCGCGAACTCCAGAACGTGATCGAACGCTCGGTGATCCTGGCCGACGGCGAGCGGCTGGGCCTGGAACACCTGCCGAGCAACATCGTCCAAGCAAAGACGACGGGCGAAGGCAGCGACTCGCGCTTCTTTGCGATGAAGGCCGCTCGCAGGCGCTTCGAAATCGATCTGATCCGACGCGCCCTCAAGGAGACCGACGGCAACCGCACCCACGCGGCCAAGCTCCTCGAGATCAGCCACCGCGCCCTGCTCTACAAGATCAAGGAGTACGGGATTCGCGACTGAGGCCGCTGCGAACCTCGGTCTCGGCCTCTCCCTCGACCGGCACGCGCAACGCGAAGGTCGCACCGCCCAGCGGGCTCTCGTCGAGGAGTTCGAGGCTACCGCCCAGTTCTTCCGCCAGCCGCAGCGCATTGGCGAGGCCGAGCCCCGTCCCCTCCCCCGGATCCTTGGTGGTGTAGAACGGGTCGAAGATGCGCTCTCGATCCTCCGGGGCGACCCCTGGACCGTTGTCGGCGACGCGGCATTCGATGCCGTCGGCGCTACGCCGCCCGAGGGCCGCGGCCGCATCTTCGTCGAGGTCGCGCACGGAGAGCACCGCGGGGCGCACCTCGATCTCGATTCGCGGCGACTCGACGCCGCGCGCGGCATCACTCGCGTTGATCACGAGGTTGAGCAGGATCTGCGCCACGATGCTCTCGTCGGCGACGGCTCGCGGTAGCGCCTCGGCGGCACGGACGGCGTAGTCGATGTGCTCGTAGCGCTTCTGCGCCTGCACCAGGCTGGTGGCCTGGGTCGCGATCGCGGCGAGATCGATCGCCACGCGATTCGCGCGCGGGGGCCGCGAGAAGTCGAGGAGTTGTCGCAGGATCTCGCGGACCCGCGCGCCCTGCTCGGCCGCACGAGAAAGATGCGTGCGCGTCGCATCGCTGATCGAGTCATCGCGTTGGGCGAGGTCGAGGAACGCAAGCAACGCGCCCATGGGATTGCCGACCTCGTGGGCCACACCCGCAGCGAGACTCCCGACCGAAGCGAGACGTTCGGCGCGATCGAGCCCATCACGTGCCGTACGAAGCGAGCGATTCGTCTGGCGAAGCTCGCCGATCGCCTTTTTGAGCTCGGCACTTCGCGCTTCGAGGGCTTCGCTCATCTCGTTGAATGCGTGGGCCACCGCAACGGCTTCGCGACTGCCCTCGACGTGAACCCGCGTGCCGCTCTCGCCCTCGCCGATCGCTCGCGCCGCATCGGATAGCTGCTGCAGGGGTGACAACACCCGTCGACGCAGGAGATACGCCCCCATCGCGATGAAGACCACGCAATCGGCCAGCACGAGCCCGAGCAGCCAGCGGCCCGAGACCGCCGGCGGTACGCGGCCCACCGCGACTTCACCCGAGGACGCCGCGTCTTCCATCGGTAGCGCGAAACGGAGCGGCTCCCAGGGGCGACCCACGCCCACAACGGGTCCGCCGGCCGCACGAGCGCGCTCGGCGATCGCGAGCAACGCAGGCGAATCGACCTCCGGTTGAACCCCGACCGGGAGCAGCCGCCCTTCTTTCTCGAGCCACCACTGGGTCGGCTCGGTACCGCCAACGAAGCGGAAGCCGGGGGCCTGCGCCTCGGCGATGAGGGCCCGGCCGATCAGGTCGCGCACCTGTTCGAGCTGGATCGCCTGGGTGCGGATCATGAAGGCGGCGAGCAGACCCGTGGCCGTCACCATCACGAGGGTCAGGCTCGCGAGCACCTCGAACTGAACGCCTCGAAGCGCTGGCTTGCGCCCGGCCACGTCAGTCGCTTCCGGGGTCGCCCTCGTCGAGGCCGAGCTTTTCGTAGCGGTAGCGGAACGAACGGAAGGAGATGCCGAGCAGGCCGGCTGCGCGCTTCTTCACGCCGCCGGTCTTGCGCATGGCTTCGGTGAGCAGCGCGCGCTCGTAGTTGTTCACCAGGTTCTCGAGATCGACGCCCTCGTCGGAGATCTGACACGAGTAGGTCTGTTCCGGTGGGCGTAGGATGGTGTCCGGGAAGGCATCAGCGGTGATCGCCTCCCCTCGCGAGAGCGCCACCGCGCGTTCGACGATGTTCTCGAGTTCGCGCACGTTGCCCGGGAAGTCGTAGGCCATGAGCTTGTCGAGGGCGCCGGGATCGAGGGGGAGCTCATCGCGCCCGAGTTCTTCCGAGAACTTCTCGACGAAGTGCTGCACCAACAGCGGGATGTCCTCACGCCGCTCGGCCAGGGCCGGTAGCGGAATCTCCATCACGTTCAGGCGATAGAAGAGATCCTCGCGGAAGCGTCCCGCCGCGACTTCTTCGTCGAGCCGGCGGTTCGTCGCCGAGATGAGGCGCACGTTCACCGGCCGATCACTCGTGCCACCCACCCTGCGGATCGTCCGCTCCTGCAAAACGCGCAGGAGCTTCACCTGCAGCTGGGTCGAGAGCTCACCGATCTCGTCGAGGAAGAGCGAGCCGTTGTCCGCCGCTTCGAACAGGCCTTCCTTGTTGCTCACGGCGCCCGTGAACGAACCCTTCACGTGGCCGAAGAGCTCGCTCTCGAGGAGGTTTTCGGGAATCGCGCCGCAGTTGATCGCGACGAAGGGTTCGTCGGCGCGGTCGCTCTGATCGTGGATCGCGCGGGCGACGAGTTCCTTCCCCGTACCGCTCGCACCGCTCACCAATACGTTGATCCGCGTGTCGGCCACCTGGGCGATCAGGTCGTAGACGTGCTGCATCACGGGTGAGGTGCCGATGATGGCGCGCGCCCGCTTGCGACCGCGAAGCTCCGAGCGAAGCCGCTCGTTTTCGCTCGAGAGCAGCTTCTTCTCGAGGGCCTTCTCGACGACGTGGCGGATCTCGTCGACCTTGAAGGGCTTCGTGATGTAGTCGTAGGCGCCCTCTTTCATGGCCGCGATCGCGCTGTCGGTCGTGGCGAACGCGGTGATCATGATGGTGACGGTGTCGAGCTCGTTGTCGCGCACGAAGCGCAGCAGATCGAGCCCCGAGCCGTCGGGCATCTGCATGTCGGTGATCAGCAGATCGAAGTCGTCGCTCTCGAGGCAGAGCGTGCCACTCGTGACGTCGCTCGCCGTCATCACGTCGTAGCCTTCGCGACGGAAGAAGATCTCGAGGAACTCCTGCATCGAGCGCTCGTCGTCGACGATCAGGATGCGAGCCCGCGCGGCGTTCACGAGTTCACCTCGATCCTTGCCTCAGCGCGCGCCTCGGCATTCGGCAAGCGAATCCGGAAGGTCGTGCCAGCACCGGGTTGACTTTCGAGCTGCAATTCCCCTCCGTGGTTCATCACGATGCGATGCACGGTCGGAAGCCCGAGACCCGTTCCCCCGCGCTTGGTGGTGAAGAAGGGCTCGAAGATGTCGTCACGGACATCCTCGGCGATCCCACACCCCGTGTCGGAGATTTCGATTTCGAGCCAATCCATACACGTGCCCGTCGGCAGTTCCGACGCACCCGCGCCGGAACCGGGCGAACCCTGCGAGGCTTTTCGGTCGTCGTTCCCACGGGCTTGAGAACCGCCCTCCGGCGGCGCGCTGGCCGCCGAGCGGTGGACATCGATACCGAGATGGCCGCCATCGGGCATCGCCTGGAGGGCGTTCGTGGCGAGGTTCCAGAGCATCTGGCTCAGCTGATCGGCGTCACAGGCGATGCGAAGCCCAGGTTCGATCTCCCCGTGGAGTTTCACGTTCTCGGGCAGATTCGATTCGATCATGTGGATCAGGTCGGCAAAGAGCTCGTCGACGTCGACCGTCGACTTCTCCGTGGGCGCCGGACGCGCGTAGCGCAGGAAGTCGGTAATGAGGTGGGAGAGCCGGTCGGCCTCCCGCACCACGATTCCCATGAGCCGCTTCGACTCCTCTTTCGACTCCCCCTCCAGCTCGAGGTCGCTCTCGAGGAGCTGCACCGATCCGGAGATGGACGCCAGGGGATTGCGAATCTCGTGGGCGATCTTGGCCGCGAGTTCGCCGACCGCGGCGAGACGCTCGGAGCGGGTGAGGTCGGATTCCATCGCCACGACGTCGGTCACGTCCTGGAAAATCACGACGTGCCCCTGGGCGCTGCCGTCTTCGCCCCAGAGGATGCTGTCGGCGAGGCCGAGGTGGAGGGTCTCACCGTTGTGGTTCACGTAGCGCAGGCGCGTTCGCGAGTTCGGCGGCGGGGCCTGTCCCCCGATGCTGGGCAGGATCTCGGTCGCGCCCGGGATGATGTCCTCGAGCTCGCAGCCGATGGCTTCGCCCGCCGAGAGCCCGGTGATCCGTTCGGCCTCGGGATTGAACGAGCGGATCCGGCCCTCGGGGTCGGTCGTGAGCAGGCCGCTCATGATGCTGTCGATGGTGGCGCGATGCAGGTCGCGCAGCTGACGCAGATCGCTGGTGCGCGATTCGAGGGCCGCCCCCGTGCGCTGCAACTCACGCGAGAGCAGGCTGGCGAGCGCCCCGATCGCGAAGAGCCCCCCGCCCTGCACCACCCACACCGCGAGCAGCCGCCAGAGCTCGATGCGCTGGCTCACCGCGAGCGCCCCGAGCCCCCAGCCCTCGTTCGCCGTGATCAGCGCGAAGCCGTAGGCGAGCATCGAGAGTGCAGCGGCGCCGATCGCGACGCGGCTGTGGAAGAGCAGCGCCCCGTACAGGATCACCAACACATAGAGGAAGGTGAAGACCGACTCGCGCCCCCCGCTGAAGTGCACCAGCGAAGTCACGATCGCGACGTCGGTCGCGATCTGCGCGGACGCGAAGCGCAGGGGGTTCTCGATGCGAGAGAGCGCCGTGCCGGAGAGCACCGCCGCGAAGAACGCGAACGTCACCGTCCAGTAGATGCCGTTGCGGGCCTCGTCGGAAAGGTCGCGACCGATTCCGTCGAGCCCGGCGGCAATCACCAGGCTGGAAAGCGCGAGGAAGAGCCGGCCGCCCATCAGCCAGACGAGGCGACCGTCGGCCTGTCGGTCGATTTTCTCGTCGACTATCTCGTCGACCATCTCGTCGACCTGTTCTTCCAACTCGCTTTCCCGCGGCATCCCCTCTTGCGCCACGGGCTGCTTGCCTCGCTCTCTAGTTGATCGCGTCGGCGATCTTGAAGATGGGCAGGTACATGGCAACGAGGATCGTACCGATCGAGCCGCCCATGAAGACCATCATGATCGGTTCGAGCATGGAGGTGAGCGCACCCACCGCCACGTCGACTTCGTCGTCGTAGAACTCGGCGATCTTCGTGAGCATGATCTCCATCGAACCGGTCTCTTCACCGACCGCCATCATCTGCACCATCATGGGCGGGAAGATGGACGAATCCTCGAGGGGCTCGGCGAGTTGCTTGCCCTCGGAGATCGCGGCGCGACAGTTCTGGAGTTCCTCCTCGATCAACATGTTGCCCGCGGTCTTCGCGGTGATGTCGAGGGCGTCGAGGATCGGCACACCACTGGCGATCATGGTGCCCAGCGTCCGCGTGAAGCGCGCCACCGCCACCTTCTTGATGATCGGGCCGAAGACCGGGAGTTTCAGGTTCATCCGGTGGATCTGGTACTTGAAGGCGAGGCTTCGCGAGTAGGCCTGCTTGAAGGCCGTGACCAGCAAGAACACGATGCCGATGCCGTACATCACGTAGGCCTGCAGCCACTCGGAGAGCGCGATCACCATGGCCGTCGGGCCGGGCAGCTCGCCACCGAAGTCTTCGAACATCTTCTGGAAGACGGGAATCACCTTGACGAGGAGCAGGATGATCACGATCACCGCCACCGTACTCACCGTGGCGGGGTAGACCATTGCGCCGCGCAGCTGGCGAGCGAGCTTGTCCGCCTTCTCGAGCTGGGTCGCGAGGCGGTTCATGATCGTGTCGAGGATGCCGCCGACCTCGCCGGCCGCGATCAGGTTGACGAAGAGATCGTCGAAGACCTGCGGGTGGCGCGAGAGCGACTCCGCGAAGGTCTGGCCCGACTCGACGTCGTTCCGGACCTCACCGATGATGCGCTTGAATGTCGCGTTCTCGTGGTTGTCGCCGAGGATCTGCAGACACTGCACGAGGGGAAGACCGGCGTCGATCATCACCGCGAACTGACGCGTGAAGACGACGAGGTCCTTCGTCGTCACCTTCGGCTGCAGGAAGGTGAAGATGTCCTCGACGTTCTTCGGCTTCTCCTTGACGCTGATGGGCAGGATCCCCTGGGCGCGCAGCTGCGCCATCACCCCATCTTTGTCCGCCGCCTCCAACACGCCCTTCTTGTTGGCGCCCTGTCGCGTTCGTCCTGTCCAGGTATAGACCGCCATTCCCCGCTCTCCCCTACTCGCCTATTCGCCTATTCGCCTATTCGCCTATTCGCCGGCCGCGCCGCCGCGGCTCAGCAATTCGCGCAATTCCTGCTCGTCGGGGCTGCGCATGATCGCGCTGTCCATCGAGATCAGGCGCCGCTGCACGAGTGACGCCAGCGACTGGTTCATCGTCTGCATGCCGAACTTGCCCTGACCGACCTGCATCGCGGAGTACATCTGGTGGATCTTGTCGTCGCGAATGAGGTGACGGATGGCAGGGTTCGGAACCATGACTTCGAGGGCGAGCGCACGGCCCGGCCCGTTGGCCCGCGGTAGCAGGGACTGACACATCACCCCTTCGAGCACGAAGGAGAGCTGCTGCCGGATCTGCGCCTGCTGGTAGGGTGGGAAGACGTCGACGATGCGGTTGATCGTCTGCACGGCCGAGTTCGTGTGGAGCGTCGCAAAGCAGAGGTGGCCGGTTTCGGAAACCGTGAGCGCCGCTTCGATGGTCTCGAGGTCGCGAAGCTCGCCGATCAGCACGACGTCGGGGTCCTGACGCAGGATGTACTTCAGCGCCTGCTTGAAGCCCTCGGTGTCGGAACCGATCTCGCGCTGGTTCACGATGCAGCCCTTGTGGGGGTGCAGGTATTCGATCGGATCCTCGACCGTGATGATGTGCTCGTGGCGCTCCTCGTTGATCTTGTTGAGGATCGACGCCAGGGTCGTCGACTTGCCCGACCCCGTCGGGCCCGTCACCAGGATCAGCCCGCGACTCCTCTTCGAGAGTTCTTCGACCACCGGGGGCAGGTTCAACTGCTCGAAGGTGAGGATCTTGAACGGGATCGCACGGAAGGCGCCGGCAACGTTGCCGCGCTGCACGAAGACGTTCCCGCGAAATCGCGAGAGGCGCTGCACGCTGAACGACAGATCGAGTTCGTTGCCCTCTTCGAAGCGATGCTTCTGGGCGTCGGTCAGCACCGAGTAGCAGAGCTGCTTGGTGTCCTGGGGTGAGAGCGGGGGCATCTTGAGGGCGTGGAGCTTGCCGTCGATGCGGAGCTGCGGCGGCGTCCCCGTCGTGAGATGGAGGTCGCTCGCCCCCTTCTCGATCATCGCCTTCAAGAGCTGATGCATGTTCGCCATGACTGACCCGATCTCCCCTCTGACCTAATACCCAGCCCTAGCCGGCTATCTACCCAGCGTCCGAGGTCGACACGCGGAAGACCTCACTGAGCGTGATGCTTTGGTTGTGCAGCATGTTCAGTGCGCTCCTCCGCAGCGTCACCATCCCGCCGCGGATCGCTTCGCGCTTGATCTCAGTCGCCGAGGCCCCATTGAGAACGAACTCCTTCAGTTCCTCGGTCATCTTCATCACTTCGTAGACGGCGATCCGACCCTTGTACCCGGTGTCCGAACAGTTGCCGCATCCGGCGCCCTTGGCGGGCGCGATCCCCTTGGCCTCGTCCTCGTCCATGCCCGCGTCGACCAGGTCCTGTGCCGTGACCTCCGGGTCGGGCTCCATGCACTCGGGGCAGATTCGGCGGGCGAGGCGCTGGGCCACGATGCAGTTGACCGACGAAGCGACGAGGAAGGGCTCGATACCCATGTTGAGGAGACGATTGACCGTGCTCGGTGCGTCGTTCGTATGGAGCGTCGACAGCACCATGTGGCCCGTCAGTGCGGCCTTCACCGCGATCTCAGCGGTCTCGAAGTCACGAATCTCACCGACCATGATGATGTCGGGGTCCTGACGCAGGAACGATCGGAGTGCAGCCGCGAAGTTCAGGCCGATGTCTTCGTGCATCTGCACCTGGTTGATGCCGCCGAGGTTGAACTCGACGGGGTCTTCCGCGGTGGAGAGGTTCTCGCCCGGCTGGTTGAGCTCGGACAATGCCGAGTAGAGCGTCGTCGTCTTACCGGAACCGGTCGGGCCGGTCACGAGCACCATGCCGAAGGGCTGATGGATGCAGTGCTGAAAATCGTCGAGCTGCTCCTGCTCGAAACCGAGCTTCGTCATGTCGAGCTGCAGGTTCGATTTATCGAGCAAGCGGAGCACGATCTTCTCGCCGAACAGCGTCGGCAGCACCGACACACGAAAGTCCATCTCGCGGCCGCGTCCCATCTTCAGCTTGATGCGGCCATCCTGGGGCAGGCGTCGCTCGGCGATATCGAGCTCGGACATGATCTTGATGCGCGAGGTGAGCGCGTTCTTCAGCTTGATCGGCGGCTTCATCACCTCGTAGAGCACGCCATCGATTCGGTAGCGAACGCGGAAGCTCTTTTCGTAGGGCTCGATGTGGATATCCGACGTGTTCTTCTTGACCGCGTCGGTGAGGATGAGATTCACGAGCTTGACGACGGGGGCGTCTTCCGCCTCGCGACCGAGTTCGGCCGCGTCGACTTCTTCCTCGCCCTGGACGAGGTCGATGTCGGAGTCGTCGAAGCCAGCCATCACCTCGTCGAGGACGTCGGCCTGCTCGTAGAACTTCTCGATCGAGCGTTTGATGGCGTCTTCCGAGGCCACCACCGGCTGGATGTTGTAGCCGGTCAGGAACTTGATGTCGTCGAGGGCAAAGATGTTCGACGGGTCGGCCGTCGCGAGGATCAGCGTGGAGCCCGCGCGGTTGACGGGGACGACGTTGTGTTTCGTCGCCACGTCTTCCGGGATCAGCTGGGTGACTTCGGGATCGACGTCGAACTCGTCGAGGTTGATCGATGGCACGCCGTACTGCTTCGCGACGAAGTCTGTGAGTTCGGTCTCGTCGAGGAAGCCGAGCGAGGTGATCTCGGAACCGAGCCGCTTGCCCTTGGCCGATGCACCCTGGCGAGCTTGCTGGAGCTGATCCGCCGAAAGCAGATTCTCCTTGACGAGGAGTTCACCGATTCGCTCGTTCAACTTGTCGACCCCCAACCGTCTTTCTACCGGCCTACCGACCGGCCTACCGACCGGCCCACCGGCGCCTCACGGGTGGCGCGACTGCGCACACACCCGCTCGTATTCGCGCGATCCCAGCGCCTGGCCCCGGCGTCAGCCGATGGCAAAAGCGATGCAATCCCGACGAATTATCGGTTTTCGGTTGCGGGATCTTTACCGGGCGGGCCGTCCTCGCTCGCTTCCTCGGTGTTGTAGAAGGTGAGTTCACCGAGGCTCGTGCGTTCACTTCGCAGCACGAGCAGGCCCAGCACGACGAGCGAACTCCAGAAGACGAACCAGACCAGGAGTCCGAGTGCCAACGCTTCGGCAGGTGTGACACCGAAACGTTCGAGGACACTATTGAAAGCCAGTTGGTAGGTTCCGAAGAACCCGGGCGTCGAGGGGATCGCCACCGCCACGCCGACGGCGGCGAGCAGGATCCACGAGATCATCAGCGTTTCGATCGGATTACCGAGTTCCAATCCGAACGCATAGATGCCCGCAAGCATTGGAATCGTCGAGAGAAGTAGCCAGATCGTGACGCTGTGGACGAGGATCCAGGCGAGGTGACTGCCCAATGAGAGCGAATGCAGGCCGTCGGCGAAGCGCCGCAGCAGTCGTTCCAGGGTGGCTCCAATGCGCGTCGGCAGCGGCTTCGCGGCGAAGTGGGTGATGCGAATCACCTGCTCGGGGAACAGTCGGATGGCGATCAAACCCATCACGGGTACGCAAGCCGCCGGCAACAGCAGCATGGTTCCGCGCGCGAGCAGGCTATCGCCTCCCCTCCCCGCCCAGGTGAGCGAGGCCGCGGCGATCAGGAGCACGCACACGACGTCGATCACGCGCTCGATCACGACCGTGCCGAGGATCGAGGTGGCGCTCACCCCCTGCTTTCGAGCGAGGTACCACGAACGCACGAACTCGCCGACGCGCAGCGGCAGGATGTTGTTCACCAGGAAGCCGATCGCCTGGGCGTGGAAGAGCGGGACGCGATCGATCTCGGCGACGGGGTTGGTGAGATGACGCCAGCGAAGCGCGCGCACCCAGGTGGCGACGATGTAACAGGGAACCGAGAGTACGAAGAGCAGGAGCAGATTCGCCTGCTTCATCGCCGCGACGACGTCTTCGATCGGGATCCCTCGCGCCACGTACCAGATCGACAACCCCGCGATCACGATGCCGATCCAGAAGCGCCAGTTCAGGTACCAGGGCAGATCGCCGCCGAACGTAGACGACGAGGAGGCCGACGCGGGAGTCGCATCGCCCTGCGGTGCAGAAGGTCTGTCCGGGCGATCTAGCAACCCCACGCGCTCCTCATCGTCACGGTCGGCCAACTGCTTTCGGACTCATCGCGCCGCGAGCTTCTTTCGCGCCGCCTCGATATCGGCCGCGATCTGCACCTTGAGGGCGTCCGGCCCTGGAAACTTCTGCTCGGAGCGCAGACGCGCGAAGAAGGCCAACTCGACGGAGGCACCGTACAGCTCTTCCTCGAAGTCGAGGAGATGGGCCTCGGCGAGCAGTCGGCCGTCCTCGTAGAAAGTGGGCCGGCGGCCGACGTTCACGACGGCCCCATAGCGCTCTTCCTTTATAGGCATAGGCGCCGTTGCGGGCGCCGTAGTACCCCCGCCGTTTCGCGCGAGGATGCGCATCTCCCCGCAGTAGACCCCCACGCTCGGGAGGATCTCGTTCTCCGGCGCGAGGTTCGCAGTGGGAAAGCCGAGTGTTCGGCCGCGGCGATCACCTTCGAGAACGCGGCTGCGCACCGCAAAGGGTCGGCCGAGCAGGATCTCCGCCTCTTCGACGTTGCCCTGGCCGAGCAGCTCGCGGATGCGCGACGAGTTCACGTCGAGATCGTTGACGCGGATCTCGGGAATGATCGTCACCGAGAAGCCGAGGCCCGCGCCGATCTCCGAGAGTGCAGCCATCGAACCCTCCCGATCGCGCCCGAAGTGGAAGTCGTAACCGACGAAGACCTCGCGCGGGCCGATGCGATCCCAGACGAGATCGCGCACGAAGGCCTCGGGTGAGGTCTGCGCAAAGGCCTTGTCGAAGGGCTGCATGATCACGACATCGATGCCCACGGCCTCGAGGGCTTCGAGCTTCTGTTCGCGCGTCGCGAGCAGGCTGGGTGCGCGATCGGGTTGCAACACCTTGCGCGGATGGGGATCGAAGGTGAGAACGACCGCTTCGCCATCGAGAAGGCGCGCGCGTTCGATCACGGTTTCCATGATCGCGCGATGACCGAGATGAACACCGTCGAAGTTACCGATGGTCAGCACGGGACGAACGAGTTCGCGCTCGAGCGCGTTCGCTCCTTCAACGATCTCCAATTCCCGTCTCCAATTCGATCTCCAACCTCGGCTCCGCCTCCAAGGCTCCCTGCTAGGCTTCCGTCCGTGCGAACCCTGTCGCGTTACTTTGCGTTGCGTTACCTGGGGCTGTTCGCCTTGATCCTCGTCGTCTCGACGCTGACGATCGTGGTGATCGAGATGCTACTCAATCTCGACGACATGCTCTCCGCAGGCGAAGGCCCGAGCGCCCCCTTCGTGTACCTGATGCTCCGCATCCCTTCCTACTACCTGCGTGAGCTGATCCCGATCGCGTCCTTCGCCGCCGCCTTCTTTGCGCTGGCCATCGGATCCCATTGGTTCGAAGTATCGGCTGCCAAGGCGGGGGGCATCTCGCCCGATCGATTGGTGCTGCCGATGCTCGCGGCGGCCGTGCTCGTGGCGCTCGGAACCTATGCCCTCGGCGAGACCTGGATCGTGGGTTCGACGCGCGAATGGAATCGCTTCGAATCGGGGGGCGGTCCGCACATCAGCTATCGCGAAGGCTCCTTCTGGTATCAGCACGGGCGCACCATCTACAACATCTCCCAGGCCGATGCTTCCAGGCGAACCCTGCGGGGAGTACGGCTCTTCGATCTCGACGAGAACGGTCGCTTGCTTCGAACCGTCGACGCACCGCAGGTCGACGTCGACGATGAACACCGCTGGCACATCGAAAGCGCGGTGGTTCGATACTACGATCCCGACGACCGCGACGCCGCCGTGCGCGTCGAAGAGTTGAGCGGCGTCACCCTCGACGTGAGCGATCCGAACGATACGGCCCTGATCAACAGCGACCTCCACAGCCTCACCGTCGAAAAGCTGCGCGCCCACGCCGCCATCCGCGAACGTGAGGGGGAGAACGTCCACCGCGTCGAAGCCGTGCTCTATGCCCGCTTCGTCGAACCGCTGAGCGTCGTGCTCTTCGCCCTGCTCGCCGCGCCATTCGGCCTGCGCGTGGGTGGAGGCCGCGGCTTCGGCCTCCCCGCCCTGCTCGGCATCGCGACGGTTTCGGGCTACTTCGCGCTTCGCAGCATCTCGACCACCCTTGCCAGCGAGGGCGTCGTCTCGGCCGCCACCGCGTCGACGACGTTGGTGATCGCCTTCGCCCTCGCGGGCGCGCTCCACCTGCGATTCATCGAGCGCTAGCGTCCCGAAGAAACCGGCGGCAGCTTGCGCACGTCGAGTTCGGGCTCGAGGTTGCGCAGGAACGGATGATCGGGAGAGAGGATCATCGTCGTGCCGTCACCGAGGGACTTACGATACGCCTCGAGGCTGCGCACGAAGGTGTAGAACTCGGGGTCGCGCGAGTGCGCCGCCGCAAAGATCCGCGTGGCTTCGGCGTCGCCCTCACCACGCAGCCGCTCGCTCTCGGCTCGCGCGGTGGCCAACGTCGTCCGGGCGTTGCGCTCGGCGCCCGCGCGCATCTCGCGCGCCATTCGATCGCCCTGGGCGCGGTGCTCACGCGCGAGCGCTCGGCGCTGCTCACGCATCTGTGCATAGGCCGACTCGAGCGCGTTCGGCGGAAGCTCGGTGCGGTTCAACCGGATGTCGACGACCTCGACCCCCGTGTCCTCGAGACGCGCGGTGCTTTCCTCGGCCAGGGTCGCGAGGGCTTCGCTCCGTGCGAGCAGTTGAGACAGATCGAGGGCCGCGATCTTCGAACCGGCCAACGACTTGACGTCCTCGAGGATCCGCTGCTCGGCCTGGGCTTCTCCACTCGGAAACTGTCGCCGGAACTCGAGAGGATCGACGATTCGCCAGATCGCGTAGTAGTCGATGATGATCCGCTCGTCGTTCGCGATCATCATTTCATGGGGTTCGGCGTTCAAGTAACGCAGACGACGGTCGAAGGTCAGCACCTCGTCGACGAACGGAAAGACGATGACCTCCGCCAACCCCGGTTCCGTGATCGACGCGCGCGGACCCGTAACACCGACGACGACCTTGTATTCGTGCTCCTTGGCGATCACGATCGGACCGTAACCGTACTCGGCCGCCCACAATGCGCTCACGATGATGGCGACGACGAGCAACAGCGGCAGCATCAGACGCCCCATCACTCCTCCTCCTGCTCATCCTGCTCATCGGGAGCGTTCGAGGTTCCGCTTGCGGCCTGGGGCAACGACAACATGGGAAGCATCTGAACGGTGTCGGGCTCGACCACGAACTTGTCGACTCCCTGCATCACCGATTCCATCGTCTCGAAGTAGAGGCGCTGGCGGGTGACTTCGCGCGCCGCCTGGTACTCGGCCAGCAGCAGCTCGAAGCGCTTCGCCTCGCCGGTCGCCTCGATCACCTTGGCCTGCTTGTAGGCTTCGGCGCCCTCGGTGAGTTCGACCGCCTTGGCGTTCGCGCGCTCGCGGATCTCGCGCGCGTCACCTTGCGCGACCGACACCGTCCGATCCTTGTCCTGCTTGGCCGCCACCACGTCGTCGAATGCCGCCTGGACTTCGGACGGTGCCTGCACGCTCTGGAAAGAGACCGAGAGAATCTGGAAGGCCGACTGGCCGCCTTCACCTCGGGCGTACTGCACCAGGATCTCCTCGAGGGTCACCCGGGCCGCGCGTTCGATGCCCTCGCGATTGCTCTGCATCGCTTCGTCGATGGGGTGGCGACCGATGACTTCGCGGGTGGCCGCTTGCGCTGCATCGCGCAGGGTCTGGGTCGGATCCACCAGGGAGTAGAGGTAGGTGAACGGATCCCCCACTCGGTACTGCACCACGTAGCGAGGGATCACGATGTTGCTGTCCGAAGTCTGGACTTCGTTCTCGTCGATCTGGACGACGTCCGCGAGCCCCTGCGCGAATTCGCCGTCGTCGACGCCGAACCCGATACGTCGAACCTCACTGGTATTCACGACCTGGTGCGAACCGATCGGCACCGGGAAGCGCCACTGCCAGCCCTCGTCCCGAACGGTGTCGCTGTGGACCCCGAGGAACAAGACGACCGAGGTTTCACCGGGCTCGTTGTAGTACAAGCCCGTCGAGGCCCACCCGCCGATCACCCCCAGCGCCACCAGCACGACCGTGCCGTTGAACACCGCGCGCGCGGCCGAGCGCCGGATCTTCTGATCCGTGTTCAGTTCGTCGCCATCGGGGGGAGTCACGCTAGGACGCCTGCTCCGGTGGGTTCGGCGAATCCGAAGCCCTCGCCGCTTCGTCCTGCGCCATCTGATCGTAGAAGGGCTTCAAGAGATCGAGGGGCACGGGGAAGATCGTGGTCGAATTCTTGTCGCCCGCGACTTCGGCCAGGGTCTGGAGATAACGCAGCTGCAAGCCGGTCGGCTCGCTCGCCAAGACGCGCGAGGCGTCGGCCAGGCGCTGGGCGGCCTGGTATTCACCTTCGGCGAGCACGACCTTGGCGCGCTTTTCGCGCTCGGCCTCGGCCTGCTTGGCCATCACGCGCTGCATCTCCTGCGGCAGGTCGATCTGCTTCACCTCGACGGCGCGCACCTTCACGCCCCAGGGCTCGGTCTGCAGATCGATGATCTCCTGCAGCTTTCGGTTGATGCTCTCGCGATCGGAGAGCAGGTCGTCGAGTTCGGCCTGACCACAGACGCTTCGAAGCGTCGCCTGCGCGAGCTGCGAAGTACCGTAGAGGTAGTTCTCCACCTGGATCACCGACTTCTCGGGATGCAGCACGCGGAAGTAGAGCACCGCGTTCACCTTGATGGAGACGTTGTCGCGGGTGATGACTTCCTGCGACGGCACGTCCATCACGATCTCACGCAGGCTGATCTTCACCATGCGATCGATGCCGGGGATGATCCACTTCAGACCCGCGGTCTTCACGCCCGAGAAGCGACCGAGGCGAAACACCACGCCGCGCTCGTATTCGGTGATGATGCGAATCCCCGCGAACACCAGCAGCGCGAGCGTTCCGAGCAGAATCGGCACAAACATCAGACTTCCCCTCCCTCCTAAATCCGTCTCGAACGGTCTCAAACGGTCGGCATCATAGGGATCAAGATGACTCTACGCGACGCACCGTCATGTGCAGACCGTCGACCGAGGCGACCTCGACGCTGGCCCCCTCTTCGATCGATTCCCCGCTTCCGTCGGACAAAGCGGCATCCCAATACTCGCCGCGAACGAAGACCTTGCCTTCGGGATCCAGCGGGCTCACCACCTTGCCCACGAGCCCGACGAGCTCGTCGACCCCCGTCGTCTGGCCGCCCACCATGGCGCGACCGACGGAGAAGATGATCAAGCCGCCGAAGAGCGCGAACGCCGCCACGGCCGGCACGAGCACGCTCCAGAACGACACGGTCAGATCGGAGAGATCGGGTTGATCGAAGATCATCGACCCGCCGAGCAGGATGAGCGCAACGCCAGTCGCGAAGAGCGCACCGAAGGCGCTCACGAACATCTCGGCGACGAACAAGGCGAGGCCCGCGAGGATCAGGATCAGACCGACCCAATCGAAGGGCAGGATCTGGAAGGCGATCGCGGCGAGGATCATGCACACGAGGCCGACCGCACCGGGCACGATCAAGCCGGGGTTGTTGAACTCGGTGTAGAGGCCGATGCCGCCTGCGAGGAAGAGCAGGATCGCGACGTTCGGGTCGGCCAGGAAGTTGAAGATCTCCTGCAGCAGTGTCATCTCGATCTGCCGCGCCGGTAGACCCGCCAGCGCCAACTCGCGCTCTTTGCCGGCGACTCGCACGACGCGACCTTCGATGGCTTCGAGCAGCTCCGCCCGGTTTTCCGCGATGATGTCGATCACGCCGAGTTCGAGGGCCTTGGTCTCGCTCACCGCGACGCTCTCGCGCACGGCCTGCACGACCCATTCGACGTTGCGGTTCCGCTCCTGGGCGATCGACTCCATCATCGCCGCGAGCGCGTTCTCGGCCTTCTCCATGCCGACATCGACGGACTGCCCCGGCGGTGGCGGCTCTTGTCCCGGTTGCCCCGTAGGCGTCGGTTGGCGCTCGGTTCCGCCGCCGGCCGAAACGGGATGGGCTGCGCCGATGCTGGTGCCCGGTGACATCGCCGCCACGTTCGCCGCTACCGTGATGAAGGTGCCGGCCGAGATCGCCCAGGCCCCGCGCGGCGTGACGTAGACGATGATCGGCACCGACGAGTTGAGCATGGCCTGCAGGATGTCGCGCGTCGAAGCCACCAGGCCGCCCGGAGTATCGAGTTCGACGAGCAGTGCCGCCGCGCCTTCGCGCTCACTCGCTTCGATCGCGTCGAGTAGATAGGAGGCCGACGCCGGATTGATCGAACCGACGATCGTCGCGACATTGATGTGCCCGCCGCCACGCGCCGGCGCCAGCTGGGCCAACGAAAGCAGCGTCCCCATGGCGATGAAGGCCACGGACAACATGCGAACTCGACGTCTCGAACGCGCTCTCTTCAACGCGGCTCCCTTCACACTCTTTCCCCTCACCTCTTTCCCCTCACCCCTTTCCCGTCACGTTCGTTCTCCGAGCAGCTTCTCTACCCGGTCGAGCAACTCGGCCGCGACCTGCGATTTCGGAAGCAGCGCGAGTTCTTCGATCTCGCCCTCAGGCCAGACGAAGCTCACCGCGTTTTCGTCGACGTTGAAACCCGCGTCGCTGCGCGAGATGTCATTGGCCACGATCAGATCGCATCCCTTGCGTTCGAGTTTGCGTTGGGCGGCGGGGATCACGTCGTGGCTCTCGGCCGCGAAGCCCACGACCACTTGCTTTCCCCCGGATGCCTTCACCTCTGTACAGACGTCGGCCAGGATGTCGGGGTTGCGCACGAGGTCGATCTGCAGGCCCCCGTCGGGCGCGAGGTCTTCCTTCTTGATCTTGAGCGTGCTGGCTTCCCGCGGACGGAAGTCGGCGACGGCGGCCGCCTTGATGACGACCTGGGCGCCCGCGAGTTCGCGCAACACCACCTCGTGCATTTCGAGGGCGGAACCGACGTCGATGCGATCGACGCCGAAGGGCGTGGCCAGAGGCGTCTCGCCGGCGACCAGCAGCACGTCCGCGCCGCGCAGCGCCGCCTGGGCCGCGATCGCGAAGCCCATCTTGCCCGAAGAGCGGTTCGTCACGCTGCGCACGCTGTCGATCGGTTCCGACGTCCCCCCGGCGGTGACGATTACGCGCTGCCCGGAAAGGCTCTGCGCGGTGAGCACGCGCTCGGCCGCGTCGGCGATCACGGCGGGATCCGACATACGCCCCTCGCCCTGCCAACCGCAGGCGAGGTCGCCGGCATCGGGCCCGACGGTTTCGAAGCCGCGTTCGCGCAGCGCAGCGAGGTTTCGTTGGGTGACTTCGTCGTTCCACATGTTGACGTTCATCGCCGGCGCGACGAGCAGCGGGGCGCGCGTGGCGAGCACCACCGCGGTCACCAGGTCGTCGGTGATCCCGCGCGCCAGTTTGGCGATCAGGTTCGCGGTAATCGGCGCGACCAACACGACCTCGGCCCAATCGGCGATGGCGATGTGATCGATCTCTCCGCTCTGGGAGTCGAAGAGATCGTCGCCGACCGGGTGCTGGCTCAGCGCCTCGAGCACCAGCGGCGAAACGAAGCGCGTGGCGTCGCGCGTCATCACACAACGCACGTTGTGGCCGGCGCCGGTCAGGGCGCGCACGAGTTCGGGGGCCTTGTAGGCCGCGATCCCGCCGCTCACGGCGAGCACGATGCGACGCGGATTCATGACTCGTGGGCTCCCCGGGATACGGCCCGAACGCGCTCGAACACGATAGTCGAGCGATATCGCGAGCTTACCCAAGTGCGGGGCGCGATCCAAACAGCCGCTCTCTAGCGCCCTTACACCACGGCCCTTACGCCCTCAGCCGCCGAGCTTCTCCATGAGCTTCTTGGCGACCAGCGGCGGGACGAATTCGTCGATTGCGGTGCCGAAGCGCACGAGTTCCTTGAGACGCGAGGAGCTGACATAGAGGTACTCCTGGCGCGTCATCATGAACATCACCTCGAGATCCGGGGCCAGGTGGCGGTTCATCAGGGCCATCTCGAACTCGTACTCGAAATCGCTCATTGCCCGCAGGCCGCGGATCATCACCGTGGCGCCGATCTCCTTGGCGTGTTCGACCACGAGACCCGAGAAGCCTTCGACGCGAACGTTGTCCATGTTCGCCGTCACGGCGCGCAACATCTCGAGCCGTTCGTCGAAGCTGAAGGTGCCCGTCTTGCCGACGTTGATCGCGGTCGCGACGACGACTTCGTCGAAGGCCTGTCGCGAGCGCTCGATCAGGTCGAGGTGCCCGTTCGTCGGCGGATCGAAGCTTGCGGGGAAGAGCGCGACCGTCGGCGCTCGCGTGATGCTCCCCTTCGAGGTGGCTCTTCTTTCTGCTCTTTCTGCACCCGTTCCCGCTTCCGACTGGTCCGCCATTTCGTGATCCTGATCCTGACTTCGGGCGGCTTCGAGCCGCGTGATCCTGGTGTCGCCCGCGATTCGCTCGTCGATGATCTCGAACCCGAGGGTTTCGATCGGGGGCAGAGCATGGCGTTTCGCGCTCTCGACGACCACCACGGCACCCGGGCGAAGCAGACTTTCGCGGCGTAGCCCCGCGAGGGTCGGCGCGATCACTTCGGCGTCGTAGGGCGGATCGAGAAACACCAGGTCGAAGGCGTCCCCGCGCTCGGCCAAGCGGGGGAGCACTCGCAGGACGTCGCCCCGCATCACCCGACTCCGGCTGCCGAGGCCGAGGGTCTGGATGTTCTTCTTCAACACTCGCAGCGAGGCATTGGCGCGGTCCACGAAGACCGCGTACTTCGCCCCCCGGGAAAGGGCCTCGATTCCGAGCGCCCCGGTGCCCGCGTAGAGATCGAGCACCGCCAGCCCTTCGACGTCCCCGAGCCGCATGAAGAGCGACTCGCGGATGCGATCCGAGGTCGGCCGCACCCCCTTGGGCGGAGGCGCCAGGACGCGACTGCGCAACTCGCCACCGATCACCCGCACGGCGCTCTCCCCGACCCCACTCGCGGACGTGGGACGATGGACCACGGCGCAACCAAACAGTGTCGCCCCGGGACGAGGAGCCGGGCTTCCCGGCGCCCACTTCGTTGATGCCGCCTATCCACTTCCCGCTCCACTTCACGCTCCACGACGCGCCTCACTAGGTGTTTACCCTTAGTCGCCCTACACAAAACGCCTACATGATCACTCGATGATGTCGGTCGACACGATCGCGTACATCCGAGCGACTGTCGCATCGATTTGTAACGCGTCGCGTGAAGCGAAACCGTCCTGCGTAGACACCGTTGTGCGATCACAGTCGTGTGTCACTCCTCTCTTCGCCTCAGCCTTCTCTTCGCCTCAGACTTCTCTTCGCCGCAGACTTCTCTTCGCCGCAGCGTGTTTGCGCTTGAATCGCGCTTCTTCGCTGTAATAGACTGCTCGCATTCGATCAGTCCGCGTGCATCCCGCGCGACTAGACGATATCAACGTCATCCCAACGCAATCCCGTCAGCCAACCATCAGTCGCGAGTCGCGATCGAAACAACCTCATCGCACTCGACACTCACACCCGAACGACAACACGACAGCTCGACTCAACCCCACAAACCCACACTGCTTGCGCGAAGCAAGGACGACCAAGAGGATCAAGAGCAACGATGGCCACAGCTTCCCTCCAACGCATCAAGCGCAAACTCCCGGATCGCATCTCCCAGGTACGCGGCGATCGTTCGCAGCGACAGTTCGCCCGCGATCTCGGGGTTTTTCAGCAGAACGTCAACCGATACGAAAACGGTACGACTCCCCACACCGACTTCCTCATCACCCTCGCGGTGAAGGAGCAGGTCAGCCTCGACTGGCTGCTGCTCGGCAAGGGGAAGATGAAGAAGAAGTAGGATCGCAGGCGTTCTCAAACGGCATTCGACTTCGTCCGCAGGCGAGATGCAGCTCAGTTGCGTCTCGCCTGCCACTCACCACCCACTGCGCAAGAAGTTTCGCGGCGGCGTCGCTGTCTCCCAAAGAGAAAGCCGCTACCCTGCCGGCGCTCGATGGCCCCCCCTTTCCCACCATCAGCAGCCTGCATCCATGCCCCCCAACCCACCACCATTCCTGACGTCTGCGCAGGGGTTTGCCCGAGGGCACGCTTCTTGCTCTATCCAGGCTTTGCCTGGTACGGCAACGAGCGATTCCCGCTCGGGGAGCCCCCTCCAGACCATGCTCTACCCCCTCGCTGCACTCACTTTGCTGCTGACTTTCGCAGACCACTGGACCACCTATCTCTGCCTGCGCGCCCCCGTGGACGGCTGGCACGTGGTGGAAGCCAATCCCGTGGTCGACGCCCTCTTCCAGGTGAGCGGGCTGGTCGGCGGGCTGGTGATCGACAGCGTGTTCACGGTCTTCGCCGTCGGGTTCATCCTCTATACCACGCGGTTCCGGAAGCGGGTGAAAGAGGGCTTTCTCGCGTTCATCGCGCTCACGACGGGTTACGCGGTCGTGAACAACCTGTCGGCCATCTCGGCCCTCGGCATCTCTCCCCTGGGAGTCGGCTGATCATGGGCACGCGCATCACATTCGGCGCGATGCTGCTCGCCGCGGCCTTCTACTTCTTCGGAGGGACTGCAGCCGACAGCGTGTTCGCCGCGATCGACATGCAGGCACCGTCGATCGTGTCGCCGGCTGACGTCGATGTCGCCGCCGGCCCGGCCGGGGACAGCTCCGCGCAGGTATCTGAAGCCTTCGAGGGCGATGCAGACGAACGCGCCGTGCTGGCCTTCCTGCGCAGCCGCCACACCGGCATGGCCGCCCACGACGAAACGAACGTCGCGCGCGCCGTGGTGGAGGAAGCGCGCCGCAACGACTTCGATCCGGCGCTCGTGCTCGCCGTGATCCAGGTCGAGAGCGGTGGCTACAACCTCGCCGTCTCCCACGTCGGCGCGATGGGCTTGATGCAGCTGCTGCCCGCGACGGCGGAAGAGCTCGCCGACCGGCTCGATCTCGACTGGCGCGGCCCCGACTCGCTCTTCGATCCCGTGCTGAACGTGAAACTCGGCACCGCCTACATCCGGCACCTGACGGACAAGTACGGCGACGTGACGACGGCGCTGGCCGCCTACAACTGGGGGCCGGGTCGCATCGACAAGCGCATCCGCAAGGGTTCGGATCTGCCTTCGATCTACACCGAGCGCGTGCGGAAGGCGCTGGAGCTCGCCGAAGCGCGACGCGAGGCGCTGCCTACCCAGGGCTAGATCGCCCGTCGACCTACTTCTTCGCGGAAGCCGGCACCGAGCCTTCTGCAAGGATCGCGGCGAAGCGGTCGAGCGCATCCATCGCCGCTTCGTCCCCCTCGCGGGTGCCATTGACGAGCACGGAGAACACGACGTCGTCGTGCCAGCCGTCCATACCGCCCACCTGCGCGAAGCCCGAAAGGCCGGTCACGTTGTTGAGCAACCCGGTCTTCGCACGCACGCGATCGCGCGCCTCTTCGGCGCGCTCTTCGAGAGTGCCGTCACGCGCCGCGATCGGCAGTGAGGCTTCGAACTCCGGCGCAAAGCGAAAGGCCTTCCTCCCGGCGCGCAGGGCCACAACCAGGGCGCGCGGAGACACGCGGTTGTCGTAGGAGAGCCCCGAGCCGTCCACCAGATCGAAGCCCGCTGCGGGCACACCGAGGGCGAGCAGGCGCCTCCGCAACTCCGGCATGCCCGACGCCCAACTTCCGACGCCGCCACTCACCATCACCCCCATGTTCTTGACCAGCGCCTCGGCAATGCCGTTGTTGCTGTACTTCATGAAGAGCTGGACAACTTCGAGCATAGGCCTGCCTTCGAATTCGTGGAGTGGCTCCGCGGCTTCGCTGACACGCCCGCGCACGACGCGGCCGGTGACCGGGATCCCCACGGCGGCGAGCTGCATCTTCAAGACATGGCCGGCGTAGAGATCGGGCTCGAGGACGCTGCGGTAGTAGGCCCTGCGCTTGTCGCGGGTACGCACACCGCCGCGCACCGACACCACCTCGTGCCCGCGGCCCGCCGCGCGATCGACGACCAGCGTGCGCCGCTTCTTCGCCGCAAGGGTCGTGCCCTGATTCGACAGTTGGAGATAGTCGACCGGGGGAGTGAGCCGTACCGCGACGGGCGCGCCCTTCGCGGCCCCCGGTTGGACGGTCACCGCGAAGCTTCCGTAGTTCGCGTTGAGGGCGCCCACCGGCGCGTGGTACGCCCGCGATGAAACCCCCTTCACGCTGGGATGCCAGCGCACGCGATCGAACAACCCGTCGTCGACGACGAGGTTGCCCGCCACCTCGCTCAAGCCCGCTTCGCGCAGCTCAGCCGCCATGCGCCAATAGTCTTCGCTCGTGAGTGCCGGATCACCGCCGCCCACCACGATCAGATCGCGCGCTACGCCCCCGGCGTCGAGGGGGGCCGACGTGAGGATGCGCGTTTCGAAGCGATGGGTGGGGCCGAAGGCGTCGAGGCTCGCGAGGGCCGTGAGAACCTTGGCGTTCGAAGCCGGAATCATCATGCGGTCGGGCTCGCGCTGATAGACCACCGAACCGTCGCTCGCGCGTACGGCCAGCGCGGCAACGCGTGCACCGCGAAGCCCGTCGGTTTCGAGGGCGCGGTCGAGTCGCTGCAGCCATCGCCGATGATTCGCGTCGGAGTCGACCGCACCGGCAGCTACACCGGCACCCACGCCCGCGGCCGTGCACGCACCCGCGCTGAGAAACAGCACGGACGCGAAGGCGAAAACACACGCCACGAGTGACGCGAGGTCGAGTCGGGCCCCGAACGGCCGATAAGCTTGATTCATCGAATTCGTGGCGGGGGGAGGTCGAACCGTCGGGTTCGACGTGGCAACGTTATCTTCGAGCATGTCGAGCAGCAAACGGTTCGGCAGAAGCTCGTGATCTCTGTAACTCTCATTCTCTGTAGCCAACAAGCGCTGAACCAAACAATCCGTCGCCTGGGGGGGAGCGGTGCTCAACGGGGTCTGGCTCGGGATGATCGTCTTGTCGGTCGTCTACGGGGCCTTCACGGGTCAACTCGGCGAGGTCAACAAGGCGATCAGCGGCGGCGCGAAGCAGGCCTTCGAACTCGTCCTGGGTCTCGTCGGCGGCATGGTCTTCATGCTCGGGGTGATGAAGGTCGCCTTCGACGGAGGCCTGCGCGACCTGATCGCCCGCGGCCTGGCGCCCCTGTTGCGGCGGATGTTCCCCGAAATCCCCGCCGATCATCCCGCGATGGCCGCCATGGTGATGAACATGGCGTGCAACCTGATGGGCCTCGGCAACGCGGCGACGCCCTTCGGCATCAAGGCGATGAGCGAGCTCGCGAAGATCAACGCCCACCCCGGCGCGGCGAGCAACGCGATGGTGTTGTTCCTCGCGATCAACACCTCCTCGATCAATCTCTTTCCGCCGACCGGGACGGTCTTCGTTCGCTCGGCGGCCGGCAGCGAAGACCCCTTCGCGATCTGGATACCGACCCTGATCGCCACCTTCTGTTCGACCCTGGGTGCGGTCACCGTCTACTACCTGTTGCGCCGACTGCCCGTGTTCCGCCACCAGCCCGTCGAGGGGGTTTCGGCTGAGTCGCTCGAGCTGGAGTCTCCGGAAGTCGAGATCCCGCCGGAGACCCAAAGCGAACCCATGCCGCCGACGCGGCGCGCCATCGTCTACGGAATCCTGATCGCCACCGCGGCGGGGCTCTTCGTCGACGCGAGCCGCCAACTCGATGGGCGCGGCTCGACCGACGCATTCTTCGAAATCGTGAACGCCTGGAGCTTCCCGGTGTTGGTCGGTGCGCTGCTGCTCTTCGGCTATGCGCGCGGCGTGCAGGTCTACGACTCCGCCGTCGAAGGTGCGAAGGAAGGGCTCACGGTTTCGGCGCGCATCGTGCCCTACCTCGTGATCATCCTCACCGCGGTCACGATGTTCCGTGCATCCGGTGCCCTCGACTTCGTGATCGGCCTGATCGACCCGGTGACCTCCGCCTTCGGTGTTCCGGCCGAAGTCATGCCGATGGCCCTGCTGCGTCCCTTCTCGGGCTCGGGCGCCTTCGGGATCATGAGTGAGACCCTCACCGCGCACGGCCCCGACACCTTCATCGGATATCTCACGAGTACGTTGCAGGGCTCGACCGAAACCACCTTCTACGTGCTGGCCGTCTACTTCGGCGCGGCGCGCATCAGCCAGGGACGCCACACCCTGCCCGCTTGCCTCGCGGGTGACTTCGCCGGGTTCTGTGGCGCCGTGATGGCGTGTCATCTCTTCTTCGGATAGAGCCGGTGTCGATCGACGACGCGCTGCGGGGCGCCTTCGCGAACTGGATCGCCGAACACTGGAAGGCGCGACTCGACGACGTGATCTCGATCGCGCCCGGGTTGGGGACGCGGCGGT
>JANQEL010000015.1 GCA_028278345.1 Myxococcota bacterium
TTTCCAGGTGGACGGCGAGAAGTACACGCCGAACCAGCAGGAGAACATCGCCCGCAACAAGACGCTGATCAACGGCGCGCGCTACTACGTCGATCACGCGCATCCCGAGTACTCGAGCCCGGAAGTCACGAACGCCCGCGATCTCGTGGTCCACGAGAAGGCGGGCGAGCGCGTTCTCGAGATGAGCCGCCGCGAAGCGAATGGTCTGCTGCCGCCCGGTGCGCAGATGCTCATCTACAAGAACAACAGCGATCGCAAGGGCAATAGCTACGGCTCGCACGAGAACTACCTGATGGACCGCCAGACGTCCTTCAAGCAGATCGTCGAGCACCTGATGCCCTTCTTCGTGACGCGCCAGATCTACTGCGGCGCGGGCAAGGTGGGGAGCGAGAATCGCGCCCAGCCCTGCGAGTACCAGATCTCCCAGCGCGCCGACTTCTTCGAGGTCGAAGTCGCCCTCGATACGATGGTGAAGCGGCCGATCATCAACACGCGCGACGAG
The DNA here is from genome assembly GCA_028278345.1 of Myxococcota bacterium. Classification (GTDB taxonomy): domain Bacteria; phylum Myxococcota_A; class UBA9160; order UBA9160; family UBA4427; genus DUBZ01. Next base: position 503 of record JANQEL010000015.1, read on the forward strand.
CCCCACGCCGATCGCGAGAAGTACCGCCGCCTGCACGTGATCGTGGGCGACTCGAACATGAACGAGTACACGATCTACCTGCGCAACGGCGTGACGGCGCTGGTGATCTCGATGATCGAAGACGGCGCGGTGCCCGAAGGCCTCGTGTTACGCGACTCGGTCCGGGCCATCAAGCAGGTCTCCCACGACCCGCAGTGCAAGGTCGATCTGGCGCTCGACAACGGCAAGAAGCTCACCGCGATTGAACTCCAGAAGGAGTATCTCGAGGCGGCGCATCGCTACCTCTCCGGACGCGAAGTCGATCCGATGATCAAGGACATCGTCGAGAAGTGGGAGTACGTGCTCACCGCCCTCGAGCGCGAGCCGATGGATCTCTCGCGCGAGATCGACTGGATCAGCAAGAAGGCGCTGATCGAGAGCTTCATGGAGCGAAAGAACCTCGACTGGCGCGATCACCAGGTGCAGATGCTCGATCTGCAGTACCACGATTCGCGCCCGGAGAAGGGCCTCTACTACATGCTCGAGCGCCAGGACCGCGTCGAGCGCATCGTGACCGACGAAGAGATCACCGCCGCGATCCACAACCCGCCGGAGAACACGCGGGCGTATTTTCGCGGCGAGTGCTTGAGGCGCTACCCTGCCCAGGTCTTCGGCGTGAACTGGGATTCGATCTCGTTCGGCGTCGAGGATCAGGCGGTCAAGCGCATCATGATGCCGGATCCGTTGAAGGGGACACGCACCCATGTCGAGGAGTTGCTCGACAACTCCGCGGACGCAAAGGAACTGGTCGAGAATCTCCAGGCCTGATCTTCGGATCGCGTCTGGCGACACAACGCGCGCACGACGCGCCAATGAAAGCAAGAAGAAGAAAGACTGAGGTAAGTACCATGGCTGGATATTTGACGAAGATTGGCAAGCGGACGGAGGCCAATGAGCTTCCGATCCTGATGGCCGCCGACAGCTCGCAGAAGCAGAAGCAGGGCGGCGGCGGTGGGGACAATGAGTCCGCAGAGGCCAAAGGCGACGGCACCAAGAAGATGGCCAAGAAGGGCAAGGATCTGAAAGACGAGATGGATGCCCTGGTCGACGACATCGATGCCGTCCTCGAAGAGAACGCCGAAGAGTTCGTCAAGAACTACGTCCAACGCGGAGGCCAATGAACAGGCCAGGCGCGCGACCCGCGCGCTGAGCATCGACGGAGGGGGGATCCGTGCTCATCAGGGGTCAGTACAACGGCTCTAGCTTTTCGGAGCTGTTGCGAGTCGATCATCCAGAACTCGTGCCCGACTTCACGGGCTTTTCGAGTTCGTCGCCGACCGAAATCCCGCACGGGACGACGGTCCTTGCGTTCAAGTTCGCCGATGGCGTGCTCGTCGCGGGCGATCGCCTGGCGACCGAGGGCCATCGCGTCGCGTCGCGCGACGTCGAGAAGGTCTTCGCTACCGACACCCACTCCCTGATGGCGATCTCCGGCGCCGCCGGTCCCTGCATCGAGATGGGCCGCATTCTTTCGGTCGAACTCGAGCATTACGAAAAGATCGAAGGCGAAGCCCTCGAGCTCGAAGGCAAGGCCAACAAGCTCGGGCAGATGATTCGCCAGAACCTGCCCGCCGCCATGCAGGGCCTGGTCGTCGTGCCGCTCTTCGCCGGCTACGACAAGCGCCGCAAGGCGGGCCGCCTCTGGAAGTACGACATCACGGGCGGTCGCTACGAAGAAACCGAATTCGAAGCCACCGGTTCCGGTGGCTTGTTCGCGCGCGAGTCGCTCAAGAAGAACTGGCGCCCGGATCTGACTTCCGACGAGGCCATCACGGCCGCCGTGACCGCGCTCACCGACGCAGCGGATCAGGATCGCGCCACCGGCGGCGTCGACCTGCAGCGCAACATCTACCCGATCATCAATACGGCGACCGACGGGGGCATCGATCGAGTCGACTTCGGCGTCGTCGAACGCATCTACCGGGGCCTGCTCGAAGACCGCACGGTGACCGGCGGAGGAGCCCGCTGATGTCGATGCCCTTCTACGTATCACCCGAACAGGTGATGGCCGACAAGGCCGAGTTCGCTCGCAAGGGCATCGCCCGCGGTAAGTCGATCGTGGCGCTGGAGTTCGAGGGCGGCGTGCTGCTGATCGCCGAGAACGCCACCAGCCTCTCGAAGGTGGGCGAGATCTACGACCGCATCGCCTTTGCCGGGGTGGGGAAGTTCAGCGAGTTCGACACCCTGCGGAAGATCGGCGTGCGCTTCGCCGACAGCCGCGGCTACGCCTACAGCCGCGACGACGTGCGCGGCAAGGCGCTGGCCAACGCCTACTCCCAGGCCATGGGTGAGGCCTTCACCCGCGAGATGAAGCCCCTCGAGGTCGAGATCATCGTGGCCGAGGTGGGGGACGACACGCTCGCGGGCCACGAGAACAACGCCCTGTATCGCGTGAAATTCGACGGTTTCATCAGCGATCACAAAGGCCACGTCGTGATCGGCGGTAACGTCGACGACGTCGAGGGCGTACTCAACGACGAGTATCGGGAGGGCATGTCCCAAGGGGACGCCGTCAAGCTGGGCCTGAAGGCCCTCACGCGCGGCGCAGACAACAGCGGGACGATCGAGGCCGAGAATCTCGAGGTCTGCATCCTCGACCGCGGACGCAGCGGTCGCAAGTTCACCCGGCTTTCGGCCGATGAAGTACAGGGACTGCTGAGCGAGTAGTATTCTGAGCGAATCGCGCCGAATACCGGCTGCCGTGGTGGCCAAAGTGAGAGTAGGTGCAGAAGCGAATCTACGGAATCGAGACCGAGTACGGGATCATTTTCACGCCTGATGGTCGCAAGACCCTCCCCGTGGAAAAGGCGATTCGCTTCCTCTTCGAAAAGCTCATCACCACCGAACACTTCCTGAACGTCTTCCTCGAGAACGGCGCCCGCTTCTACCAGGACACGGGCTGCCACCCCGAGTACGCGACGCCCGAGTGCTCGTCGCCGCGACAGGTCGCCATCTACGACCAGGCGGGCGAGCGCATCCTCGAAGACCTCCAGGCCTACGCCGAGGAGAAGATCCGCGAGGAGCGCATCCCCGGGAAGCTCTCGATCTTCAAGAACAACACCGACTTCGTGGGCAACAGCTATGGCTGCCACGAGAATTACCTCGTCGATCGGGACGTCGACTTCTACTACCTGGCCGAGCAGCTGATCCCCTTCCTGGTGACGCGCCAGATCTACACGGGCGCGGGCAAGGTCTTCCAGACCCAGGACGGCGTGCACTACTGCGTCTCCCAGCGCGCCCAGCACATCTATCAGAAGATCTCGGGCACCACGACGAACGACCGCTCGATCATCAACACCCGCGACGAACCCCACGCCGATCGCGAGAAGTACCGCCGCCTGCACGTGATCGTGGGCGACAGCAACATGAGCGAGTACACGAACTTCCTGAAGGTGGCGACGTGCTCGGTCGTGTTGCAGATGATCGAGGACAACTTCATCAACAAGGACTTCACCCTGCGCAACCCGGTGAAGGCCATCAAGGACATCACCTACGACGTCACCTGCAAGCGCAAGCTGCGCCTCGACAACGGGCGCGAGTACTCGCCCATCGAGATCCAGCGCGAATACTGCGAAATGGCGCAGAAGTACGTCGAACAGTACCCCGTCGACGACGAGCACCGCGACGCCGTGCAGAAGTGGCAGTACGTGATCGACACCCTCGCCGACGACCCGCGCAAGCTCGATCGCGAGATCGACTGGGTGATCAAGCGCAAGATGATCGAGAGCTACATCGATCGCACGGGCTGTTCGTGGAACGACCCGAAGGTCTTCATGATGGACCTCCAGTACCACGACATCCAGCGCAAGCGCAGCCTCTACTACCTGCTCGAGCGCGCAGGCGCCGTCGAGCGCGAGTTCACCGACGAAGACGTCGAGGCCGCGAAGTCGACGCCGCCGCCGGATACCCGCGCGCGCATGCGCGGCGAGTTCATCAAGCTCGCCCGCGAGAACTCGATCCAGTACGACCTCGACTGGTCGAACATCCGCCTCGGCAACCTCTTGAACGTCCGCGTGATCTGCAACAATCCGTTCGAGAGCGATATCGAGAAGGTCGCCGAGCTGGTGCGCACCATCCAGAAGACGAACCTGCGCAAGACCAGCCTCTCGAAGCTCGTCATCCAGTCGTAGCGGCGAGCTCGCGCGCGCTACGGTTCGATGACGCGGGCGGTCGTGGCCCGCTGGAGATCCCCCAATGGCGCAGCCCGAATACCCCAAGGCCGTCGAGTCGATCCCCGCTGACGAGGCGGCTTCTCCCTCCGCTCCCGCGGCCCCCGAACCGGCGAACGAGAACGAGCGCGACAACCGGCGCTACCTGATCGCCGGGCTGGTCGTCCTGGCGCTCGTCCTGGTGATCCTGCTCGTGCGCGCGAATGGCCAGATCGGCGAGCTCGAAGGCACTGTCGCCGATCTGGAGAGCCAGCTCGATCGCTCTCGCGCCACAGTCGCGGCCCATGAGGCCCATCTCGGCGAGATCCGCGGCGAAGTCGACGCCCTCGTCGGCCACCTGGGCGCCCTCGATCGCCTCGTCGACCGCGATCCCGTGGCGGCGGAGCCGATCCCGCCCGCGGCTCCGAACTCGGGCGGAAGCGGCGCTCCGGAGTAGGGCGGGCCCGCACTCCGCTCCCGCGCCGGTTCTCGAAAGCCACGCTTTCGTGAGCTTCCTCACCAACGGATTCGTGTGTCGGCCGAATTCCTCCGTGGAAGTCGCAGTTTTCCTTCAGTCCCTGCCGGTTCGTGACCGATAGGACGGGGGAACGGTCTCGCTGCGCCCCCCTGTCCGGCGGACCTCTCTGGGGAAGGAAGGGCCCATGTTTCTCGATTTCATCTCTGGCTGGTTTTCCCACGACCTCGCGATCGATCTCGGCACCGCGAATACCCTCGTCTACAGCAAGGGCCGCGGGCTGATCTGTTCCGAGCCGAGCGTCGTTGCGATCACCAGCGATAGCGCGGGCCAGGCTGGACAACGCGTTCGCGCCGTCGGTCACGAAGCCAAGGAGATGTTGGGCCGCACACCCGGAACCATTCGCGCGATCCGCCCGATCAAGGACGGCGTGATCGCCGACTTCGAAATCACCGAAGCCATGCTTCGCTACTTCATCCAGCGCGCGCACAATCGAAGCACGCTGGTTCGCCCGCGCATCGTGATCTGCGTGCCGCCCTGCATCACCAGCGTCGAAAAGCGCGCGGTGCGCGAGTCGGCGCTGTCGGCCGGCGCGCGCGAGGTCTACTTGATCGAAGAGCCCATGGCCGCGGCCATTGGCGCCGGCCTCGACGTCACCGCACCCCAGGGCAACATGGTCGTCGACATCGGCGGCGGCACCACCGACGTCGCCGTGATCTCGCTCTCGGGCATCGTCACCTCGCGCAGCATCCGCGTCGGCGGTGACAAGATGGACGAGGCGATCATCAACTACATCAAGCGCAAGTACAACATGTTGATCGGTGAGCGCACCGCCGAAGCGGTGAAGATCGACATTGGCGCTGCGGCGACGCACTCGAAGGCCGCGACCCAGGAAGTGAAGGGCCGCGATCTCATCGCGGGCATTCCGAAGGTGATCGTCGCGACGAGCGACGAGATCCGCGAGGCCCTGGTCGAACCGATCCATGCGATCGTCGAAACGGTTCACCTGACGCTGGAAAAGACGCCGCCGGAACTCGCGGCGGACATCGTCGACCGCGGCATCATGCTCGTGGGCGGTGGCTCGCTCTTGCGCGACCTCGACCAGGTCCTGCGCCAGGAGACCAAGCTCCCGATCCTGCGCAGCGAAGACCCCTACACGGCGGTCGTCCACGGCGCAGGCAAGGCCCTCGACAACCTCGGTCTGTTGCGGGAAGTGTCGCTCCAGTAGGACGTCGGGCTTCGCGCCCTAGTCGTACTTGAACTCTTCGCCGTCCAGATCGATCGCCGGGATCTCGTCCTTCTCGACCCAGTAGTCCTGGGTGTGCTGCCACTCGGGCTTGTCGAGGCGCTTGGGCAGCAGGTGCATGCTGCGCTGCAGGTAGTTCGGGTTGAAGTTGTCGTCCGCCATCCAGGGCAGCGGTTCGAGTCCTTCATCCTCTTTGCGCAGCACCGGCTCGACCCGCTGCGCGCCCTTTTCGTCCATGTGCTGCAGCAGGCGGCAGACGAAGTCGCCGAGCAGGTCGACGCGGAGCGTCCAGCTCGCGCGGAAGTAGCCGAAGATCCAGAGCATGTTGGGCACGCCGGTGAACATCATGCCGCGGTAGGTGATGGTGTCGGCGAAGTCGACGTGTTCGCCGTCGACGCTGAAGTCGATGTCGCCGAGCACGCTCAGGTTGAAGCCGGTGGCGGTGATGATGATGTCGGCGTCGAGTTCTTCACCGCTCTTGAGGCGGATGCCCCGCTTGGTGAAGTGGTCGATATGGTCGGTCACGACCGACGCCTTGCCCGCAGTGATGCCCGCGAAGATGTCGCCATCCGGCACGAAGGCGATGCGCTGCTGCCAGGGGCGGTAGCTCGGCGTGAAGTGCTTCTCGACGTCGTAGTCGTCCGGCAGGAGTTGCCGCACCGATTCGATCAGCAGCTTCTTGAGGTCGTCGGGTTGCTTGAACGACGCGTCGGTGACGAGCTTCTGGTCGTGCAGGATCTTCTTGCGCGTGATCTCGTGGATCCAGGCCTCGTCGACCTCGATCTCGCGCAGCTGTTCGGCCAGTTCGTTCTCGTTGCGCCCGGGGATGAAGTAGGTGGGCGAACGCTGGAGCATGGTGATGTGCTCGCAATCCGCGGCCATCGCGGGGATCACGGTGGCAGCCGTCGCCCCCGAACCGATCACGACGACGCGCTTGCCCTTGTAGTCGAGATCTTCGGGCCAGGTCTGGGGATGGACGATCTGGCCTTCGAAATCCTCCATGCCCTCCCACTCGGGGGTGTAGCCCTCGGCGTGCTTGTAGTAGCCCTGGCACATCCAGAGGAAGTTCGCGGTGAAGTACACGGGCTCACCCGTATCGTTGCGTCTCCCTTCGATCGTCCACAGGTTGTCGTCACGCGAGAACGAAGCGCGCTCGATGTGGTGCTGGTAACGAATGTGCTGATCGATCTCGTTCTCTTCGATCACCTCGTTCATGTAGGTGAGGATCTCTTCGGCGGTCGCGATCGGCGGGCCGGTCCAGGGCTTGAAGCGATAGCCGAAGGTGAAGAGATCGCTGTCCGATCGAATGCCCGGATACTTGTGGGTGAGCCAGGTACCGCCGAAATCCTCGAGGGTTTCGAGGATCACGAAGCTCTTGTCGGGACACTGCTGCTGCAGGTGGTAGGCGGCTCCGACGCCGGAGATCCCCGCTCCGACGATCAGCACGTCGAAGTGCTCGGGCATCGAATCGGCGGGGGCGTAGGCGGTGGCTTGGTGGGCGGTCATGGGATGCGGTTCTCCTCGTGAGGCGCGGGCGGATCGATCGACACGTCGGCTTCATTTCGCAGCAATTGGCATGCCAGATGGCAGAAGTCCTGACGGGGCCAGACCCTACGCGATCGGGTGGGATGTGGCTCGCCGCCCCAGCGGTGAGGAGCGGCGTCGCGATTCGCGCGATCGCGGTCTACGCGACGCCAGGGGCCGATCGATCTTCGCGGCCCAGCAAGGCGAAGGCCGCGATCGCCAGCACAGCCGCGAGGAGGAGCAACGAACCGTCGGGAATGAAGCCGAAGAGCCCCTCGTCGTTGGCGAGGAGTGCCAGGGCGAACAACGCGTACGCGCCGAGCAGGCCGAACGCGAGTCGCGGCAGGTACTGCAACGCCAACGCGCCCATCGCCACGAAGCCGAGGACGGGTTGGGTCAGGGGAACGCCACGCGAAGTGAGTTCCGAGGTTTCACTCATCAGCAGAGCGAAAGCGATCGTCGTGAGCCAGGCTGCGGCCAGGATCATTGGCGCTTCGGGTGCGGCGGACACGTGCGCTCGAATCGCGGGGTGGAAACACGCGAAGGCGAGCGCGATCAGCGCGAGATGCCCGACGAGGCCCGCGCTGTAGATCGGCACTTGAAGCATCTGCGTCAGCGTGACCCGCTGGAAGTCGGTCACACTCGCGACACCTCCGAATGGCTTCGCGAAGGCGCCGGCTTCGAGCAGGAACACACGCTTCAGGTTCGCGACGCGGTCCGAGACGAAACCCGCGAAGCCCTTGCGCGCCCAGTACTTCGCGCAGGCTTCGCCGAGTGTCATCGGCGGCGTCTTGTAGAGCGCCGACCCCTCGCTGCAGAGCGCAATGCGCACTCCCAACTGGGTCGATCGCGTCTGCTCCGCGTTGTAGACCGCTTGAACCGCGAGCAGCCCGATCGTCGGGAGCAGCGCGATCGCGAGTCGCAGAGCCCGTGCGCGAAGCGGTGCGACGCCATCGTTTCCGAGCCAGAGCGCGAGGCCGAACAGACACGCCACGCCGAAGATCAGGGTGCCGTGGCAGAGCGGCGCGAACGCGAGGCCCAGCGCACCGAGCCAGAAGCTGGCCCGCCCGCCCGGCGCATCCTTCACTCGCATCGCGGCCACGATCAGCACGAACCCCGAAAGTGCGAACGCGACTCCCGTCATCTTCGGCCAGGTGAATTCGATGTTGGCCAGGACGAAGGGATGCAAGGCCGTCGTGGCCGTTACTGCCAGCCGCGCAAGGGGTGGGAGCCCGATCACGAACTGTAGCAGCGCGTGGATGGCGATCAGGACGAAGGCGGCGAAGAGGATCAGCGTCAGTCGGTAGAGCACGACGTTCTGTACGCCGAGCAGCCGCGCGAACGCCGTGTAGATCGCGGCCATGAGCATCGGCCGATCCCCCGCACTCCAGACGAGCCCGGCGTCGAGGAAGTGCTTTTCCACGCTGTCGTCGTGCAGGAAGGCGTCGGCTACGCGGTACTGGAGATCGCCGTCGAGCAGGCGGTAGTTGCGAAGCGAACTCTTTCGCCAGTCGAACTCGTCCCCGTACACGTCCTGATGGACGACCGAAAGCGAGTGCGCGCCGTAGGCGAGGGCGAGCAGGAGGGGGACGAGATGGATCGCCCGCCTCGGAAGATGCTCGCGCGCGAAACCCGCCAACCCGCTCTCGTGCGCCCGTGCGCGGACCGCGAGGCCCGCACCCAGCGCGAGCCAAAGCAGGGCGTGCGCGCCGAGCGTGCCGAGATCGAGGGCCACGACCGCGATCCCCACCACCGCGATCGCCGCACTTGCGGTCAGATGGATCGCGAGACAGCGCAGCAGCGGAGGCGATGCGTGCACGCTCGCGGGCAGGAGCGCCCAACCACTCACGAAGAGGATCGCCCACGTCGCTGCGACGTGAAGGAGGAGTGCGGCCAGACTCATTCGCGAGCTCGCCGCGCGGCCGTCACTGGGTGCGCAGACGCGCCTGCTCGCGCATCTGCTTCCTGCGGCTTCGCGACAGCTGGTATTCGCGCACCGCGTTGGTGTGCTCGCGATAGGTCTTCGAGAAGTGATGCGTGCCGTCGTTGCGCGAGACGAAGTAGAGGAAGTCGCTCTCGGCCGGTTCGAGCACGGCGCGCAGGGCGTCGATGCCCGGGCTCGCGATCGGCCCCGGCGGCAGTCCCTTGATGCGGTAGGTGTTGTACGGGTTCGAACGGTCCTGCAGGTGCACCTTCCTGAGGTTGCCGTCGAAGTCCTCGATGCCGTAGATCACCGTCGGGTCCGTCTCGAGCCGCATCTTCTTTTCCATGCGATTCAAGAACACCGAGGCGATCAGCGGTCGCTCTTCGGGGGCGGCGGTCTCCTTCTCGACGATCGAGGCGAGGGTCACGATCTCGTGGCGCGTCAGTTGGTGGTCCCTGGCCAGAGCGTCGAGGTCCTGCCACACGCGTTCGAACTGCTCGACGAAGACGCGCGCGATGTCCTCGGAAGTCATGTGCCGCGGCAGGCGATACGTCTCGGGATAGAGATAGCCTTCGAGTGAGGTTTCCCCGATGCCGAGCCGCGCGGCAACCTCTTGGTCCTGCACGGCCGCGAGGAAGTCCGCCGCGTCGGCGACCCCCGCGGCTTCGAGCCGCGTCGCGATCTCGCTCGCCCGCGTGCCTTCGGGGATCACGACCTCGTAGGTCTTCACGCGCCCCGAGGTCAGTCGATCGAGGATCGTGCGCGCCGACCAACCGGCGGAGACCTCGTACTCGCCGCTGTGGAGCTTCCCTGCGTCACCGCGCACGCGGCCGTAGAGGCTGGTCATCCGCGCGTTCTTGATCAGCCCGGCTCGCTCGAGGCGGTTCGCGACCTGGTTCAGCCCCTGCCCGGGTTCGATGCGGAAGAGTTCGGTCGTTTCCTCCTCGCCCGGCCGCGCCGGTTCGAGTGCGGCGAAGACCACGTATCCGCCGACCACGGCACCCGCGAGACCGAGCACGAAAACCAGCAGCAGAAGCCTCGCGATCACGCTTCGTCGCTCCCGATGCCTTCCCCGCGATTGCGCCGCAGGTCGAGGTAGGTGCTCAGGATGATCGCGGCGGCCACTGAGTCGACGACCTCCTTCTGGTCCTTCGCGCGGCGGCCCGTCGCCTGGAGCGCACGCTCGGCTTCCACCGTCGTGAGTCGCTCGTCGAGGGTCTCCACCGGAAGCGAGGTGTGTTCCTCGAGCGCTTTCGCGAAGGCGCGGGCGGCCTCGGCGCCCTTGCTCTGTCGGCCGCTCATGTGGAGTGGGACACCGACGACGATCTGCTCGATCGCTTCTTCTTCGATGAGTTGCGCAAGCGCTGCGAGATCCTTGTCGCGCCCCTGCCGTTCGAGCTTGCCGCGGGGAAAGGCGAAGGTTTCGTCCTCGTCGCTCACGGCGAGACCGATTCGTTTGCTCCCCATGTCGAGGCCGAGGATCTTCATCGAGGCGGGGAGGGTAGCGACTCGCCTCTCGACCCGAGCCGACGCGCACGTCGTTGCAGCGATCGGCTGCACGGCGTCACTCCGCCTGTTCGCGATCGCGCGAGTTGAGTATCGCGTGGGCGCGCTTCGAAACCCGGGGTTCGGGGTCGCGGGTGGCGGCGAGCAGCCAACGCGAGGCCCGTTCGTCGCGGCGGTGTTCGAGCGACTCGACGGCGGCGAGGCGCAGGGAGACGGGAAGCTTCGTCGATCTCCCGTCGAAGGCATTCGAAAGCAGCGCGGCGAAACCGGCGGGGGGATCGTCCTGCGGTCCGAGTCCGCGAACCAATGCGGCGGCCACCCGCATCTCGCGACGATCGATGGCCGCTTCGAGGGCGTCGGCCATGCGCTCGTGGGTTTCGCGACGGCCCGAATGCGCGAGCGCGTTCGCGGCGGCGACGGCGAGGTCTTCGCGGCCCGATCCCAACGCGCGGAACAGCACCTGGCGCGCTTCGTCGTTGCCGATGTTCGCCAGCGCGATCCCCGCTTCGCGTCGCAGGGCCGGGCCGCTGTCGTCGAACAGGCTCGCGATCGGGGGCACGAGCTTCGGGTTCTGCAATTCGCCGGCGAGTCGCACGGCACGCTGCAGGCGGGCGCCTTCGCGTCGGCTGATCGCGCGGGCGAGGGTCGGGACGGCGTTGTCGCCGAGGGCGAGCAGCATGCCGGAGAGCTGTTGCGAGTGCGCCGGCTCGGTCGCCTCGTGCAATGCGTCGAGGATGGCCTGGGCCGGAGCTTCGCCGAGTTCGAGCAGCACCTGGGTGGCGCGAATGCCGCCGCCTTCGCAGGAGCAGCCGCGCTGCACGACGAACCGCACGACCTCTTCGTCTGCGAAACGCTGCAGCGCCGATTGCGCCATCAGGGTGTGGGCGCGCGGGCGCTCGGCGGTTTCGCTCGCGTGCGCCGTGAGCACGAGCAGGGCGCGGTAGGCCTCTTCGGGATGTTCCTGGTCCCAGAGTTCGCGCGCCGCGCTCGTCGTGCGATCGAGCAGTGCGTCGTAGAGCAGATCGTCATCGCAGCGATCGAGTTCGCGCAGGGCCAGCCGCAGCTGTTCGCCCTTCATCACCATCGCCGGCGCTTCGAGGGGATCTTCTTCGAGGGCGGGCCAGGCCGGGGAAGTCGGAGCGGTTTGTGATGCGACGCTCGTGGGTTCGCCGGCTTCATCGATGGAGTCGCGGGCCGGGAGATCGATCGGCTCGTCGACCGGGCGTTCGACGCCGTTCAATTCGATTCCGCCTTCGGTGCTTCCGTAGAGACGGCCCGGGAAGCCGTCGGCGCACATCTCGTCGAGATGTGCGCTCGGCACGGCGAGGAGCTCGACGAAGCGGGCGAAGTCTTCGAGGCGCAGTGGATCCTCGAAGCGCATGCGATCGACGCGGTGCACCTCCATCGCACGCACCAGGTGCGTGAGGTAGCGGCAGGGCAGTTCGCCGAGGGCGCCGGCCTCGAAGCGTTGACCCGTGCGTTCGAACTCGATCGGCCCGTCGCGCTCGAGTTCGAGTTCGACGAGCAGCCAGGTGCGGCGGGAGAGGTCGCTACGCACGGCGGTCGCCGGGCCCGATTCGGCGTGGGCCGCGAGGACGCGGTCGATCTCGGCCAGCAGCAGGGCCAGATCGAAGCCCGTTCGGGGGCCGCTTTCCGGTGTAACGACGTGGACTTGCACAGCCGGTTCATCGACCGGCGACGAGAATGCCTTGAAGCCCGGCGATCCGGGTTTTTGCTTTTCTTTCGCTTTTCCGATTGACGCTCATTCGGACCCGCGGCTAAGCTGCCGCGACCCCCCGCATCCCCGTGCGAAGTGTCCCACAGCGAAATCTGGCCTCTGAGGCGCCCTCCAGGGTCGTCAGAGCGCCATTTGCGAGGCTCGTAGTTGGATAAATCGGGTAGAGCGGGCGGACCGAATGAGTCGAAAACACCCCTTTTCGGAGGGGTGAGCGACGTGGTCAGCATCGGGGTCGCCACCAGCGGTGGGGTCGGCTTCCTGCCGCTCGCGCCCGGCACCTTCGGCGCCCTCGTCGGGGTGGGGCTCTTCCTTCTCTTCCTCGACGACGGCTTCCTGCCATATCTCGTCGGCGTGCTCGGGCTGGGCGCGCTCGGGGTCTGGGCTTCGGGCGAGGCCGAGCGGATCTTCGATCGCGAGGACGACGGCCGCATCGTGATCGACGAAGTGGTCGGCCAACTCATCACCCTGGCGCCGCTGGTCGGGGTGCGCGGCATCGAAAAGTTGCCACGCGAGTTCTTTTTCGCGCTGGTCGTGACCGGATTCGTCGCGTTCCGGGTGTTCGATATCCGCAAGCCCGGATGGGTCGGGCAGGTGGAGAAGAACACGCATGGTGGCGCCGGCGTCATGGCAGATGACATCGTTGCGGGGCTCATGGGAGCGCTCGTTCTCGGGCTCGCCGCGTTTGCGCTCCTGGCCTGGTACCCGGCGGGCGCGGTGGTGTCGGAATGATCGTGATGTCGACAGGCGGGTGCGAACGATGAGTGAGCGCACGCCGCAGCTCGGTTCGGGTGAGATCCTCTGCGCCGAGATCATCACGATCGGCGACGAGATCCTGCGCGGCGAGATCGTCGATTCCAACAAGGCGCTGATGTCCGAGCGTCTGCACGACGTCGAAGTCGAAACCCGCTTTCACACCTCGGTGCTCGATCATCCGGGTGAGATGGCCGACGCGTTTCGCCGCGCCGTCTCGCGTGCCGACGTCATCCTGGTTTCCGGCGGGCTCGGTCCCACGCGCGACGACCTCACCACCGAGGTGCTGGCCGAGACCTTCGATCGCAAGCTCGAACTCGACGAGGCCTCCCTCGAAACCATTCGCCGCTTCTTCAGCAACCTCGGCCGCGAGATGAGCGAGAACAACACCAAGCAGGCGTTCTTTCCACAAGAAGCGGAGGTCTTGGCGAATCCGGTCGGCACGGCGCCGGGCTTCATGCTCGAAGTCGAGAAGGGCGAAGGGCGCGTGGCGCTCATCTTCGCGATGCCCGGCGTGCCGCGAGAACTCTCCCTCATGCTCGAAGAGCAGGTGCTACCGCGGGTGCTCCGGCGCATGAATCACGGCGCGAACCCGAACGGCGGTCGCGCCATGCGGGCACGCCTGCTGCGCACCTTCGGGCTCGGCGAATCGTCCCTCGACGCCGAGCTGCAGCACTTCGCGCGCGACGCCGAAATGGAGCTGGGCTTCCGCACCGCCTTTCCCGACAACTACCTGCGCCCTGTCGTGCGGGCGGCCAGTGCCGAGGAGGCCGAAGCCCGGCTCGAAGAGGCGTGCCGCCATATTCGCGATCACCTCGGCGACGTCGTCTACGGCGAGGGCGACGAGACGATGGCCGCCGCGGTCGGTCGGCTGTTGACGGAGCACGGTGCCACCATCGCGACGGCCGAGTCGTGCACGGGGGGCCTGGTCGCCGAGAAGCTCACCGAGATCCCGGGCTCTTCTGCCTATGTGATGGGCGGCGTCGTCGCCTATGCGAACGAGATCAAGGCGGCGCAGCTGGGCGTGCCGGAAGCACTCCTCGAGGCGCACGGCGCGGTCTCGGAGCCCGTGGCCGCGGCCATGGCCGAAGGCGTGCGCGAGCGCTTTCGCACCGACTTCGGGGTTTCGACTTCGGGCATCTCCGGGCCGGATGGAGGCACACCGGAAAAGCCGGTCGGCACCGTCTGCATCGCCCTCGCGCGCAAGGGCGCCGAGACCCACGTCGAGCGCTTCGTCTTTCCCCTCGACCGCATTCGCCATCGCACGCTCACCGCGCAGGTCGCCCTCGACTGGGTGCGGCGCTCGCTGCTCGGCATCGAGTTGGTGGGGCCCTCGCTCTTGCGACGCCGCGGTGGAGCGGCACCTCCCGCGGCGGGAGGCGATCGCAAGTGAGTTCATTCGATTTCGTTTTCACCCCTTCATTCGAGTCACTCGGCTTTCGGCCGTAATGGGGGCGGCCGGGGCGTCCCGGCGAGAGGCTCAGCCAACCGATCAAGCACACGATCAATCAGAAAGGAAGTCATCACATGGCCAAGAAGGCACCCACGAAAGAGCGCGTCGAGCGGATCGAACGAGGAGACGGCAAGGGCAACGACGAACGGGCGAAGGCCCTCGAAATGGCGGTCTCGTCGATCGAGAAGCAGTTCGGCAAGGGGTCGATCCTCTCGATGACCGACGACGCCGTCGATCACGGCGTGCCGTTCTTCTCGAGTGGTTCGCCCAGCATCGACATCGCGCTCGGCATCGGCGGCTTTCCGCGCGGCCGTGTGGTCGAGATCTACGGGCCGGAGTCGAGCGGCAAGACGACGCTCACCCTGCACGCCATTGCCGAGGTGCAGAAGACGGGCGGCATCGCGGCCTTCATCGACGCCGAGCACGCACTGGATGTGAACTACGCCCGGCGATTGGGCGTTCAGATCGAGGATCTCCTCGTCTCGCAGCCCGACACGGGTGAACAGGCCCTCGAGATCGCCGACGTGCTGCTGCGCTCGGGTGCGGTCGACATCGTGGTGGTCGACTCGGTGGCGGCGCTGGTGCCCCGCGCCGAGATCGAAGGCGAAATGGGCGATCACCATGTCGGGCTGCAGGCCCGCCTGATGAGCCAGGCGCTGCGCAAGCTCACGGCCACGGTGGCCCGCTCGGGTGCCACGGTGATCTTCATCAACCAGATCCGCATGAAGATCGGCGTCATGTTCGGCAACCCCGAAACCACGACCGGCGGCAACGCGCTCAAGTTCTACTCGTCGGTTCGCGTCGACGTGCGTCGCATCGCGGCGCTGAAGGACGGCGACCAGGTGGTGGGCAACCGCACCCGCGTGAAGATCGTGAAGAACAAGGTGGCGCCGCCCTTCCGGCAGGCCGAGTTCGACATCATCTACAACGAGGGCATCTCGCGAGAGGGCGATCTGATCGACCTCGGTGTCGAAGAGGGCATCGTCGAGAAGAGCGGCTCGTGGTTCTCCTACGACAGCGAACGCATCGGGCAGGGCCGCGAGAACGCCCGCCGCTTCCTGAAGGAGAACCCGGACGTCGCCCAGCGGCTGGCCGAAGCGGTCTACGCCGCGAAGGGGTTGAAGCTGCCGGTGCCGGTCGATGGCCCGGTGGCCGCGCCCGCCGAACCCGCCGAAGAAGAGGGTGCCGAGGAGTAGTCACCACCCAGTCGAAGAAAAACGGGGGCCGACCGCATTCGCAGTCGGCCCCCATTTTCGTTCGATCCTCGAAGCGGCGTGCGCGCGTTGCCCGTGAGTTGCGCATCCCTTGCGCGCGGCTTTTCCCCGCGTCGTTTGTTCCACCTATGCGGCAGCGGGCGGCGCCTCGCTGGACCTCGCCGCATCTCAAGCTCCCCTGCAGGTCGGTCGAAACACCCACAGACCGGTTGTGAAAGTGCGTCTCGGATTCGTCGGGGCGCGTGGGGCCGGCGTTCTCGTAGGGGGTCGCTCGACGATGGGCATGGAACTCAACGACATCTTGAAGGTCGCGATCAAGGGCGGGGCCTCGGACATCCACCTGAAGTCCGGCCTGCCGCCGATGTTCCGCGTCGATGGCGCGCTCGTGCCGCTCAAGAACGGCGAGCGCATGATGCCCGACGAGCTGCAGAACATCGCGCACTCGATCATGAGCCCGATCCAGAAGCAGCGCTTCGAGGAGACCCGCGAGCAGGATCTCGCCTACGGCATCGCGGGCCTCGGCCGCTTCCGCGTGAACGTCTTCCAGCAGCGGGGCACGATCGGCATCGTCTTCCGCGTGATTCCCTTCGGCGTAAAGACCGCCGAACAGCTCCACCTGCCTCCCGTGATCAAGAAGATCGCCCAGGAGCAGCGCGGCCTCGTTCTCGTGACCGGCACCACGGGTTCCGGTAAGTCGACGACCCTCGCGGCGATGATCGAGCAGATCAACTCCGAGCGCACCGCTCACATCATGACGATCGAAGACCCGATCGAGTTCCTGATCCGCGACCGCCGCTCGATCGTGAATCAGCGCGAGATCGGCGTGGATACCCACACCTTCTCGAACGCCCTGCGCGCAGCGCTCCGCCAGGATCCCGACGTGATCCTCGTGGGCGAGATGCGCGACTTCGAAACCATCGAGACCGCGCTCACCGCCGCCGAGACCGGCCACCTGGTGATGAGTACGCTGCATACCCTCGATGCGACGGAGACCATCAACCGCATCATCTCGGTCTTCCCGCCCTACCAGCAGAAGCAGGTGCGGATGCAGCTGGCGACCATCCTGAAGGCAGTGATCTCCCAGCGC
>JANQEL010000032.1 GCA_028278345.1 Myxococcota bacterium
CTGCGCAAAGGCCGCCGTCCACGAGGGAGAGGCGGGCTCCTTCACTTCGAGAACTCGAGGGCTTCCCGTTGCGACGTCGAACGCGGAGGTCGCATGCCAGCGATACGGGTCCTCTTCAGCCGGGGGATAGCCCTGCCCTTTGCGGGTTCGGACGTGGAGCAGGGTCGGCCCATCGGAATCGCGAAGCTCGCCCATGGCGTCGAGAAGCGCGTCGAGGTCGTGTCCGTCGACCGGGCCCTGCACCGTCCAGCCGAAGGCCCTGGCCAGATCGGCGATCTCACCGTTGCGAGATAGACCGCCCACCGTGGGTGCAATCGACATCCCGTTGTCGTTCAACACCACACGCACGCGAGATGTCAGATCCCCGGCGTGGTTCAACGCTTCGAGGGCCATTCCGGCGGTGATTCCGCCATCTCCGATGATGGCCACAGCACAGTGATCGAGGCCCTGATGTGCGAAGGCCTCCGCCATGCCCAGGACCGCCGAGATCGAGGTCCCCGCGTGTCCAGCACCGAACGCGTCGAACTCGCTCTCGCAGCGCCGCAGGAAACCGGATGGACCTCCCTCACGCTTGATGCTTTCGAGCGCCGCAAGTCGCCCGGTCAGCGCCTTGTGTCCGTAGGCCTGATGACCGACGTCCCACACGAGACGATCGTGCGGTGTTTCGAAGACCGCGTGCACTGCAATGGTGAGTTCCACCGTGCCGAGGCTTCCCGCGAAATGACCTCCGATACGAGATCCGAGTTCGATGAGGTGAACGCGGAGTTCGTGCGAAAGCCTTCTCAACTGGGAACGCGATAGCTGGCGAAGCTGCGCGGGCTCACCGACGCTGGAAAGCAGCTCGGTCGACTGGGTAGATCGAACGACGTTCCGACCCAGCGAAACCAACTGCGGTGCTTGTAGCCGTTGCTTCGTCGGAGCTTTTTCCGCCTGCATCGGTGCGCCGTTCCCTCCCCCGGAAACTCCATCGAATCGACGGCGGCGTACTGTTCCACGAAGTGGGCGCCTTCGAATCGCCTGTGCACCGGAAACCGTTGACCGAATCGCGGAAATCCGTCCAGAACCTGCATGCCTCGCAGGCCAGGCGGAAACGTCGACTGGTACATGTGCGGGTCCGAACCCTTCGAGAGAAACGAGGTGTCCATGCCCGAGAGCGAGATCGCCGACGCGAACGAACGAACGAACGCAGGATTCGCGGATGTCACCGTGGTCGGCGCTGGCCCCGTCGGATGTGTGGCAGCTCTCGCCCAGGCGCGTGCGGGAAAGAGCGTCGTGCTCTTCGAAGGTCGACCGCGCGGTTGTGAGCGACTCGCCGGTGAGTGGCTTCACCCTCGCGGCGTTTCGATCCTTCGTACGCTCGGCGTGGACCTGCTACGCGATCGCATGGGTATCGCGGGGCAGGGTTTCCTGGTCGAGGCCGACGATCATGGGGGTCGAGTCCAACTCCCCTATGCGAACGGGGACCTCGGCTGCAGCATCGAGCACAACCTGCTCGTCCGGGTGCTTCGCGAAGCGGTAGAGAAGGAGCCGGGTATCACCTATCGCCCCAACTGCCGGGTGACGTCCATCGCGAAGGGTGAGGTGACCTGGCTCGCTGGAGAGAAGGGCTCGAGTGCGCGTCAGGTCACGAGTCTCGTGATCGGAGCCGACGGACGAAAGTCGACGGTGAGAAGGGGACTTGGCCTCCCCGATGCATCGCATCGATTGTCGCGCATGCTCGGATTGCGGCTGCGTGGCCTCCCCCTGCCCGAACCCGGATACGGCCACATTTTTCTCGCCGGCCCCGGGCCGGTACTCGCATACGCGATCGGAGAAGACGAGGTCCGGCTGTGCCTCGACATCCCGTTCGACCTTGCGACCGACCCGGCGACGATCTTCGAAGCCTACGCCCCCGTACTTCCGGATGCATGGGGTCCGGGTCTGAGGGTCGCACTCGGCAACGGTTCTTCGCAGTGGGCTTCCAATGAACGCCGCACGCGGACGAGCTATGGGGGCGAGGCCGTTGGCCTCGTCGGAGACGCGGTGGGCTTCCAGCATCCGTTGACCGCCGCGGGGATGACCCAGGGGTTCCTCGACGCCGTCGCCCTGGCGGAGGAACCGAGCATCGTCTCCTACGCACGGCGGCGGGCCGCCGAATCGCGAACACCCGAGTGTCTCGCGCAGCTCCTGCACGAGACGTTCACCGAAGCGAATGAGACATCGCTGGCGATCCGCGAGCAGACCCGGCGCGCATGGCACGAAAGTCGTCGACTGCGCCGCAATACGATGCGGTTGCTCGCTTGTGAAGACACACGACTCTCGTCCCTCGCGGGTGCGTTCGCCGCGATTGCGGTGCCGGCCCTGATCCGGGTCGCGAAGCGTGGCCTCGCAGAGCGACGGTGCGCCGCGGTCAAGGAGGCTCTCCTTGCCCTGCCTTCTCGCGCCCTCTACCTGGTCGAGTTCTCACGCCGCAGGCCGATTCTCGCCTCCTTTCCGGCTGGCGCCCCGAGTCAGCCCGAGCGAAGAAGGGAGGCCCCGCAAAGGGCCGATCGAGAGGTGCGGCGCAGGGCCGCGCCCGGTCGCTCTGCCGCAGCGGCGATCGCGAGAGGGCGAGCTGATCTGGCCGGACGTCAGTTCGCCAATGGTCGCTTCGAGGGAGAAGTGGTCTGGTGCCCGATGCTCGCCGCCCAGTACGTCCTGTTCTGTGAAGTTCTGGGGCGAGAGATCGAGCCCACGCGAAGACGAGGCTTGCTTCGACACTTCGAATCCAGCGAGCTTCCGGGTGGTTTGTGGGGGCTGCACTCGCACTCCGAGCCGACACTCTTCGTCACCACTCTCGTGTACGTAGCGTCGAGACTGTTGGGCGAGCCGCCGACGAAGCCGAGTCTCTCGCGGGCACGAGCGTTTATCGAGCGCGAGGGCGTCCTCGCGATTCCGAGTTGGGGAAAGTTCTGGCTGTGCCTCGTGGGCCTCTACGATTGGCGCGGCGCCCCACCCGTTCTGCCGGAGATCTGGAGGCTGCCGTCGAGTTGGTTCATCCATCCCGCCGCCTTCTACTGCCACACCCGTTCCATCTATATGGCGATGTCGAGTGTGCAGGCGCGTGGCGTCTGCGCGACGGCCACCCCCCGGCTTCGCGACATCCGTGACGAACTGCATCCCCAGGGCATGGCGGAGGTGAACTGGGAGCATGCACGACGCTCGCTTCGGGCCGAAGAAATCGTGACGCCTCCCAGTCTCCCACTTCGCATTTTCAATCGGGCGATGGTTGCGTATCGGCGCTTCGCCAACGCGGACCTTCGACAGCGCGCGCTCGACGAACTCGACGAACGCATCCGCTTCGAATTGGAGACCACGTCGCACACCAGCATCTCGCCGGTCTCGGGCCTGCTCAACATTCTCGCCCTGCATTCGGCCGACCCCGACGACCCGATCATCGAGCGGGCGCTCGCGGGCCTCGAAGCCTGGTTCTGGGAAGACGAAGCAGAGGGCTCACGCATCGCCGGAGCCAGGAGCGCAACCTGGGATACGGGGTTTGCGCTACAGGCGCTGGCGGCGAGTTCTCGATCCGAAGGCTCTTCCGCGTGTGCCGAGTCGATCGAACGCGCCGCGTCGTTTCTCGAGGCGCAACAGATCTCGGCCGGAGGAGACACGTTTCGTCGTGCGTATCGCATCGACCCCGAAGGCGGATTCTGTTTCGCGAGTGGGTGGCACGGCTGGCCCGTTTCGGATTGCACCGCGGAGGCCCTGGATGCCCTCGCCCGGGTGCGCGGAGCTGCTCTCGATCCCGGGCTCGAAAGCGCGGCGATCGACTTCCTCCTGCGTTGTCAGAACCCCGACGGCGGCTTCGGCAGCTACGAAGCGCGACGTTCCCGGTTCGGGCTCGAGTGGCTCAACCCGGCAGAGATGTTTGCGGAATCGATGTCCGAGCATTCGTATGTCGAGTGCACCGCGTCCGCCATCTGCGCGCTTGCTGGATATCGCGAGCGACACCCCGACGCACGGCCCGCGCGGATCGATCGGGCCATCGAACGCGCTGAACGCCGATTGCGTGGTTTGCAGTCGGCCGACGGTTCGTTTCGAGGCGTCTGGGGCGTTCACTACCTGTACGGAACGTGGTTCGGGATCCGCGGATTGATGGCGGCAGGCGCCGGTCGCGAAGACCCGGCCGTGCGGCGCGCCCGTGCCTGGATTCGATCGAAGCAGCACACCGACGGCGGGTTCGGTGAACACCACCGAGGCACGCGCTCAGGACACTTCTGTGCGTCTCCCCACAGTCAGGTGATCCAAACGAGTTGGGCGCTGCTGGCGCTACTCGAAGCCGGGGAAACCGATTGGGAAGTGATCCGTCGAGCCGCCGAGTTCCTGATCGATCGCCAGGCGCCGAACGGCGAGTGGCCCGAGGAAGAGCCCGCGGGCCTCTTCTTTCGCACGGCCTTGCTGGATTACCGGCTCTACCGGGTCTACTTCCCGCTTTGGGCACTCGGGCTCTACGAAGACAGACGCCGTACTCGTTCCGCGTTCGGGTCGGATCGTTCGCCCAATCCCAACCCGTCTTTCGTAGGATCGGGGCAAACAGCGCGAGACCGATCCGGCGAGACAAGGACCGCCGTGATCGAGGACGTCTCCGCAGTACAAATGGGGTCTTCGTGAGCGCGTTGGCCGAATCCTCGGGTTCCGCAGCGAAATCCGATACATCCGTCGAATCCTCCGGGCCGGAACCGGGTGCAGGCGAGGGTCGCAAGATCCGAACCCAGCGAAAGATCCTGGAAGCATCGATGCAGCTGTTCGCGACGCGCGGTTACCGGGCGACGAGCATCTCGCAGATCGCGACGCGATCCGGGGTGAGTCGTGCGTCGATCTTCTGGCACTTCGGCCACAAGGATGCACTGTTCGAGGAAACCTGCCGGCATCTGCTGATTCCGTTCCGCGACTCGATTGAGGGGGGATCCGAGATCGCGGATCCGCGCGAAAGGATCCTGCACCAGGTCGTTGCCTACGACGCGTTCGTGAGCACGCAACGCGACCTCATTCGATCCTTCGTAGGCTGGGTGTTCGGCTCCGAACCGCAGGCGAAGTTCCTTGCCCGAGAACTCCTGCGACTCCACCAATCGTTCTCCCGAAGGCTCGAGTCGAACCTGCGCGAACTGGTGTCGGACGAGCAGTCGATACCGGAACTCGTCTCGACCATCGTGACGCTGTTGCACGGGGGGATGTTGATGAACCTCGCGGGCTTCCCATCCGAACCCGATTGCACGCGCAGCGACGCGATTCGCTCTCACATCGAATCGATCCTGCCACCACCCGTACTGTAGTTCGACACCCGGACCGCTCTCGCGATCAGGTCGCAGCCATTTCCTCGAATGTCGCAGCAAAGCTCTCGTTCTCGAGCCCCATCGCGTTACACAGGAAGCTCACCGTGTGGTAGAAGCCCGCGGTGTAGATCAGCTCCTGGATCTGCAGCTCGTCGTAGGTCTCGCGTAGGCGCGCCCACGTTGCATCGGAGAGGCTCGACGTGTCGTGGAGCTCATCGCTCAGCGTGACGAGTAGCGACTGGCGTTCGTCGAAAGCCGGATCGTCGGCCTCCCCTACTACCGTGGCGCGCAACACATCGTCGCCCAGTTCGAGGGGGCGACCGAAGGCGTTCACGTGAACGCCCCACTCGTACTCGGCGCGACAGCGGGCCGTGGTGCGGTGGATCACGATCTCGCGATCGCGAATCGGAACCGGGCCCTTGTCGAGCACCCCCGAGCGCATGAAGCGCGGAAAGATGCGGTCGTTGCGCGCCAGCACGCGGAACAGCACCAGCGGGTCCATCCCGGGCGGCATGGCGAGGTCGAAGAGTTCCTGGATGTCTTCGCGGTACGGCGGGTCGAGGGGTTGGATGCGGGCCATGGGGTGTGCGTTCTCCTCTGGGCGCTACTGATTTCGTAGCAACCAGACTAACGCTACTATTTTCGAAGCACAATCCCCGCCACCGGAGACCCGAGGCCATGACCGCACGAAAGACCGCCCGCCGCGTCCGCGGCAGCGCCACCGGACGCCCCGTCATGGCGCTCCTCGACCTGCTGGGCCGGCGCTGGACGATGCGGATCCTGTGGGAGCTGCGGGACGGCCCGATGACCTTCCGGTGCCTCCAGGACGCCATGGAGGGCGTCTCGCCGAGCGTGCTGAACACGCGCCTGCGCGAGCTGCGTGAAGCGGCTCTCGTCGAACACAGCGAGGGCCGGGGCTACGCCCTCACGCGCTGGGCGATCGAGCTCTCCGAATTCCTCGTGCCGATGGACGCGTTCGCGCGGCGTTGGGCGAGGCGGCGCTGAGCCGCCCCGCCCCGCCCGCGATCAGTTTGCCGGGCGCGCCGCCCTCGCTCGACGCCGCGCGCCCCGCCGACGCCGGGTCGGGCGAGCCGGCTTGGCCCCGGCCTGCTTTCCGTTCCGGCGACGCGGTCCACGGCGTCCTTCTTCTTCGAGGAAGTCGTCCCCACCGTTCCCCCGCACGGGGATCCGCATCCCGAGCACCTTTTCGGTCTGCCGCAGCCAGCGGCGATCGTCGGGGGTCACGAAGGTGCACGCCTTGCCGGACGCCTCCGAGCGTCCCGTACGACCGATGCGGTGGGTGTAGGCCTCAGGCGTGTTGGGCACGTCGTAGTTCACGACGTAGTCGATGCCGGCCACATCGAGACCCCGCGCCGCGATGTCGGTCGCGACCAGCACGTCGAAGCGTCCCTCGCGAAAGCCCGACATGGCCCGGTCGCGCTGCGCCTGGGACATGTTGCCCTGGAGCGCGATCGCGCTTCGGCCCTGTTTGGCGAGATGCTGCGCAGTCCGCTTCGCGCGGTGCTTGGTTCGCATGAAGACGATCGCGGTCCCGCAATCGTCCTCGGCCAACACGTCCTGCAGGAGCTTGTTCTTCCGGGCCTCGGATACGGGGTAGAGGAAGTGATCGATGCGTTCGCTCGGCGCGGTCACCGCGAGTTCGACGACGTGCGGATCCGTGAGGATCGAGTTCGCGAGCTTCGCGATGTCCTTGGGCATCGTGGCCGAGAACAGCAGGTTCTGCCGTTCGTCGGGAAGCTGCGCCAGGATCTTCCTCAGGTCGGGCAGGAAGCCCATGTCGAACATGTGGTCGGCTTCGTCGAGCACGAGGGTGTCGATCCGGCTGACGTCGAGGGCGCCTCGACCCATCAGATCGAGCACGCGCCCCGGGCAACCCACGACGATGTCGGGGCACTTCTTCAAGCCGCGCAGCTGGGTCCGCATCGGCACGCCGCCGAACACGATCAGCGTCGAGAGCTTCGTGTTCTTCGCGAGCATGCGGACTTCGTGCGCGATCTGGGTGGCGAGCTCGCGCGTGGGCGCGAGGATCAGCGTGCGTGTACCCCGCGATCGGCTCTCGAGGTGCTTCTGCAGGATCGGCAGCGCGAAGGCCGCCGTCTTCCCGGTGCCCGTCTGGGCGAGGCCCATGACGTCGCGTCCTTCGAGGCAGGCGGGGATGGTTTCGGCCTGGATGGGCCGGGGTTCGCTGAAACCCGACGCGTCGATCGCGTCGAGCAGGCGTGTATCGAGTGAGAATGAATGAAATCCACCCTGGATTTCAGTTTGCGCAATGGCGCTGGACAAGTTGGAACTCCAGTGAGTCCACGCACCGCGATGCTTGCGGTGGGACTCAGCGATCTTTCCCAAACAACAAACTGGAAAGACGATTTCGAGCGGCGCGCAACTCTCGCGAGGTTGGGTGCGAGGTGCGCTGTTGTAGCCGCTTTCCGTGGATCACGGTTTTCGTCGCAGGTGAACGCGACGAGGGGCGGATCCTCCCGCCCGGGATGGCGGGTGATTAGCCCAGCTCTTCGGCCGGCGCCAACCCGGGCTTTTGGCCCTTCTCCCCGCCCCTATTTCTTCTTCTGGCCGTCATCTCCCAGCCACGATTCGAGCAGCAGGATCGTGGGGCTCGCGATGTAGACCGACGAGTAGGTGCCCACCAGCACCCCGAGCACCATCGCGAAGGCGAAGGGCCGGATCACCTCGCCGCCCAGGAAGTACAGGGCGCCGAGGGTCAGCAGGGTCGTGCCGGAGGTCAGAACGGTGCGAGAAAGCGTCTGGTTGACGCTCAGGTTCAACACCTCGGGAAGATCGCGCTTGGTGTGGAGTTCGAGGTTCTCGCGGACGCGGTCGTAGATGATGATGGTGTCGTTCAGGCTGTAGCCGAGGATCGCGAGCATCGCGGCCAGGATCCGCAAATCGAACTCGAGGCCGAGCATCACGAAGATGCCCGCCGTGATCGAGAGATCGTGCAGCACGGCGAGGATCGCCCCGGGTGCGAAGCGCGAACTGAAGCGGAAGGCGATGTAGAGCAGCACCACGATGCTGGCCCAGAAGAGCGCCGCCAGCCCGTCGTCGCGCAGCTCGGCCCCCACCCGCGGGCCCACGAATTCGACACGCTGCACGGTGAGCCCGCCGATCCCGGAGAGCGCGGACTGCAGGGCCTCGACCTTGTCGCTTCCGACCGCGGCGTCCCCCGCCTTGAGCTCGCCCTTGAACTTGATCAGGAACTCGTTTTCCTCGGGCTCGCCGTAGCGCACGACGCTCGGATCATCGATCCCCTCGAGGCCGCCCACGATCTCGCGAATCGGGCCCTCGCTCGCCTCGACACCTTCGGCGAACTTCACCTGGATCTCGGTTCCGCCGGCGAAGTCGATGCCCATGCGCACGCCGTTCACCTGGGTGGCGATGAGGGATGCGACGAGCACGCCCACCGAGAGGGCGGCACACAGCCGACGCTTCCCGATGAAGTCGATGTGGGTTCCGGGTTTGACCAACTCGAACGGCACGATTGCCTCCGGTCTAGATGGAGAGTTCGCCGGTGTTGCGGGTACCGGGATAGATTTCGAAGAGAAGTCGCGTCACGACGAGGGCCGCAAACACGCTCGTCAGGATGCCGATCGACAACGTCACGGCGAAACCCTTGATGGGCCCGGTGCCGAACTCGAAGAGCAGCAGCGCCGTCACCAGGGTGGTGATGTTCGCGTCGAGCACCGTCCAGCGCGCCTTCTCGAAGCCCGTCGCGACCGCGGCGCGCACGGTCTTGCCGAGTCGGAGCTCCTCGCGGATGCGCTCGAAGATGATGACGTTGGCGTCGACCGCCATGCCGACGGTGAGCACGAGCCCCGCAATGCCGGGCAGCGTCAGCGTCGCCTCGAAGAGCGACATCAGGCCGATCAGGAGCACGAGATTCGTCGCCAGGGCGACGGCCGCGTAGCTGCCGGACATCTTGTAGTAGATCCCGATGAAGATGATGACCAGGAGCAGGCCGAGCATCGCCGCTCGCGTGCCGCGGTCGATCGAATCCTGCCCGAGGGCCGGCCCCACGGTGCGTTCTTCCTCGATCACCACCGGCACCGAGAGCGAGCCTGCCCGCAGCACGATGGCGAGGTCCGCCGCCTCCTGGGGCGTGAAGCGGCCGGTGATCTGGCCGCGCATCGTGATGCGGCTCTGGATCGTGGGCGCGCTGTAGACGTTGTCGTCGAGCACGATGGCGAGGCGCTTCTGGAGATTGCCGCCGGTGAGCTCACCGAACTTGTCACCGCCCTCGCTGCTGAAGGTGAAGTTCACCAACGAACGCTGCTGCTGATCGAAACCCACCCGGGCGTCGACGAGGTAGTCACCGGTGAGATCCGGTGCCTCTCGCACGAGGTAGGCCTCGACGACCGCGTCGCTCTCGGGATCGGACTCGGTGGCGATGATCTGGCCTTCCGGCAGACCGTCGGGATAGCGCTCTTCGAGGGCCTCCACCGACCCCGCGCTCTCGATCACGATCTTGAACTCGAGGAAGCCCGTGCTCTTCAGCAGTTCGCGCGCGCGACCGCGGTCGATCTGGCCGCCGGGGATCTGCACGAGCACGCGATCCGAGCCCTGCCGTGTCACGACCGAATCGGGAATGCCGTTCACGGGATCGTCGATGCGGCGGCGCAGCACCTCGAGCACCTGCGACATCGTCCGCTCGCGGATCTCGTCGGTCCAATCGTCGGTGAGCGCGTAGGTGATCTCGTTGCCCTCCGAGCCCTCCTCGACCAGGATGCCCGTCTCGCTCGCGAGATCCCGCAACTTGCTCGCATCCTCTCCCGAGGCCACGCCGATCGTGAGCGTGCCGTCGTCGACCCGGGTCAGCGTCGGCACCACGTCGTCGTCCTCGAGGAAGCCGATCATGCTGTCGCGCTGGTATTCGAGCTCGTGCTTGAGGGCCACGTCGAGCTCGACGCCGACCACCCAGTGGATCCCGCCCTGCAGATCGAGGCCGAGGCGCAGCCCGTCGTCGACGAGCAACGAACTCTCGAGGCGCTCTTCCTTGCTGTAGAAGTTCGATCCGCTGATGAACGCGAAGAGCAGCACCAGCCCCGCGATCAGAATCGTTCGCACCTGCAGCGAGCTCATTCGGCGTCGCCTCCCTTCTTCTTTCCATCCGCCTTCGCGGCCTTCGCCTCGGCCGAGCCGGCCTTGGTCAGGCGTTCGACGCTCTTCTTGTCGACGGTGAGCTTGATCGGGCTCCCCTTGAGGGTGCCCACTTCGATCACGAAGGTGTCGTCTTCGACGACGGCCACCTTACCGTGGAGCCCACCGCGCGTAACCACGAGATCGCCCTTCCCCGCGGTCTTCAACGCTTCGTCGTGTTGGCGCTGGTTGCGGTTCTGGGGGCGGATCACGAGGAAGTAGAAGATCAGACCGATCAGGATCATCGGCACGAAGAACGGAATGCTTCCACCCTGGGCGGACGCGGCCTGCAGCGGCAGCGTCGGGTACAAGGTCATGATCGTGTCTCTCCCGTCGAGCTCTTCGATTCCATTCTTCTTCCTTCTTCTTTCGAACCTGCCGTGGCCGGCCTACTTCCGCGCTGCCGGCGCGCTGCCGCCGGACCCGGTGTGGGCCTCGCGACGGGCTGCGACCGGAGGTTGCGGTCGCGCCTTGCGCTTGTCGTCCGCCGCCACGCGACTGGCCGTTTCGAGAAAGGGCGCGAGCCGCGTACCGGGGTAGAACTTGAAAAGGATGTCGGCGTAGCCCACGCCCTCGAGCGCCATGCCCTGCGCGGCCCACTGACTCATTCCCACGCCGTGTCCGTAGCCCGAGCCGACGAAGACGAAGTCGTCTTTCGACCGGCCCTCCGACCGGCCCTCCGACCGGCCCTCGCCCTCGACCCGGCGCACGTCGAACATCGTGCTGCGGATCGTGTTCGAGCCGACGGCCTGCCGGAGCTGGCGCCCGGTGACTTTCGCACGCCCCGCAGCACCGCGAAAGCGCACTTCGGCCGCACGACCGCTGCCCGAGCGGCGCCCGACCTCGACCGACTCGATCGCGCCGATCTCGACCCCGAGGCTCTCGAGGGCGCGGCGCAGATTCTCCGCCGAGATCGCCGCGCGCCAGTAGGTATCCGGCGAGGCGTCCTCGCTCTCGACCTCGACGCTGCGCAGATAGGCGATCGGGGTTCCCCACACCTCGGCAGCACTGGCCGTGCGGCCGCCCGACGCGGAGTGGAAGGCCGCCAGCACCGGGCCCGCGGCATCCTGCAACACCTCGCCGCGGGTGGCGCGGACCGCCGCCCAGGCCGCGTCGCTTTCACCCCCCATGCCGAGGTAGCGCTGGCTCGAGACGTCGGCGGCGACATCGAAGGTCTCGGCCGTGCGCCGGGCCATCTGGTAGAGGACGAAGGAGCGGCAGGCGACCGCCTGGGCGCGCAGGGCGTCGGGGGCCCAGCTCGAGATCATCTCACCGCCGAGGGTGCCGGCCACGTAGTCCTCGAGGGCCACGTGGTTGATCAGCTCGAAGCCCCGCTCACCCCGGGTGAGGACGAGCCCCCCGCGCAGTCGCGTCTCGCTGCGGCCCGACCCGATCAGCCGATAGGGTCCGTTCGCGGTGGGGAACGCGTGTCGCTTCCCCACCTTCCGGCCATCGACTTCGAGGGCGCCCCCCGAAACGCGCACGCGGAACGAGCGCGCCGACGCATCGCGCACCTCGAGGCGCTTCACGTCCTCGAGGATGCGCACGCGAACCGGGTTCGCGCTCGCGAGCTCTGCACACAGCAAGACGAGGAGCAGCGCAAGGACAGCGCTTCCCACCCCCCTCGATGAAACGGACGCGCGAGCGCGCGCCGTCGGCACTTCCATCGATCCGTTCCTGTCGGGGGGTCTTGATGGTGTCGATGCGACTCGCGCGGTCTAGAGATCGCGCGCGATCGCCTCGGCCTTGTCGGTCTCTTCCCAGGGAAAGCCCGCATTCTCCCGGCCGAAGTGTCCGTGGTAGGAGGTCGCGCGATAGATCGGGCGCTTCAGGTTCAGCGCCTCGTCGATGCCGCGCGGCGTGAGATCGAAGTGCTTGCGCACGAGCGCTTCGAGTTGGCCGTGATCGAGGCTGCCCGTGCCGAAGTGTTCGACCCGGATCGAAACCGGTTCGGCCACGCCGATCGCGTAGGCGAGCTGCACCTCGCAGCGGTCGGCGACCCCCGCCTTCACCAGGTTCTTCGCCACGTAGCGCGAAGCGTAGGCCGCGCTGCGGTCGACCTTGGAGGGGTCCTTGCCGGAGAAGGCACCGCCGCCGTGGCGACCCATGCCGCCGTAGGTGTCGACGATGATCTTGCGACCGGTGAGCCCGGCGTCGCCCATCGGACCGCCGATCACGAAGCGACCCGTCGGGTTCACATGGAAGATGGTGTCGTTGTCGAGCAGTTCCGAGGGAAGACAGGGATGGATCACCTGCTCGATGATGTCCTTGCGGATCTGGTCGTGGGAGGGGTCGGGATCGTGCTGGGTCGAGATCACGACGGTGTCGATGCGCGCGGGCTTGCCGTCGTCGCCGTACTGCATGGTGACCTGGCTCTTCGCGTCGGGGCGCAGATAGCCGATCTCACCACTCTCGAAGGCACCGCGCATCCCTTCGATCAGGCGGTGTGCGTAGTGGATGGGGGCGGGCATCAACTCGGCCGTCTCGTTGCAGGCGAAGCCGAACATCATGCCCTGATCGCCGGCGCCCTGTTCCTTGTGGAGGCCCTCGCCTTCCGACACGCCCTGGGAGATGTCCTGGCTCTGCTTGCCGAGGGCGATCTGCACGCCGCAGGTCGCTGCGTCGAAGCCCATCTCGGAACTCGTGTAGCCGATGTCGGAGACGACCCCGCGCACCAGCGCCGGCAGGTCGACGACGGCGTTGGTCGTGACCTCGCCGAGCAGCATCACGATGCCGGTGGTCGTCGCGGTTTCGCAGGCGACGCGCGAGCGCGGATCCTGTTCGAGGAAGGCGTCGAGCACCGCGTCCGAAATCTGGTCGCACATCTTGTCGGGGTGTCCCATCGAAACCGATTCGGACGTGAAGAACAGGCGGCCTGCCATCTGGGGATCTCCTGGAAATTTCGAGGCGCGCAGAGTAGGGGAAGCGCCCCGAAGCTTCAATCGAAACAAGGGGTTCCGGCGCGAATCCGCGCGTCGGGCAGCGCCCCGATCAACCCGCGTTCGATCGCCGGCGCACGAAATCGCGCAGGTGCGGGCCCCCTCTCAGGCGGGAACCTCTTCGTCGGCTTCGACCAGCGCGCCCAGTTCACTCACCGCCTGCTCGGCGTCCTCGCCCACGGCGCGAATGCGCAACGCCGTGCCCTGGGAAGCCGCCAGCGACAAGATCGAGAGCACGCTGCCGCCATTCACCCATTCGTCGTTCTTCCCGACGCTGATCTCGCTGCTGAATTCCGACACGAGCGCCACGAAGCGCCCTGCCGGACGCGCGTGCAGGCCCAGGGGTGAGCCGACGATGAACTCGCGCTCCACCGCCTCGCTCATTCACCGCTCTCCGGGACCAACTCGCTCGCCACCGAGATGTTGCGCTTGCCGTAGTCGCGAATGAACGACGCCAGATCGTCGAGGGACTTCTCGTTACGCAGGGTCGCCAGCTTGATCAGCATGGGGAGGTTCACGCCGGTCACCACCTCGAGCACGCGTTCGCCCAGGAAGGAGAGCGCGATGTTCGAAGGCGTCCCTCCGAACATGTCCGTCAGCACCAGCACCCCGTGGCCTCCCTCGGCCTTGTCGAGGTGCGTGGAGATGGCCGCGCGCATCTCGTCGACGGATTGATCCGGCGAAATCGAAACAGCGTAGAACTCGGGAGCGTTCGGAATGATCGAACGCAGGGCGTGCAGCATCTGCTCGCCGAGTTCGTAGTGCGTCACGATCACGACGCCGATCTTGTTGCTCTTCGTTTCGGACTTCATGTCGACGAACCCCCCGCCGTGACGTCGCGCGTGAGCGGTCCCGCGCGCGCGATGTCTCGGTGTTCGAGATTGGCCTGCCGGCCCTGTTCGCGCAATGCGCGTTCGAGGGCCGTGGCCACGGCGACCGACCGATGGCGCCCGCCGGTACAGCCGATGCCGATCGTCAGGTACGCCTTCCCCTCCTTGTCGTAGAGGGGAAGCAGGAATCGCACGAGCTCGCAGATGCGCCCGTAGAGGTCGCCACCCAGCTCGCTTTCGAGCACGTAGGCCGCGACGTCGTGGTCGAGGCCGGAGCCGGCGCGGAGGTGCTCCTCGAAATACGGGTTCGGCAGGCAGCGCATGTCGAACAACAACTCGAGGTTGGTCGGCGTGCCGTAGCGGAAGCCGAAGGAGACCACGTTGACGAGGGTCTGCTTCTCCGCCCCGGTGATCGAACGGACGATCGCCTCCTTCAGCTGGTGGACGTTCATTGCGCTGGTGTCGAGGACGTGGTTGGCGAGACTCGAGACGATCGCGAGGGCCTCGCGCTCGCGCTCGATGCCGTCGGCCACGCTGCCCCCGGGCGAGAGCGGATGCACCCGGCGGGTTTCGCGGTAGCGCTTCTCGAGCACGTCGCTGCTGCAATCGAGGAAGTAGACCTCGACTTCGGCGCCGCGCGCGCGCAGCTCCTGGATCGTTTCGGGCAGCGTCGCGAGGAAGCTCTCTTCCCGCGCGTCGAGGGCCAGGGCGATCTTGGCGATCGGCGGCGTCGTCTTGCGGCACAGGTCGAGGAACTGCACCGCGAGGGCCGCGGGCAGGTTGTCGACGCAGTAGAAGCCGAGGTCTTCGAGGGCCGCCATCGCAGTCGTCTTGCCACTGCCCGAAAGCCCGCTCACGAATACGATGCTCTGTCGTTCCCTGGTTTCGCTCACGCCTTCACCTGATCGTCGGAAGCGTCGGGCATCGCTTCGTCATCGAATTCACCGCTGCGCAGTCTCTCGTCGAGGCGGCGGGCTGCGTTGTTTCCCGCGCGCCGTTGCAGTTCGTCACGACTCGCCACCTCGACGATCGTCGCCGCACTCGTGGCCGGCCGCATCGGGATGACGAGGGTGGGAACCGAGACTCCGGCCAGCTCCTCGCACGGCCGATCGAGCCCCACTCGCTCGTATTGCGCACCCTGGCGCCACTTCTCGAGGCGACAGACGAGATCGACGCTGTGTTCATCGAGGACAGATTCTCTCCCGTAGAGATCGGGGATGCAAAGCAGACCCACTCCGCGGACCTCGAGGTAGTGACGAATGGAAGGCGGCGCGGACCCCACCAGCTCGACGACTCCGGATCCGCGTTCGACCCGGCGCAGGCGTACGACGTCATCGGCGACGAGTTTGTGCCCCCGACGCACGAGTTCGAGCAGGCACTCGCTCTTGCCGATGCCGCTCGGGCCGGTCAGCGCGACGCCGAGACCCGAGACCTCGACGAGTGCGCCGTGGATCTGGGTCTCCACCCTCCCCCCTCGCGGCGTGGCCGCTAGAACTTGGCGTCCTCTTCCTCGATCGCGCGGAAGATGTCGTCCTTGCTGCGCGCGTCCATCAACTTGTCGCGAAACGCCGAATCGCGGAAGAAACGCGAGATGCGCGCGAGCGCTTTGAGGTGTTGGCCACCGCTCTGCTCGGGCACCACGAGCAGGAAGTAGAGCTGCGTGGGTTGCCCGTCGATCGAATCGAAGTCGATGCCGCCGGGACTGCGCGCGAAGGAGGCCATCAGCTTGTCGAGGCCGGCCATCTTGCCATGGGGGATGGCCACCCCCTCGCCGATGCCCGTGCTCTGGAGACCCTCGCGCTCGATCAACACTTCGAGCAGCCGATCGGCGTCGACCGACGGCTCGGCCCCGGCGAGGGCAGAACTCATCTCTTGCAGGATCGCGTTCTTCTCGGTGGCGGCGAGATCGAGGATGACGGCGTCCTTGACCAGGATGTCCATGATCTTCACGGGTCTTCTCCGGGGCCTTTCTCGGGGGCCTTTCTCCCGGGCCCTTTTTCTACGCCCTGTCTCCGCGGCCGGTTACCGCTGGTTTCTGACTCTCAGTCCGGCTCGGCGGGCGGCAGCCTATCCCACCTGCCGGCGTTTCGTCGAGGACAGCACGTTCATCGCCTCGCGGTATTTCGTGACGGTGCGCCTCGCAATGTCGATGTTCGCCGATTTGAGCATCTCGGCGATCCTCTGGTCCGAGAGCGGCCGTCGCGAGTCCTCGTTGGCGATGATCTTGCGGATCTTCTCCTTGACGCTCTCGCTCGCCACCGCGTTCCCGCCCACCGTCGCGATGCTCGAGTTGAAGAAGTACTTCAGCTCGAAGATGCCCTGGGGCGTGTGGACGTACTTGTTGGTGGTGACGCGGCTGACCGTCGACTCGTGCATCTCGATGTCGTCGGCCACGTCGCGCAGGTTGAGCGGGCGCAGGTAGTTGATGCCCTTTTCGAAGAACTCGCGCTGGTAACGGATGATGCTCTCCATCACCCGGTAGATCGTGCGTTGGCGCTGGTGGATCGAGCGGATCAGCCAGATCGCACTGCGCAGCTTGTCGTGGACGTATTCCTTCTCGTCCTTCGAGGCGAGGCCATCCTTGGCGACGACGTCCTTGTACATGCGGTTCACGCGGAGCTTGGGCAGGCCGTCTTCGTTGAGCAGGATGTGGAACTCGTCCCCGACCTTGTAGACGTAGATGTCGGGGGTGATGTAGATGGGATCGTCGCCCGAGAAGGCGCGGCCGGGTCGCGGCTCGAGCCCCTGGATGAACTTGCAGGCGTCGGCGACGTCTTCGATCGCGACGCCGAGGCTGCGCGTGAGCCCCCGGAAGTCGCGTTTGGTGAGCAGCTCGAAGTGATCGCGCACGATGCGGTTCACCAGCGGGCTCACTTCTTCGAGCGCGTCGAGCTGGAGCATCAGGCATTCGCGCAGATCGCGGGCGGCCACGCCGGTGGGATCGAGCTTCTGGACCAGGGAGAGCGCGCTCTCGACCTCTTCGAGGGCGACGCCGCTCTGACGCGCGACGTCTTCGACGCTGGCCTGGAGATAACCGTCGTCGTCGAGGTTGCCGATGATCCAGCGCGCGGCTTCGCGCTCCGCATCGGTGAAGACCGAGAGCTGGAGCTGCCACTCGAGGTGTTCGGCGAGAGTGGCCCGGCGCGTGAGCGTCGCTTCGAGCACGCGCTGCTGTTCGTCTTCGCGATTGTTCGTCGCCAACCCGGTCTGCGGGTTGGCGTCCATGTAGTTCTCCCACTCGATGTCCGCGATCTTCTCTTCGTTGCTCGCTTCGGCATCGGCGGCGGCGGCTTCGGCCTCGCTGGGGGCGGTGAGGTCGGCCGCCATCTCGGCCATCGCGTCGGGCGTCTCGGCCGGGGCTTCGCCCGGAGCATCGGCGACCGTGCCGTCGAGGGTCTTGATGAAGTCGTCGGGCAGGCCCTCGAGCTCGGCGGCCGCGGGGTCGGCGTCGGCGCTTTCCGCCGTGCTCTCCCCTTCGCTCCCGGCCTCCCCCTGCTCCTCGCCCGGGGTCATGTCGGCGATCTCGCCGGGGGTCGGATCCTCGTCGCCTTCGACTTCTTCGAGGACGGGGTTCTCGGTCAGCTCCTGCTGCACGACGTTCACCAGCTCGAGCCGATTCAACTGCAGCAGTTTGATCGCCTGCTGCAGTTGCGGCGTCATCACGAGCTGTTGCGACATCTTGAGCTGTAGCTTCAGTTCGATGGCCACGAAATTGGCGCTCCGTCCCTCGTTTGTACTGTGTATCGGCGAGTCACCGGCTGTCTAGCAGCCCGTTTCGCGCTTCGTTCAATGCAATCGGAAGTTCTGTCCCAGGTACACTTCTCGCACGCGCGGATCGTCGGCAATTTCGGCCGGCGTTCCGAGGCGCAGGATCTCTCCGTCCTTGATGATGTAGGCCCGCTCGCAGATCGAGAGTGTTTCACGGACATTATGATCCGTAATCACCACCCCGATTCCGCGATCTTTCAATTGCTCGATGATTTTCTGGATGTCGATCACGGCGATCGGATCGACGCCGGCGAACGGCTCGTCGAGCAGGATGAAGCGCGGGTCGAGCACCAGTGCGCGCGTGATCTCGACGCGGCGTCGCTCTCCGCCAGAGAGTGAATCCCCGCGACTCGAAGCTTTCTCGGTCAGGCCGAGTTCCGCGAGGAGTTGCGCGAGGCGTTCGCGGCGTTTCGCGCGATTGGGCTCGACGGTCTCGAGGATCGCGTTCACGTTGTCGGCCACCGACAGTTTGCGAAAGATCGAGGGCTCCTGCGGCAGATAGGTGAGCCCGAGGCGTGCGCGCCGGTACATCGGCAGGCCTGTGATCTCGCGTTCACCCAGGAAGACACGCCCCTCGGTGGGACGCACGCTGCCAGCGATCATGTTGAAGGTGGTGGTCTTGCCTGCGCCGTTCGGGCCCAGCAGCCCCACCACCTCACCGGGATGCACCTCGAGGCTCACGCCGTGGACGGCGCGCTTCTCGCCGTAGCGCTTCACCAGGCCTTCGGCGACCAGGGATTCGGGCGCGGTGGCGGCTTCGCTCATCCCGCGCCTCCCTGGAGACAGCCCTCGCCCCCCGGCTCTTCTTCGAGACGCAGCACCACCGAAGCGGCGCCCTTCACCTCGACGCGCTCTTCTTCGATGTGGAACTCGATCTCCTTGCCGCGCACCTCGTCGCAGCCCTGCACCAGCAGCGCGTCGCCGCGGCAGATGACCCGCTCGGCGTCTCGCAGGTAGGTGGCCTGGTGACAGCGCACCTCCATGTCGCCCTCGCGCACGCGTACGGCTTCGCGGGCGTCGAGGCGATCGGGCTGGGAGGCGCCTTCGGGATAGAAGGCCTCGAGGTAGCCCGCGACCATCTCCATGTCCCCCTGCACCACGGTCACGTCGCGGCGGAAGATCAGGTGCTTGGTCTCGCCGATCGCCCGCAACTCGAGGTCTTCCGAGTTGATCTCGATCGGCTCGTCGCGTTGCACGCGAAGGAAGTCGGTGCGCTTGCGCTTCGCCGGCGGTTGCGCGGGGGTTGCGTCCGGGCCCGCCGCGACGTCGGCCGGCGGATCGTAGAGGCCGAGATCATCGATCATCGCGAGCACGACCCGTGAGACCTCGGCTTCGATCTTCTCCGGGGCGGGTCGATCCTCATCGAAGCGCAGCGCGTAGCGATGTTCGGCGGCGCCCGAATGCCCCGATCGCAACTCGAGGCCGAGGCGCGTCTGCTGTGCTTTCCCGGATGGGCGCCAGCGTCCGACCAGGACGTAATCGACGCCCTCGTCGCGCGCGCGGGCGCGCACCTCGTCGGCTTCGAGCCGCTTCGCCTCGAAACGCGTGATGTCGAACTCGGCAATGCCCCGGCCCTTCGCGACGGCGGAGATGCGCGCGGCGATCCGCGACTCGATGCTCGGAACGACCTCGGGTGCCGCACCCAGGGAGGCTTCGACGAAGGGCGAGACCAGCACGGCCACACCGGGTTCCTCCGCAGAGGCCGTCAATGATGCGATGGCGGCCGCGATCAGGGCGACCCCGCACCAGAATGATCTCGACGAGGTCGGGGACATCACGGTGCGCCCTCCTCCGTCGCTTCGTCCGCCTCTTCCTCGTGCTGCAGATCCTGGACCACCTTGGCACCCCCGCGAAGCTGGAACTTGCGCGAGTCGATGTCGTAGTCGAAGCCGCCACCCTCGACCGTCGTGCCGCGGTCCACGATCACGACCGGCGAGTCGGTGAACAACACCCCGCGGCTGTGGTCGTAGCGCACCCACTCCGCCTCGAAGCGCTCGCCGCTATCGGCCTGGCCGTGCACATTGCCGGTGGCTTCGAAGTCGTTCGAAGCGAGGTCGACCACGCTGGCGTCGCACCACATGCGGAAGCCGCGCTGCTCGGCGGTGGGCGGAATCTCGGCGTCGACATCGCGCAGATAGGCGAGCTTCTCGTCGGTATCGAAGCGCGCGCGTTCGGCGCGAAGGATCAGCGAGTTGTTGTCCGCGCGACTGGCCACGAAGGTCATGCCGCGCACGTCGAGTTCGGGAGCCGGCTCGGCCACCGCCGCGGCGGAGACCCACAGCGCGGCGACGAGAGCCAGCGCGAGAGCGATGGTTCCGGTGCGGGAATGCAATTTTCGTTCCCGTGTCAAGTCCGCGATCTCCGTGCGTTGTACTCGCTTGTGTGGGTTTCACGCTGCCGCGTGAAGGTCGATGCCCCGTGCTCGCGTCGGCACACAGCCGACGGCGCGCCCGATCAGTCTTCGTGGTTGACCGCGCTCTTGAACGGCTCCTGGCTGATCAGCCAGTGGGCGGGGCGCATGATCAGGACATCGAGCAATGCGCCAACGGGATAGATGATATACGCGGCGATCCGCAGCGGATGACCGGCGCGCTTCTTGTCGTAGCGGTCCGCGAACGCCGGTGAAGCCGAAGCCACGACCAGTGCGATGGCCAGTGCAAGTGCGACGACGCGCGATCGAATGGAAGAGCGCCGATGCAGCGAAGCGTTCGCGTTCGTCGTCGTGGGACCTGCTTCGTTGTTGGCCGAATTCATCACGGGTCGAACCCCCTCTCTCTTCCCAGCCTTCTTCCCAGCCGTGCCCGCTTCCGAACTTCCCAGAACCGCGCCTCGAACCGCCTGCGCAAGAATCGTTCCAAAAGCTGAGCCAGATTATCGTTTCGATCGGCAAGCCGCTGCATCAAATCAACACCACATCCGAGGGCAACACGTATGCGCAACATGCGCATCCCCATTTCACTCGACACCGCATGACGACGACGAGATCGCGCAATTCCCGTTCGTCATCTACGCGATGGCGAAGCGGGTCTCGGTCTCGGCCTCCTTGGTTGCAGCATCGATGCGACCCGCACATGGGCAAGGCGGAGGCCCGGGGCGCGCCGCGACCGACGGGGCTCGCCCCGCGCTCGATCGACGGGCGATCTCTCCTCCCGTGGCTCGCCATGGCGCGCATCGCCCCTCGAGTTCGCCGTGGATCCGGTCCAGTGCCACCAGCTCGTCCTCCGGATGGACTCGATCTCGATCCCCGAGACCAAAGATCGTCGATTTCGGCAGAGATCGGCCTCCATCATGAGGCGATCCCGTGAAAATCGACCATTTTTCTCGATAGAACCCGATTTCGATTGGTATAGACGCGAAAACTTCGCAATATTCGCCCGAATTCGTCGATCCACCCCATCAGAAGCCTCGAAAGATCGACTCGAGCCCGCTGCAACTCCACCTGAACCCCAGAATCTGGCGACTCTCGTCGCAGGGAAATCGAAATATGGACTCCGTACTTCCCACTGGTGCCGAAAAGCTGATCCAATGCCTCGAAAGAGAGGGCGTCGAGTACATCTTCGGCCTGTCCGGCGGAGCTGCGATGCCGATCTTCGACGCTCTCGTCGATTCTCGCATCAAGCTCGTGCTGACGCGCCACGAACAGGGCGCCACCCACATGGCCGATGGCTACGCCCGGGCGACGGGAAAACCCGGTGTCGTCCTCGTGACCTCGGGCCCCGGGGCCACGAACACCATCACGGGCCTGCTCACCGCCCAGATGGATTCGGTCCCCATGGTGGTGCTCTGCGGCCAGCAGATCGCGCCCCTTCTCGGCACCGACGCGTTCCAGGAAGCGGACGTCACGGGCCTCACCTACCCCGTCGTGAAGCACAGCTATCTCGTCAAGGATCCGACCGACATCCCGCGCGTCGCGAAGGAAGCCTTCTATCTCTCCACCACGGGTCGGCCCGGCCCCGTGCTGATCGACCTGCCCAAGGACGTGACCCAGGGCGAGTGCGATGCCCCGTTCGTCGACGAAGAGGATCTCGAACTACCCGGCTACACGATTCCCGGCCGCGCGGATGCGAGCGCGATCGAAGAAGCCGCCGCCTATCTGAAGAGTTCGAAGCGCCCCGTGCTCTACGTGGGCAATGGCGCGGTGATCTCGGGCGCCGGCAAGTCGATCATGAGCCTCGCAGAACGGCTGCGCGCGCCCATCGTGAACACCCTGCTCGGCAAGGGCGCCACCGACGAGACGCATCCCCTGCACCTCGGCATGCTGGGCATGCACGGCACCGCCTATGCGAACAAGGCCGTCGATGGCTGCGACCTCATCATGTCGATCGGTGCGCGCTGGGACGATCGCATCACGGGCAAGCTCGACGAGTTCTGCACCGACGCGATCAAGATCCACGTCGACATCGACCCGGCGGAGCACAACAAGATCGTGCAGCCCCACGTCTTCATCGAAGGTGATGCCCGGCTGGCCGTCGAAGACCTGCTGCCCCTGATCGAGCCCGCGGATACGGAAGAATGGCTCGACCAGTGCGCCGCGTGGCGAAAGCAGTATCCGCTGCGATACCCGAAACAGGGCGGCCTGCGCGCACAGCACGTGCTCGATCGTCTTCACGCCCTCACCCAGGGCCACGCGGTGATCGCGACCGACGTGGGTCAGCACCAGATGTGGGCCGCGCAGTTCTGCCTCTCCACGAACAACCGCCATTGGCTGAGTTCGGGTGGCGCCGGCACGATGGGCTACGGGCTTCCCGCGGCGATCGGTGCGCAGTTCGGCTGCCCCGACAAGAAGGTGTGGACGATCTGCGGCGACGGCGGTTTCCAGATGACCCAGGCCGAGCTCGCCACCGCGCAGATCCACGATCTCCCGGTGAAGTGCCTCGTCATCAACAACAACTACCTGGGCATGGTGCGGCAGTGGCAGGAGATGTTCTTCGAGAATCGCCTCTCGGGCGTGGATCTCGAGGGCAACCCCGACTTCGTGAAGCTCGCACAGGCCTACGGCATCAAGGCCTTCCGCATTCGCCGCCCGGCGGATGTCGATCGAATCCTGCAGGAAGCGCAGGACTACGACGAGGGGCCGTGCCTGGTGGTCGCCGAAGTGGTGAAGGAAGACAACGTCTTCCCGATGATCC
>JANQEL010000059.1 GCA_028278345.1 Myxococcota bacterium
GAGCGCATGATGGAGCTGCACCAGGCTGAGCAACAGCTCCGCGAGCGTGCCTCGGTTACCGTCCATCGGTCATCAACGAGAGCGAGTCAGAAAGCGCCAAGCCGACAGGAGCGACCATGCCCAAGAAGATCCTCGTCACCGGAGCCTCAGGCTTCATCGCACAACAGCTCATCGTCGACCTCCTCGAACGGGGAGACGACGTGCGCGGCACGGTCCGCTCACTCGAGAAGGGCGAAGCGCTGAAGAAGACGCTCGCCGCCCACAGCCCGCGCGCGGCCGAGATCGAGCTTGCCGTTGCCGACCTCGAGTCCGACGCGGGCTGGGCTGAAGCCGTCGAAGGCATCGACGTGATCCACCACGTCGCGTCGCCCTTCCCGCTGGCCGCACCGAAGCACCCCGACGACCTGATCCGCCCGGCTCGCGAGGGAACGCTTCGCGTTCTGCGTGCCGCGCACCGCGCCGGTGTGCGCCGCGTGGTCCTGACCTCTTCGTGCGCTGCCATCGCATACGGCTGGGGTAACGATCTGCCCGAGTTGCTGACCGAGGAGCACTGGACCGATCCCTCGAACACGGCCGATTGCGCTGCCTACCCGGCCTCGAAGACGCTGGCCGAACGCGCCGCCTGGGATTTCGCGAATGGTGAGGGAAAGGGCCTCGAACTCACCGCGATCAACCCCGTAGGCGTCTACGGACCGATCCTTTCCGAACAGGTGAAGACCTCGGTCGGGGTCATCTCCGACATGATGAACGGCAAGTACCCCATGCTGCCTAGCGTAGGCGTGCAGCTGGTCGACGTCCGCGACGTATCGGCCGCGCACATCGCCGCGATGAACGATCCGGGGGCAATCGGCGAGCGCTACATCCTCGCCGACGAGTTCTACGAATTCGGGGACCTCGCCCGGTTGCTGCGCGAGCGCTTCCCCGAGCGTGCCTCCAAGATCTCGACGCGTCGGATGCCTGACTTCCTGGTCCGCCTGCTCGCCCTCTTCGTCGGGGACATGAAGACGATCGCCATGGAACTCGGAAAGCGCCGAGTCGCTTCGCCCGAGAAGGTGAAAAAGCTGCTCGGCCGCGACCTGATCCCGGCCGACCAGGCGGTCATCGCGACCGCCGAGTCGCTGATTCGCTACGGCGTCGTCTGAGGCATCACACCCTCGCGTCGCTCGGAACGAGGCGCACGATCGTGCCCAGCTCCCCGTGCTCGAGGAGTAGATACACGAAGCCATCCGCTCCGACTTCCACGTCGCGGATGCGTGCAAGGCCGGTGAGTAGCTTCTCCTGATCGACGAGTTCCCCACCCCGAATCCGCAGGCGATAGAGCGTGCGTGCTCGCAGGCTGCCCACGATCAGGTCGTTCTCCCAGGCGGGAAATGCCTGGCCTCGATAGAACTCGAAGCTCGAGATCGCGGGAGCCGGCGTGAAATCGACGATGGGCGCAATGGTGTCCTCGAGGGCGAGTTCGAGCCCGAGTTCCTCACCGATCGTGACGGGCTCACCGTCGTAGTCGAGGCCGTTCGTGAACATGGGCCAGCCGTAGTTGCCACCCCGGACGATGAGGTTCACTTCGTCGCCACCGCGGGGCCCCATCTCGGTGCCCCAGATCTGACCGGTCACGGGGTGGGTGGCGAGGCCCTGGGGTGTCCGGTGTCCGTAGCTCCAGACCGTATTCGCGGTGGAGATCTCATCCTCGGGCTCGAATGGATTGTCGGCCGGCACGGTGCCGTCTTCGCGCACCCGGTGGATCTTGCCCGTGGGTTTGTCGAGCCACTGCACCCAATCGTAAGTGGCCTTTCCACCGATCGAGACATAGACGTGGCCATCGTGGTCGAAGGCGAGGCGGCCAGCCGAGACGTTGTCGGGGACGACCGTGTAGAGACCCGGGTCCACCGACCAGATGATCTCCTGGTCGACCCACCGTCCCTCACGAATGCGGCCACGAACCACCTGCACCATCGACTTCGGAAGCAGGAATCCACAATCGAGTTGGCAACGGTGGGTATGCGAGAGATAGATCCAGCCGGTGTCGTCGTAATCCGGATGCAGCGCGAGGTCGAGCACGATCCCCATCATGACGTAGTTGTTGTCGGCGCTGAGAATCGGATCCCAGACCCGCGGTGTGTCGGCGATGAGCGGCCCCTGGTTTCCCTCCGAGTCGATGACGGAGAGGCCGCGCACGATCTCACTGACGAGGATGCGACCATCCGGGAGCGGAGCGATCGAGTAGGGACGGCTGGCGAGCTTCGCGACGACCTCGACCCGGAAGTCGTGGTCACGAGCTCGCTGTGGGCCGTCGGGAATGCGTGACTCCCAGGACTGCGACGTGGTACCGAAGTCCTGGCGCTGCTCGCTGACGAAGAGCGCAAGCCCCTTCACGAGCTCGGGAGGCAGGCTCTGGCCAAAGCCCGGCATGCCGCGCTCGGGATAACCGGCACCGACGGCACGGATCAACGCTTCCGTGCTATCGCCGTTCTGCAGATCCACCCCAACGAGTGGAGGTCCCAGATCGCTTCCCTCGAGTTCGCTGCCGTGACACGACGCGCAGTGTTCGGCAAAGGCCAGTAAAGAGGGTTCGTGTGTCTCCCGGCGCTCGAGCCACCACGACACGCACCCAAGGCTGAACACAATCAAGAGCGCAACGCAGACTCCGACGATCAAACACCGACGCATTCGATCACTCTACCGTCCCATCACGCGTGGTGGTCGTCGACGACCCTCGGCACCATTTGCTTCAGGAAGTCGTGCGGAAAGCCCAGCTCGATCTTGCTGGCCTCGTCGAGGCGCTGCTTGTGCGCGGCCGAGAGGGTGAACTCGAGACAGCCGAGGTTGTCGTCGAGTTGCTCGCGGGTCCGCGCGCCCACCAGCGGGACGATCACGCCCTCGCCCTGCCGCACCCAGTTGAGGGCCACCTGCGCCGGGGTGCGACCGAGTTCCTCCGCCACCTTCATCACTTCGCCCGCGATACCCAGGTCACGTTCCCGCACGCGTCCTCGCATCGTGGCCCGGCCATGGGTCTCTGCATCGCGATTGTACTTGCCGGTGAGGATGCCCGAGCCGAGCGTATCCCAGGGCGTCACCGAGAGATCGAGGGCCCTGGCCATCGGCAGGAGATCTCGCTCGACTGCGCGGTCGAGCAGGCTGTAGCGGATCTGCAGGCCGACGAACGGGCTCCAGCCACGTAGGTCGGCAAGCGTATTGGCCCGAGCGACCTCCCAGGCGGGCGTATCCGAGATGCCCACGTAGAGCACCTTGCCCATGCGCACCAGATCGTCGAGACCGCGCATCATTTCCTCGACCGGTGTCGTGAAGTCGCGCGCGTGCACCCAGTAGAGATCGATGTAGTCGGTCTGCAGACGCTTCAAGCTCGCGTGCACCGAGTCCATCATGTTCTTGCGGCTGTTGCCCGAGGCGTTGATGTCGCGCCCGCGCGTGGGCCCGGTGAACTTGGTGGCCAGGACGATGCGATCGCGATCGCCCTTCATGAACTCGCCCAGGAACTCCTCGCTGCGACCGCGGCTGTAGATGTTCGCGGTGTCGATGAAGTTTCCCCCGGCCTCGCGGAAGCCGTCGTACACCTTGCGGCTCTCTTCCGCCTCGACGCCCCATCCCTCGGTG
This sequence comes from Myxococcota bacterium, assembly GCA_028278345.1. GTDB lineage: Bacteria > Myxococcota_A > UBA9160 > UBA9160 > UBA4427 > DUBZ01. The sequence continues at coordinate 3,613 of JANQEL010000059.1, forward strand.
CCGAACGTCATCGCGCCGAGCGCCAGCTCGGAAACGCGCAGTCCACTGTTGCCCATCAATCGATACTTCATCTCGTGTCCTCCTCGTGTTCGGTTCAGGCCGTCGTGAGATCGAGCTTCTCGCCCGTCAAGCCTTCAGAGAGCTGCCACAGCCGCTGCGCCGCATCGACGTCCTTCGATCGTGTGTTCGAGTCGACGCGAACCGGGAAACCCGTCTGCTCGTTGAAGCCACTGGGCCCGTAGTACTCGCCGCTGCGCGCATCCGGATCGACAGCCGCGCGAAGTGTCGGGAGCGCCCCCATGGCCGAGCTTTGGAGCAGGAACCGTTCGAGGAGCGGACGAGAGAGGTGCAGCAACGTATTGAGGACGCCGCCCGGATTCTCGTGCCCCAGGTTCGTCTTCGAGCCGCCCGGGTGGGCGGCCAGTGCCGCGCAGCCCTGCCCCGCGCCCTCGAGGCGGCGAGCCAGTTCGTAGGTGAAGAGCAGGTTGGCGAGCTTGCTCTGCCCATAGGCGGCCCACGGCCGGTAGTCCTGCTCCCACTGCGGGTCCTCGAAACGCATGTGCCCGAAGCGGTGTGCCGTGCTCGAGACGTTTACGATCCGCGCACCCGCCGTGCGCAACAGCAGGGGCATCAGCCGAACGGTCAGCGCGAAGTGGCCCAGGTGATTGACGCCGAACTGCATCTCGAAACCCTGCGCCGTGCGTTGCAGGGGCGTGGCCATGACGCCCGCATTGTTGATGAGCAGGTCGATACGGTCGTGGCTCTCGCGGATGTGGTCCGTGGCCGCTTCGACCGAAGCGAGATCGGCCAGGTCGAGGGGTAGAAAGGCGAGATCGGCCTCCGGATGGAGCGCCAGGATGCGATCGATTGCTTCCTGCCCTTTCCGTTCACTGCGGCAGGCCAGAAGCACTCGGGCGCCCCGCCCGCTCAGGACCCGCGCCGCATCCCAGCCGATCCCGCTGTTTGCACCCGTGATCAGAACGGTGCGGCCGAGTTGCGAGGGGACCTTTTTCTCCGTCCAGTTCGACATTGAAACCTCCGGGCGCGCGTCTTAGAATGAATATTCATTCCGTTATACAGAACCTCACTCGCTCGGACAAGCGGCTCGGAAAGGAGCCCCGACCGGCCCCGGCTATGGTCGGACCCGCTAGACGAACGGAGATCCGCTCCAATGTCACCGCGACTACCCAGCCCTGAACGTCAGGAGGCGATCCTCGACGCCGCGCTCGCCCTCTTCAGCGAGCGTGGCTTTGGTGAGACACCGGTCCCGGCCATCGCCGAGAAGGCGGGCGTCGGGGCCGGCACGATCTACCGCTACTGGGAGAGCAAGCAGGATGTCGCCAACGCGGTGTACCGCCATTGGAAGGGGAAACTGCACGCGCGATTGACGGAGGCCCTCGTCCCGCTCGACTCGGCGCGCGAGATCTTCCGCGTGATGTGGCATGTGAACTGGAACTTCGCCGAGGAGCACCCGATGGCGGTGAAGTTCCTCGAGACCCACCATCACGAGTCGTATCTCGACGATGAGAGCCGGGCCATGTCCGAAGAGGGGCTCGGCAAGATCGAAGCGGTGGTGCGCCGCGCCCAGGAGCGCGGCGAGATGGCTCCGGGCAACCCGAGGATCCTGCTCGCCATGGCGAACGGCGCGTTCGTCGGGATCCGGAAGGCCGGCTTCGTCGGACTCAGCGATCGCGAGGTCGCCGAACTGGAAGAACGCGTCTGGGCGATGCTCGCCGCGCCGTGAGTTCGGGTGCACTTCGCTCGACGCGTACCAGCGCGATGCACTGGGTCGACGATCGCGACGAGGCGAGCGAGCGCCAGCGAGAGAAGGAGGAAGGAGATCGAACCGGTCCCACCGACGTTCGTGACGCTTCACTACCTCGCTCAGCACGACTCCGTCGAAGCGGCGTTGCAAGGCCTCGTCCCTGACGGGGGTCGTCACCACTTGACGATCGGGGTCGGAGTTTTCGTCGTCGACGATTCCGGAATCGGGTGAATCTCCATTCCCGCTGTCATCTCGACGCGGCCCCCTCCCTCGCCGATCAGTAGGGACACATCGAGCCCCATCGACGGCCCCAATTCCCCGGTCGGCGAACTGGTGGAAACTGCTTCGCAACACCGACATCTAGGAGCACAGCACCGCCTGGTTGGCGCTTTCCTCGTGTGTC
>JANQEL010000221.1 GCA_028278345.1 Myxococcota bacterium
CGAGTTCCTGGTCGATCCATTGCTTGCGAAGGCGGGGGCCGAGTAGGGCGGCCACGTAGTGGATCGAGATCCCGATCCCCCAGGCGAGGGCGACGATCCACTACGTGGCCGCCCTACTCGGCCCCCGCCTTCGCAAGCAATGGATCGACCAGGAACTCGAGCGGCACGTCGAACGCGGCACGCACGAACTGCAGAGCACCGAACACCAGAACGCCCGCTCGATCGAAACCCTCTCGGCTTCGATCGCCCACGAAATCCGCAACCCCGTCACGGCGGCCAAGAGCCTCGTTCAGCAGATGGGCGAAGACCCGGTTTCGTCGGACAACATGGAATACGCGCGCGTCGCGCTCGAAGAACTCGACCGCGTCGAACGTTCGATCTCCCACCTCCTGAAGTACGCCCGCGACGAAGACTTCCGCTTCGAGGCCGTCGACCTTCCCGACATCATCGACTCCGCCGTGGCCGCGGTGCGCGATCACATCGACAGTCAAGACATCGAAGTCGACGTCGAGATCTCGGCCCCGTGTTCGATGCGAGGCGACGCCGAGAAGCTGCGCCGCGTACTCGTGAACCTGTTGCGAAACGCGATGGACGCCTTCGGCGAGAACCCCGCCGAGACCCCGTGCATCGTCATCATGGCGGGCGAGAACCTCGCGGGCACCGAGGTGTGGTTGCGCTTCCGCGACAACGGCCCCGGGCTCTCTTCCGAGCTGCGCGATCGCATCTTCGATCCCTTCTACACCACGAAGGAAGACGGCACCGGCCTCGGGCTCGCCCTGTCGAAGAAGATCGTCGAATCCCACGGCGGCAGCATGGAGGTGCAGGCCGAAACCGCGTCGGGCACCGAGTTCCTCCTGACCTTCCCCAAGGCGCTCAAGGTGCGGGGAGAACAGGCATGAATACGACCACGCGACAGCGACTGTCGATCCTCGATACATTCGACGACGATTTCGAAGCCGCCCAGGCGGAGGAGAAGCTGATGGGAAGGAAGCAGCGCGAACGCAGCGATTCGCACAGCCGCTCCCATCGCCGCGAAGCCCGCCGCGGCTACGACGAAGACCCCTACGAACTGGACGCCGAGCAGTACGAATACGTCGACGAGCGCGAAGCGATGAGCGACGAAGAGCGCGCCTACGAGGACGCCCGCATCGTCGCTGAAGACCGCGCCGAACTGCTCCTCCAGGCCGGCAAGATGGGCTTCATCGTAATGCTCCTGCTGGTCTTCCTGACCCCGGTCGGCGTGATTGCCTTCATCTACTGGTGCTTCAAGTTCGGACGCCGTGTGTTCCGGCTCCTGGTCGAACCCCGCATGAAGGAACGCCTGATCGAAGAACAGATGAGCCGCCACATCCACGCGAACGTGAGCCGCGAACGCCAGGAACTCGCCGGCGAGCATGCGCAGAGCCTCGAGGTGCTCTCGGCCTCGATCGCCCACGAGATCCGCAACCCGATCACCGCGGCCAAGAGCCTGCTGCAGCAGATCGGCGAAGACCCGGACGCGATCGACAACGACGAGTACGCGAAGGTGGCACTCGGCGAACTCGAACGCGTCGAACGCTCGATCTCGCACCTGCTTCGCTACGGGCGCGACGAGGAGTTCAATCGCGCCTCGGTTTCGATGCGGGACATCATCGACAGCGCCCTCGAGACCTTCAAGGATCGCGGCGAACGCGAGGGCGTCGAGATCGTGCGCGAGTTCGATTGCGATGGCCGCCTCGAAGGCGATGCCGAGAAGCTCCGCCGCGTGATGATCAACCTGGTCACCAACGCGTTCGATGCCCTTCACGACGCGCAGCGAGAAGCACCACAGGTTTCGGTCGCCATGGGCGAGAACCTCGCGGGCACCGAAGTGTGGGTGCGAGTGCGCGACAACGGCAACGGCATCGACGCCCAGACCCGCGCGCGCATGTTCACTCCCTTCTTTACAGCGAAACAGGGCGGCACGGGCCTCGGCCTCGCCATCACGAAGAAGCTCGTCGACGCCCACCGCGGTTCGATCGAAGTCGAAGCGGCGCCCGAAGGTGGCGCCGAGTTCATCGTCCGCTTCCCGAAGCAAGCGAGCGGAGCCACCTCATGAAGCCCCGACTCCTCGTCGTCGAAGACGAAGCCGCCATCCGCCTGGCCTTGAGCGGCTTGCTGAAGCGCGAAGGCTACGAGGTCGATCTCGCCGAAGACGGCGAGAAGGCCCTCGAAGCCCTCGATGCCCAGGTCTTCGATCTGGTGCTCACCGACCTCGCGCTCGGCCGCGGCCCCGACGGCATGGCGGTGCTCGAACGCGCGAAGGCGCTGCGCCCCGAAACGGCGGTCGTGATGATCACCGCCCACGGTTCCGAGAAGATCGCCGTCGGGGCGATGAAGGCCGGGGCCGAAGACTACATCCCGAAGCCCTTCGACAACGACGAGATCCGCGTCGTGGTGAAGCGCGCCCTCGATCGCCATCGCCTCGAGCGCGAACACCGCCTGCTGCTCGAACGCGTGCAGCGCGAAACCGGCTTCGAAAACATCGTGGGCACGAGCTCCGGCATGCGCAGTGTGTACGAGACCATCCAGAAGGTCGCCGAAACCGACCTGACGGTGTTGATCCGCGGCGAGAGTGGCACCGGGAAGGAACTCGTCGCCCAGGCCATTCACAACACGAGCGCACGCAAGGATCGCCCCTTCGTCGCGGTGAACTGCGCGGCGATCAACCAGGAACTCGTAGAGAGCGAACTCTTCGGCCACGAGAAGAGTGCCTTCACCGGTGCCGAAAAACGCCGTGAAGGCCGATTCGAAGTCGCCGACGGCGGCACGATCTTCCTCGACGAGATCGGCGACATGGCCTCCGAAACCCAGGCCAAGGTGCTGCGCGTTCTGCAGGAGCGGAAGTTCGAGCGCGTCGGCGGTGGCGAATCGGTCGAGGTCGATGTGCGCGTCGTCGCCGCGACCCATCGCAACCTCGAAGAAGAGGTGAAGGCCGGGCGCTTCCGCGAAGACCTCTACTACCGCCTCAAGGTGGTGCAGATCGACCTGCCCCCGCTGCGCGAACGTCGGGAAGATCTCCCCGCCCTTTGCGAACGCTTCCTCACCCAGGTGGCCGAGCGCCTCGAGCGCGAACGCAAGACGCTTTCGCCTGGCGCGATGGCCCGGGTGATGCAGCACGGTTGGCCGGGCAACGTGCGCGAACTCGGCAACGTTCTCGAACAGGCGGCGGTGCTCTCGAGCGGTGACGAGATCGAAGAAGCCGATCTCCAACTCGACCCGTCGGCAGCCGTCGTCAGCGCATCGGGCGAAAGCAGCTTCGTCCCCGGCGCCGCCTTCGCCGACGTCAAGAAACAGATGATCGAGAATTTCGAGCGCGACTTCCTCCTGGCCGCGCTGCGCAAGAACGACGGCAATGTCTCCGCGACCGCCCGTGAGATCGGGATGGTGCGACAGAGCCTTCAGCAGAAGATTCGCGAGCTCGACCTCCGCGCCGAGCAGTGGACCGACGACGAAGCGAACTGAACGGCCCCGCGTTTTCGTTCGCAGCAAAGAACCCGACGGGTCGACCCGAATGGATCGAACGCCGCGGAGTTCAACGCACGAAGTGCGTTCAAAGAAAGGAGTACGCCATGAGTACGACCAAACCCGCCAGCGTCTTTTCGCGATTGCGCAGCCTGATCAAGGGCTGGTTCTCGGTCTGGGTTCGCGACCGCGAACTCGAGAGCCCCGAGGCCATTTACGAGCAAGCCATCAAGGGACGCCTCACCCAATACCGCGAACTGAAGGACGCCGTGGCCGGCATCCTCTTCATGCGCAGCAAGCTCGACGGCGAGATCGCCGATCGTCGAGCCGAGATCGCGCGGTTGCACGACGAGATCAAGCGCGCGATGTCACGCGGTGACGAAGAGAACGCGTTGACCCTGATCTCGCACAAGCAGTCGCTGTTCGAAGATCTCGAACGCGCCGAGGGCGAACTCACCGCCGTGCGCACCCAGGCCGACGAAGCCAAGGCCAACCTCGTGCGCTTCCGCGAAGAGATCCGGTCGTTGGTCCGCGAGAAGGGTCGCATGCTCGCGACGCTGGCCAACGCGAAGGCGCGCCGCCGGCTGCAGAGCGCCATGGAAGGGCTCTCGGTCGAGGCCGAGATGGACGCCCTCGAAGGCGTGCGAGAACAGATCGAGCGCATGAACGCCGAGAGCGAACTCGATCGCGAGATCGGGGGCAGCGAGATGCGAGCCACGATTCGCGGTTTTCGCGACCAGGCCCGCCGCGAGGCGGCCCGCAGCGAGCTCGAGCAGCTCAAGCACGAGATGGCCGGGCGCATCCTGCCCCAGGCGTCGGATGTCCCGGTCGCCGCAGTACCGGCCAACTAGCCCGAGCCAGTCCATCCTGGTGAGAGAAAAACCGAGGGCGTCCGGCGGGTTGTCGCCGGGCGCCCTCCCTCGTTCGCGGGCGCTCCCACGCGCTTGACCGCCCCTTTGCCAGCGGCTATCCCTTGCCCCCGCTCGGGCCCCCCTCCCCAGGATTTCCCTCCGATTTCAGGGCCTTGCGTTCGCCGACCCCGGTGTCGCGGCGCCTCGAGCCAACAAGAGCATCTACCGGCGAGTCATCGCTTCAGACAGGCAAGGAATTCCGTCATGAGTCAGTGCGCGCTCACGGGCAAGAAAGTCCAGTTCGGCAACAACGTTTCCCACTCGAAGCGACGCACCAAGCGCACCTTCAAGCCCAACGTGCAGAAGGTGACCCTCACGTCGGACGCCCTCGGCTGCAACATTTCCCTCGATGTCGCGGCCCGCACCCTGCGCACCGTGCAGAAGAAGGGCGGCCTCGATTCCTACCTGCTCAACACCGAAGACCGCGAGCTCGCCGAAGAGGGCCTGCGCCTCAAGCGCCGCGTGCTCAAGAGCCTGCGCGGCTAGCCGAGCCTTCAGCGGGTAGAGAGCCCTCAGCGGGTAGAGAGCCCTCAGCGGGTAGAGAGCCTTCAGCGGGTAGAGAGCCAGCGCTTCGCGAAGTCGCGCATGGCTTCGCACTTCGGTTCCGCTTCCTCACGCTCCGCGCTCGCGGGCGGCCAGAGCATGTGGACGAGTCCGTCCACCCCTGCGGCTTCGACTCGCTCGACGTAGTCGTCCGTCATCGGCTCGGATGCGATGAGGTAGATGCGCTTGTCCGCGTCGTCACGTCGCACGATCTCGGCGACTTTCGCGACCTCGTCGGTCGACATCGTCATCCCGATCCAACCGTCGAAGCGCGCGGCCCGATGGAACGACTTCGGGGAGTCGCCGCCGATCAGGATCGGAGGGGGCACCGTCGGGCGGGGACACACGCCGACCTCCTCGAATGAGTAGTGCTCACCTTTGAAGCTGAAGAGGTCTTCGCGCCACAAGCCCCGAATGACATCGAGAGCCTCGTCGAAGCGCTTGCCCCGCGTCTTCGGGTCGTGCCCGAGTAGCTCCATCTCATCGGTGTTCCAGCCCGGCGTGATGCCCAGGTTGAAGCGGCCCGACGTCAATTCGGCCAGCGAGCCTGCCTGTCGGGCGATCGTGAACGGGTTCCGCATCCCCGACACGAGGGAATAGGTCATGAAGCGCAGGTGGCTGGAGACCGCCCCCATCGTGGCCGCCACGGTAAATGGATCGAGGTTGGGGGTGAGGGGATCGAAGGGGGTGCCCATCACGGGGTGGCGTGCCTTCTGCTCCTTCGGGAGCGCGATGTGGTCCGCCAGCGCGACGCCGTCGAAACCCAGCGCTTCGGCGGTCTCCGCGACCGCCTTCACGACCGACCCAGAAGATCGCTCGTGGAACCACGCGACCCAGGCCTCCATGGCTTCGCTCCCTCTATCGTCGTTGGCCTTCACTGGAAACACGAACGGCGCGCCCGAGGGCACGCCGTTCCACGCTGATGCTGCGAGTGCTGCTCAGCTCTTCTTCTTGCCGCCGTAGCGCTTGCGGAAGCGATCGATCTTTCCGTCGGCGTCGAGCTCGCGCATGGTGCCCGTCCAGAAGGGATGGCTCTTGGCGGAGATCTCGAGCTTCACCACGGGAATCTCTTCGCCGTCGATCTCGCGCGTTTCGCTCGACGTCATGGTCGAGCGGCTGATCCATTCGTCTCCCGTTGCGGAGTCGACGAAGAGAACCTTGTGATAGTCGGGATGCGTATCGGGCTTCATCGCTTGACCTACCAGCTGCTCTTGCGCACGCCCGGGAGCTGGCCGCGAAGGGCCAGTTCGCGAAGTGCGATGCGGGAGATGCCGAACTTGCGGTAGTAGGCCTTCGAGCGGCCGGAGACCTCGCAGCGGCGGTTGAGGCGCGTCGGGCAGGAGTTGCGCGGCAGCTTGGCGAACTTCTCCTGCACTTCGAGCTTCTCTTCGATCGAGACGTTCGGATCCTTCAACTTGGCGCGCAGCTCGGCGCGCTTGTCCGCGTGACGCTTGATGAGCTTCTTGCGTCGGTTGTCTCGGTTGACCTGGGATGTCTTGGCCATCGGGGCTCCACTTGCTCTGATACGGGTGATTCGATTGGCGCGGGGTCGTCGGGGAGATTGAAGACGAACCCGCTCGGTTCGTTTCGCGCGGCGTTCTCGGCAGCGTGGCTGCGCCGAAGGATGCGGCCGGGGGGTGGCCCTCGCGCGAGGCGCGGGATCGTAGAAGGCCGCCCCCGGAGTCGCAAGAGACCCCCGAAATCCTTCGGGAATTTCCCCTTTTCGGCGCTCGCGGAGGGGGTCTCGACGCCCCGTTCTCAGCCTTCCGAGGCGTTCTCGTGGTCGCTCGGGTGGATCACGACGCGGTCGCGGCCGGCCTGTTTCGCGTCGTAGAGGGCGGCGTCGGCGCGTTCGAGCCACCTGGCGGCGGTTTCTCCTGGGTGGACGAGCGCCATCCCGAGGGAGGCGGTGACCCGCAGCTGTTCCCCGCCCACCTCGAACTCGAGGTCGCGCAGCCGCTGGAGCGCCCGCTCGGCGAGGGATTTCAGCGTCTCGAGCCGCCCCTCCTGGAGCACCACCGCGAACTCCTCCCCCCCGAAGCGCGCCACGAAGTCCTCCTTGCGCAGGAACGATTTCGCCAGGCTGCTCGCCACCTCTTTGATCACCGTGTCACCGACCGAATGGCCGTGGGTGTCGTTCACCCACTTGAAGTGGTCGATGTCGATCATGAAGAGCGCAACGGGGCGATCGAAGAGGTTGTGGAGATCGACCAGGCGTTCGAGGTGTTCGTCGAAGGAACCGCGATTGAACAGCCCCGTGAGGTCGTCACACGCCGCCTGCTCGCGCACCACGGTGAGTTCGGCTCGCAGCGCTTCGAGGCGGTTGCCGAGGCTCGCGATGAGCTTCTGCTGGTTGTCGCCGCGATTCGCCATGCTCTCGCGCACGAGGCTCACGGTTTCGAGGGCTTCCTGCTTCAGCCGCTCGGTCGAGTTGCCCTGGGCGGCCTTCTCGAGGCGCCGGATGCGATGGGTGATCTGCGCATCGGTCTGCTCGTCGAACACGAGCGTGTGGCGCAGCCCGCCGATGAAGGCCCAGATCGCTTCGAACATGTTGCCGAAGCTCTTGCCCACGTAGCGATGCTCTTCGCTTCGCGTTTCGTCGACGAAGCGGCGCACGCCGGGCAGGTCGCGCGGCGCCTTGGCACCCCCTTCCCAATCGTCGGCTTCGGCCGGGCGATCGGGGGGCTCGATGCCGAGGATCAGGTGGCGCGCCCAGGTGTCGCAGCGCTCGCGAATCTCGGGGGCGCTTATCTCTTCGAGATCGAAGGCGCCCTCGCCGAAGATGCGCAGGAAGTCGGCCAGCAGGTCGAGGCTCTGCTCGCTCGAGACCGGGGCCTGCCCGTCTGCGGGCTTCCCGGCCGACTTCTTCGCCGTGCTGCTCCTGGCGGCCACCTTCTTCTTCGCGCCCTTCTTCCCGCCTTTCGACTTGTTCCAGAACATGGCCCTGCATCGGTCGAATGGGCCCGCTCGAATACGGGGTTTTTCTCCGAGATCGCCTCGGGAGATGTCCATGAGCAGGCTGCGGCGAGGGAATCGGCCTGTCCTATATTGGGCGCCCCT
>JANQEL010000228.1 GCA_028278345.1 Myxococcota bacterium
ATCGGAGAGGCCTTCCTGCACGAAGACTTTCTGCTTTCGAGCGTGCAGGCGATCAAGATCCATCCCGGCGAACAGGCCCAGGCGCTCCACTGCGACGACGATGCCGGCGCGCCCCCGCGGCCCCGCCCGCCCCAGGGTTTCAGCACGGTCTGGGCCCTGGAGGATTTCGACGCCGCCAATGGCGGGACACGGGTCGTGCCGGGAAGTCATCTCTTCGAAGCGGATCGCATCGTGAACGAGGACGATGCCATCTCGGTCGAGATGGAGGCCGGCTCGGTACTCGTCTATCTCGGTGGCGTCATGCATGGGGGCGGCGCGAACAAGAGCGATCGCACGCGTCTCGGCGTTTCGATCATCTACTGCCAACCGTGGCTACGCCAGTTCGAGAACCTCTCCCTCTCGATCCCCGCCGATGTGGCCGCACGCTGCTCGGAGCGCATCCAGCGGATGCTCGGCTACAGCATGCTCGGCCCGATGGGCAACATCGACGGTGTCGACCCGCGCAACTGGTTGCGAAAGGAGGCCGAGGGCTAGCCCAGTCCGGTCGTCACGATCGTGCGCCCCGTCGTCTTGCGATCGCGCATCGCCTCGAGGGCTCCGGGGAGTTCTTCGAAATCGACGACGTTTCCGATCACCGGGCGCACGCGCTTGTTGAGTACACGCTCGACGATCTCGCGTTGGATTTCGGCGCCGCGTTCGGCGGGAATGAAGTTCCACCCCATCGCCTTCTTCATCATGGGACCCATCGTTGCGTCTGCATAGGCGAGCAGCACACCACAGAGATGTATGTTGCCCGTTGCGACGCGGCGAGGGACGATGAGCTTCTCATCGGCCACCGACTTGTCCGACGCGAAACCCATCATGACGTAGCGACCGTTGTAGGCCGTGCAGTGGATGGACTTCTCCATCACCGCTTCACCGACATTGTCGAAGACGACGTCGACGCCGCGGTTCGCGGTCGCTTCGAGGACGACTTCACAGAAATCTTCACTGCTCGTATCGATCACGTGGTCGGCCCCGAGTTCGCGGCACAGGTCGACCTTCTCGGCGGAACCGACCGCGGCGAACACGGTGGCCCCCGCATCCTTCGCGAGCTGTATCGCCGCGCTTCCCGAACCGCCGGCCGCTGCATGGATCAACACGCTCTCACCCGCCTGCAACCCCGCGCGATCGAAGAGACCGATCCAGGCGAGATGAAATGGGAAGTAGAGCGCCGCCGCGTCGGGCAATGCGATCTCCTCGGGCACGTCGAAGGCCGACACCGCGGGGCAGATGGCGTATTCCGCGAACCCACCCACGGCTTGCTTCGGCATGGCCGAAACGCGTCGACCGACTTCCCCGTCGCCCCCCGGGCCTGCGGCGACGACGGTTCCCATCACCTCCATGCCGGGGGTGCTGGGGAGTTCGGGTCGCACCATCATGTTGCGCCCGTTCACGCGCTCCATGTCGTTGAGATTCAGCGGGATCGCCGCGACGCGAACGAGCAACTCCCCCGGCCCGGGTTCGGGAACCGGGATCGATTCCAGCTTCAGCACTTCGCTGGGGTTTTCGCCGTACTCGTGCACGCGCAACGCGCGCATGGTTTCGGGCAGCGTTACCGAATCGCTCATCAGCCCCCTCGCTTCGCGGTGACTTCACCGTCGGCTTCGAGGAAATCCCCGATCACCTGATACAGATACTCGCAGTCTTCCCGCGTCATCGTCGGATGACACGGGAGCATGATCCCGTACTCCATGATCTGGTCGCAGTTCGCGAGCCCGGCTTCGTGGATGCGGTACTCGTGCCCGTGGAGCATCGGCTGCCGGGTGACGTTCCCCGAGAAGATCACCCGGCTCACGATCCCCGAATCCTCCAGTTGCAATTGGAACCTGCGCCGGCTGAAGCCAGTCTCGGGGCGCAGCTGCACGGGATAACAGAGCCACGTCGTCTCGGTTTCCGGGATGATGGTGGGGAGCAGGAAGACGTCTTCGTGCTTCGACAGGAATTCGTTGTGCCAGGCGAAGCGTTCTTCGCGCAGGCGCCAGAGGTCGTCGAACTTGTTCATCTGCTCGATGCCGAACGCCGCTCCGCACTCGTTGGGGATGAACCCGTAGGCGTTCTCCTCGAAGATGAAGAGACCGTCGTACTCCACACCGTCGAGATCTTCGAGGAAGCGGCCGTCGCTGTCGCCGGCGCGCGTCCCGAACATCCATTTCTCGGAAGAACGGCCCCAGGCGCGCAGGGCGAGCGCCCGGTCGAGCAGGGCGTCGTCGTCGAAGAACACCATGCCACCGTTACCGAGCGCCGTGATGATGTGGAAGATCGAGAAGCTCGTGATCGACACGTCGGCGCGCTCGGCGGTCGGCCGTCCTCGCAATCGCCCGCCGAGGGTGTCGGCGCTGTCGTGGATTACGAAGAGATCGTGGCGATCTGCGATCTCGCGCACGACATCCCAATCGCAGATGCCGCCGACGAGATCGGGGACGAGGATCGCGCGCGTCGCATCGCCGATCGCGTCCTCGATCTGGTCCACGCGGATCTGGTAGTCGCTGAACCCCGAGTCGACGAAGACCGGTGTGCAGCCCACCTGATAGATCGCGGCGACATCCGAGGAGAAGGTCAGCGCTGGCGTGATCACCTCGGAGCCTCGCGGCAGGTTCGCGAGGCGCATCGCGACCGTGAGCGCCGACGAGCCCGAGTTCACCATCACTCCGTGGGCCTTGCCCATGATGTCGGCCACGCGTCGCTCGAACTCGCAGACCTTCGCGCCCGGGATCAGCCCCGCCGGGTTCTTCAGCTGCGCCATCACGGCGTCGATCTCGCGCTGATCGAACATCGCGCCGCCATAGGCGACCGTGCGAGGGGCGATTCTCATGGGGCCTCCGCGGCTCGCCTCAGGGTTCGCGGGCCCGCACGGTGATCGCGAAGTGCGGGCACGCCTGGGCGGCCGCCCGGATCGTCGCCTCGTCGTCGCCGGGCTCGCTACTCGCAATCGCCTTTCTCTCGCGATCGAGAGAGAAGGTGCGAGGCGCGCGCTTCACACAGGCCTTCTCGCCCTGGCAGGCCGCGCGATCGATTTCGATCGAGAGCAAGCGGAGAGCTCCAACCTACGCCGTCACGTACTTGTCGAGCAGCGAGTGGAAGTGGCGGAGCTTCGTCTCCTGGTAGTTCGCGAACACGGCGTGGGTGTGCTTCGCGTTGTGGAGCCCTCGCTGCACGTTCGGCAGGTTGAAGGTGTCCTGGGCGAACACCTTGGCGAGGGCGCCGAGTTCGGGCGCGTTGGTCCACGGCTCGTCGTAGTCGAGCCAATGGATCTTCGCTGGTGCGGGCCGGCTGCCGCGGAACGGTGCGAGGTAGATCACTTCCATGATCGAGGTGTCGGGGTCGTTTCCGTTGGGGCGGAAGCGGTAGGTGATGCGGTTGTAGGCGCCCCAGGGATGGAAGTTCGGAAACAGCGTGTAGTAGAAGGAGTCGTTGAACTCCGCGTCGGAGAGCCGCTGGACCGAGGGCACCAGCGCCTGCATCTGCATGCGAGACATCTGTGCCATGAGTTCGCGCGCCGTCATGTCTTCGGGCACGCGGAAGGCGGGTTCGGCGTCGAGGCTGGTCGTGATCATCGCCTCGAGCATCTCCTGCTCGGAGGGCTCGTAGTCGAGGTGCGGGCTCGGCGTCATGTTGGGCGTGATCGCCCGGGAGAAGTGGTCCCACGCGTCGTACTGCGAGTTCGAATCGCCGATGCCCGGCAGCATCTGGGGATGGGTCGCGATGACGTGGTAGGCCTCCATGAAGGCCTCCTGTGCGACCTTCCAGTTGCAGCGCATGCGGTGGGCCACATGCGCTTCGACGTAGCGATCTTCGAGGGGCCAGCGCTCGAAGTGACTCGGCAGCTCGCCGATGTAGCTCTCGAACGAAGGTGCGTCTTCCGACATGTTGATGAAGACGAAGCCGCCCCAGGTCGCGGTGCGATACTCGGGCAGGGAGTGATCTTCGCGGGTGACGTCGGGGAAATCCCAGCGACACGGCACCGACTTGAGGGAGCCGTCGAGGTTCCACGCCCAACCGTGGAAGGCGCAGCGCAGCTCCTCGGTGCGCCCGGGCCCGTCCTTGAGGGCTCGACCGCGATGCAGGCAGCTGTTCGCGAAGGCGCGAATCTGGCGATCGTTGCCGCGTACGATCACCGCTTCGAGGTTCGCGATGCGATAGACCGTGTGATCGCCCGGCTCTGGGATCTCCTCTTCGCGACAGGCGAACTGCCAGACCTTCTTCCACACCTTCTCGACCTCGAGGTCGTGGAAGGCGCGCGACGTGTAGCGCTCGAGGGGAACGCGTACGACGGGAAGCTCGCGCGCCGATTGCAGGCGCAGCACTTCGGGGACTTCGCGCGTATCCGTATCGAGCAACTGCTGGTAAGAGATGCCCGTCGATCGCGCACCCTGACCGGGCTGGGCCGGCGCGAGGGGCTCTTGCATCGATGCGTCGTTCGCCATGGCTCGCTCCTGCTACTCGAAACTAGAAGGCGGCGCGCTTCGTGAAGCCGCCGTCAGCCACCAGGTTCGAACCCGTGATCAGGCTCGCGGCCGGGCTCGAGAGGAAGACCACCGCGCGCGCGACTTCTTCGGGCGTGCCCATGCGACCGATGGCGCACTGCTTGACCGCGTTCTCGTACATCTCCGGCATTGCCTGCTTGATCATCTCCCAGTTGCCGCCTTCGAAGTAGATCGGCCCGGGAGAGACCACGTTGACACGGATGCCCTGGGGCGCGAGAGCCTGGGACATGTCGGAGGCCAACGTGATGAGCGCGGCCTTCATCGCGTTGTAGGCCTGCGGGACGCCGAGATATTCGAGGGCCGCGGTCGAGCTGATCAGGACGACCGAACCCGCTTCCGAAGCCGCGAGATGTGGGGTGGCCGCGCTGATGCCGCGCACGGCCCCCATCACGTCGATCTCGAAGGCGGGCTGCCAACCCTGCAGGCCCGGACCGCCACCGGCGCTCGCGTTGCTGACGAAGACGTCGAGGCCACCCAGCGCATCGGCGGCCTCGCCAATGAATGCTTCGAGGGCATCCCCGTCCGAGACGTCGACCACCTTGGTGAAGACCTTGGCGCCGCGCGCTTCGAGATCCTTGGCCGCGGTTTCGAGGCCCTCCTTGCCGCGCGCGCAGATCGCGACGTCGCAACCCTGCTCGGCGAGGGTCTGCGCGATCGCGAGCCCGATGCCGCGACTCGCGGCCGTGATCAGTGCCTTGCGTCCTTCGAGACCGAGGTCCATTTCTCTTCTCCCTGCGTCGTTGGCGCTGCGTTGCAGCGAAAGGTTGGGTGCGGGTACGCCGTACACGGTGGAACCGCCAGCGCTCGCCACGGCCGCGCGTCGCGACTGCAGCGCCGGCCCGCCGATGAAACCGGTGAAGTGGGGGTCGGCTTCGCGCAGCTCGCCGGAGATCCAGACGGCGTTGGCATCGAAGATGCCCGAGCGACCGTCCCGCGCTTCGACGTCGATGTTTCCGTCGTCGCGCACGGTGTAGACCGCGCCACTCAAGGGATGCCGGAGTTTCATGCTGCGCGTCCTTCGATCGGGCCGTCGTAGCCTGTGCGCTTGCGTCTCAGCGCTTCGCCCTGGTGGTCTCGGGCGAGCGCACCGAAGCTCTCTCGCGCTTCACCGCGAGTTGCACCGATCATCATCAGGGCCATCGCGTAGAGGGCAGCGGCGCGGTAGCCGGCGGTCGTCAATGCACCCCGTGCCCATTCGAGGGTCGCGGCGTCGAGCCCCGCCTGCAGACGTTCGGTGAGGGCCCGGGGGTCGATCCACGACTCGAGCGCGCCGTTCTCCGCGAGTTCGGCAATGCACACTTCGAGTTGTCGTTCGACGGCGCGGCTCACGAGTCGCCGCGCGCGGTGGTTGTCTTCCAGGTTCGTCAGGGAGACGACCAGGCTGCGGTAGTAGCGCGGGCGCCTCGTGAGATGGCGCACCGTGGCTTCCATGACCGCGGAGACGTCGTGGGGTGTGCGCTCGAGGCTGGCCACGAAGGCGTCGGTCTGCTCGGCGACCGCGGCGAACAGCACGTCTTCCTTGTTGCCCACGAGGTTGTAGATGGTGGGCACGGTCACGCCGCTCTTCGCGGCGAGGCTTCGCATCGAAAGCCCCTCGTAACCTTCGCCTTCGATCACCGCGCGCGCGGCCTCGAGGATGAGCTCGCGCCGTCGGGCCATCTGCTGGTCGACGGTCGGGCGTGGTTCTCGGGGGCGGGTTCGGGGGGAGGGCACGCTGGGAATCCTCTTGGCGTGCCCGGCATTTTAACGCGTTCAAACGAAATGCAACCCCGATCGGCACCGCGCGGGCCTCGCTCCGCTGCTCGCAATCGGCCCGCGGGGTCGAAACGGTGCTATCCGTTCCGCCCCGCCGAATGATGGCGCGAGAAGACAGGAGAACGACATGCCCACGATGCAGGCCGCGGTGATGCGCGCCAACAACGCCCCTCTCGAGATCGAGGAGGTCGAGATCGACGACCCCGGTCCGGGCGAAGTACTGCTGAAGACGGCCGCTTCCGGGATCTGCCACAGCGACCTCCACGTCATCGAAGGCGGTCTCCCGATGCCCCCGCCCTGCATCCTCGGCCACGAGCCGGCGGGCGTCGTCGAAGCCGTGGGCGAGGGCGTCAGCGAATTCGCCCCCGGCGATCACGTGATCGGCTGCATCACGAGCTGGTGCGGCGTCTGCAAGTTCTGCACGGGCGGTCGCCCCTATCTGTGTCCCACCCAGTTCGCCGGTCGCCCCCTCGATGCGCCGCCGCGCATCACCAGTGGCGACGACACCATCATGCAATTCGCGAACCTCTCGTCCTTCGCGGAGAAGATGCTCTGCCCCGAGCGCTCGCTGGTGAAGATTCGCGACGACATGCCGTTGGATCGTGCGTCCCTCATCGGGTGTGGTGTCACGACCGGGCTCGGCGCAGCCCTCAACACGGTCAACATCCCCGCCGGCGCGAGCGTGGCGATCATCGGCTGCGGAGGCGTGGGCCTCGCGGCCCTTCAAGGCGCTCGCATCACGGGCGCGGGCAAGATCATTGCGGTCGACGCCCAGAGCTGGAAGTTCGACATCGCGACGAAGCTCGGTGCCACTGACTGCGTCGATGCCTCGGACGTCGATCCCGTCGCAGCGGTCCAGGAACTCACGGGCGGCGGTGCCGACTTCGTGTTCGAGTGCATCGGCCTCGTGCCCACCGTGCAGCAGGCCATCGGGATGACGGGCCGGGGCGGAACGACGGTGCTGGTCGGTGTCGTCCCGGTCACCGAGCTGGTTCCGATCTCGGCCTCCGACCTCACCCTGCAGGAAAAGAACGTGACGGGCTCCTACATGGGCTCGAACCGCTTCCGCTTCGACATGCCGAAGTACATCGACTTCTACCTCGATGGTCGGCTCCACCTCGACGAGATGATCTCGTCGCGCATCAAGCTCGGCGAGGTGAACGACGCCCTCGACCTGATGCGCAAGGGCGAAGCGGCGCGCCAGGTGATCGTCTTCGACTGATCACCGGCGCGCGAGAGTCTCGAGCGCGAAGAAGAGACCGGTGCCGCGACGCGGTGCCCGCCTTCTTCGTTGGGGCCGCTACTTGCGCGCGATCGCGAGGCCGAAGCGCTCCGAGAGCGGAACCTCGCTGTGCAGCGCCCGCACGTAGCGATCGATCAGCGTGCGTCTCGCGACCACTTCCGCCTCGCCGAAGCCGGCCTCGAGGATGTCGGCTTCGAGGTCCTCGTCACGCAGGAAGTTCACATGGGGCTCACCCGCGCGCTTCAGGTACTGCCCACTCAATCGGGTGAGTTCGGCATAGCGCGGCGATAGATCCTCGTAGGGGCGCAGGAAGTCGAGGGCGACGCCGCTAGTCGGACCGAGCAGCTCGGCGAGTTCCGCGAGCGCCCCTCGCGCGGTCTCGCGCTCGAGGTAGTAGATCACCCCCATCCAGCTCACGAAGGCGGGAGTGCCTGCGTCGAAGCCGGCTGCGAAGAGCGTGTCGGAGACCCGCGCGCGTTCGAAGTCGCATTCGACGAGGCGCACGCCGTCGGGGATCTTGCGCCCGATGGCATCGAGCCGGGCACGCTTGAAGCGCTGGGTCGCCGGGTGATCGACCTCGATGATCTCGAGATCGTGCAGGGCCGCGGGGCGCCGAAAGGCGTAGGAGTCGAGGCCCGCGCCCAGGATCACGAAACAACGAACGCCGGCCTCACAGGCTCGGGCGACCTCGTCTTCGACCCAGCGCGCTCGCAGGGGCACGAAGAGGCGGTTCTCGCGCAGCACCCAGTGGGCGTTGTTGTCGAGGGTATCGATCAGGCCCGCGTACTCGTCGCCGAGGAAGGCCTCGGCCATGGAGTCTTCGAGCAGATGGGGAGGCGGGTCGAAGCGAAGGTGCGCGGCCCGCGTGGCGGCCACGTGGATCGCGGTGTGGCTCGGCTGGTCTTCGATCAAGCTATTGCTCCCGCCAGATGGCTTCGGATCCCCTCACTCGAGTGTAATGTATGCCGCGGGAGGCCCATTGCATGTTCGAAGCCCGTCGTTGCCGCGCCTTCGCGGCGCGGTTCGTCCTGGTGTTGCTGCTCACGTGCGCGTTCGCACCCCTCGCCTTCGCGGAAGATGCCCCCGGCCGGATCGGCTTCGTGGGGGTTGCCCTGCCGGAGCGGAAAAGAAAACAGTCGAAAAATGCTCGCATCGGCGTAGAGCATCTGCTGGTTAAAGAACACCTGCGCCCCC
>JANQEL010000170.1 GCA_028278345.1 Myxococcota bacterium
TCGACCTCGGCATCGAGAACCGCGACCTGACCGACGACGAGGTGACGGTCGGCGCCGCCGAGATGATCCGCAAGGTCGGCGTCGGCGTGAAATGCGCGACCATCACCCCAGGTCATCGCGGCCGGCTTCGCCCTCGGCCCCGAAGCCGGCGAGGTCGCCACCGTGACCAAGCTCGTGCGCATCTCCATGCTGGCACCCGTCGTGCTGATCGCCGGTCTCACCTATCGCCTGCGCTTCCAGAAGGGTGAGCGGCGCGAACCGCTTTCGCTTCGCAACCTGGTTCCGAGCTTCGCCGTGGGGCTGCTGCTGCTGGCCGGTATCACCTCGGTGGGTTTCTTCCCCGAAGTCACGATCTCCCTCGGCGAAGACTCGGCGCTGGGCGCCATGGGCACGACGCTCCACACCCAATCGCTTGCGATCGGCGCCTCGAAGATCTGCCTCGTGCTCGCGATGGCTGCCGTCGGCGTGGAGACGCGCTGGGAGGCCCTGAAGAAGACGGGGCCGACCGCGTTCACCACGGCGTTGATCGGCACCCTCGTCGTGACGGGCTCGGCCGCGCTCGCGATCTCGATGTTCTGATCGCACACGCTCGCGATCGGCGGTATGCCTTGAGCCCCATGGCGGGCTTCGACTTCATCGTGATCGGCGCGGGCATCGCGGGCGCTTCGGCGGCCTGGGCGCTGCAGGAGCACGGCCACACGTTGCTGCTCGAACGCGAACCCCTGCCCGGCCATCACACCACCGGTCGCTCGGCGGCCTTCCTGGTCGAGAGCTATGGCGGCCCGGTGGTGGGACGACTCACGCGCGCCGGCCGTTCCTTCTTCGAGAAGCCGCCGGAGGGAATCACGGAAACGCAGCTCGTCTCGCCGGTACCGGTCCTCTGGATCGGTCGCGAAGACCAGCTCGCGAGTCTCGAGCGCGAGCGCAAGGCCGGCATCGAAGCCGGCGCGCGCCTCGAGAACATCGACGTGAGCGATGCGATCGAACTCTGCCCCGTGCTGCGGCCCGACTACGTGGCCGGTGCGGTGATCGAACGCGGCGCGATGCATATCGACGTCGCCGCTGTCCTCGAAGCCTTCCTGCGGGGCTTCCGGGCGCGCGGGGGTCAGCTCGAGACCCGGGCGGGCGTCGAGGCGATCGAACGCGTGGGCGATGGCTGGCGCGTGCGCACCGAAGCGGGCGCCTTCGAAGGCGGCGTCATCGTGAATGCCGCGGGGGCCTGGTGCGACCGGATCGCGGAACTCGCCGGCGCCCAACCGATCGGCCTTCGCCCACTGCGCCGCACCGCGATCACTTTCGATCCACCCGAAGGCCACGACGTCACGCATTGGCCCTGCGTGATCGACGCCGACGAGGACTTCTACTTCAAACCCGAGGGCCGCGGGCAGATCCTCGCCTCGCCGTGCGACGAAACACCGTCGGAGCCGTGCGACGCACATCCCGAAGACGAAGACATCGCGCGCGCGGCCGCGGCCGTCGAACGCGCCAGCACGATCGAGGTGAAGCACCTGGTCGGCCGCTGGGCGGGGTTGCGCAGCTTCTCGCCCGATCGAAACCCCGTGATCGGCATGGCACAGGATCGTCCGGGTTTGTTCTGGCTCGCCGGCCAGGGCGGCTTCGGCATCATGACGAGCCCCGCCGCCGCACGTGCCGCGTGTGGATTGATCGTCGACCAGCGCCTCCCCGACGATCTACTCGCGCTGGGACTCGAAGAAGCCGCTCTATCCCCGGCGCGATTCTTCGATGTCCGCTCCTGAGCCATCAGCGTCAGGGTATCCGGCAGGCAGAAACGCACCTGCGCGTCGGGTTCTGCTGGACTCCGCGCCGCTCCGGGGTCGATAATGCTGCGCGCCCATTTTCCCTGGAGGTCACTCGCAATGCGTACGTTCGTATCAGGCACTCGGCTCGTCGCTGTGCTCTTGGTCGTCTGGTCGTTTCCTGCACTGGCCAGCTTCTTCCCTGAAGAGGTCGAGGTTCCGCAGGACACCCGCGAATTCTTCGTCGACGAAACCAAGCTGCCCTTCGATGAGCTTCCCGGCCTTCCCTCGACCCGCTACTGGGGCATCGATGAAGGTGCGGGCTTCCGCATGGAGGTACCCGACAACTGGAACGGCGACCTCGTCGTCTACGCCCACGGTTTCCGCGGCGATGGTGCGGAGCTGACGGTCGATAGTCCGCCCATTCGCCAGTACTACCTGGCCACGGGTTACGCCTGGCTCGCGTCCAGCTACTCGAAGAACTTCTACGACGTTCGCGCGGGCGTCGAGAGCACCAACAGCCTCGTTCGCCACTTCAAGGCGACCGTAGGAGAGCCGAACCGCGTCTACATCACCGGTTTCTCGATGGGCGGGCACGTCACCAGTGCCTCGATCGAGATGTTCCCGAACCGCGATTGCGGTAGCGGCTGGGGTTCCCGGTGGTGCCAGCGCATCGTCGACCTTCTCGGCGAGCTGTCGGGTGGTGTGCGGTACGACGGCGCGGCGCCCTTCTGCGGCGTGATGGCCGACTACGAGCTCTTCGAGTACTTCGGCGACTTCTCGAACGGTGCCGAAACCCTCGCGGGCGTGACGTCCCAATTCCCGCCGCCGCCGGACTACTTCGACACGATCTTCGTTCCCACGATCAGCGCGCTCTACCTCAACCCGTTCGATCTGCTCGGGCCCAACCCGGAAACCGCAGTGCCGAACGCACTGGGCGAGAAGCTCCGCACGTACACGACGCAGATCTCCGGTGGCCCGCGGCCTCTCGCGGACTTCGCCTTCGCGTTCTATCAGCAGCTGCTCTTCAGCTTCTCGGGAACGGATGGCACGCTCGACGGGGTCATCTCGGGGAACATCTACGACAACACGACTCGCGAGTACCAGCTCGACGCGGATCCGGCGGTTTCGGCCGAAGAGGTGGCGTTCAACAACGACATCATCCGCGTGGCGCGCGACCCGGGCGTGAATCCGCTCCAGTTCCTGCGGGTCTCGCGCATTCCGCGCATCTTCGGTCGCATCGACGTCCCCGTGCTGTCGGTCCACACGACGGGCGATCTCTTCGTTCCGTTCAAGATGCAGCAGGTGTACCGGGAGGACACGATCGCCCGAAACCGCTCGCACAATCTCGTGCAGCGGGCGACGCGAGCGATCGGTCACTGCGAGTTCTCTGGAGAGGAACTCATCGAGACGTTCGACGATCTGGTGAGCTGGGTCGAAGACGGAACCGTCCCCGGCGGTGACGACGTGCTCGATCCGGCGACCCTCGCCGACCCGCTCTACGGCTGCAACTACTCGAGGGGGACGACGGCCACGCGGCCGCTCGCACCCTGTCCCTGAGTCGCCGTTGTTCGCACGATGCGGGCGGAGCTCTTCGGAGCTTCGCCCGTTTTCGTTGCGGTTCAGGAAGCGTCGAGTTCGGAGAGCATGCGCTCGGCGTCTTCGAGGGCGCGCCCGGTTTCGAGACTCCGACGCTCGGCCGCCACCACGTCGAGCACGAGCTGGTCGAGACGCTCCATCACGGGGTTGAGCCGCTCGAGCCCTTCGAAGGCGTAATCGGTCGGGTCTTCACCGCGCGCCTTGATGTCTTCGACGAAGCCTTCGACGGCGACGATCTCGTGCTCGATGTCGGCCAACCGCGTCTTCGCGTCTTCGAAGGCCAGAAGCGCCGCCTCGTGTTCCTCGCGCGCGGTGGCGACGGCGCGCTCGATCTCCGCGCGATCGAGCACCGGCTTGCGCGCCGGTGCCTGGCCTGCCGCGAGTTCGGGCACGACCGCACGCTCGACCGAGTCCCCGCCGCGCTGTGGCGCGGCTGCCTCCCGCGTGGGCGCTTTCTCATCGTCTCGGCCGACCGACGCAAAGATCGACACCGCGGCCAGGAGAACGGCTGCGAGCGTTATGCGTTTCACCATCTCCACGCCGTCACCCGATCTTCTTCTCGTGCCCTTCCCAGTAGGGTTCGCGCAGGTCGCGCTTCAGCACCTTCATCGCGCCGGATAGCGGAAGCGGCTCGTCCCTGAAGTCGACGGACTTCGGCACCTTGTAGCCGGCGATGTACTCGCGCGTGTGCTCGATGATCGCTTCGCCCGTGACCGTGCCGCCGGCCTTTCGCACGACGATCGCGTGCACGGCCTCACCCCACTTCTCGTGCGGGATGCCGATCACGGCCACCTGCTCGACCTCGGCGTGCAGGCTGATCGCCGATTCGACTTCGGCGCAGTAGACGTTCTCGCCGCCGGTCACGATCATGTCCTTCACGCGATCGACCAGGTAGAGGTAGCCGTCTTCGTCGAGGTAGCCGGCGTCACCCGAGTGGTACCAACCGCCGCTGAAGACCTCGGCCGTGGCTTCGGGCTTGTTCCAGTACTCGCGCATCATCTGACCGCCCTTGACGCACACCTCGCCGATCTCGCCGCGCGGCAGGATCTTGCCGTCTTCGTCCTGGATCGAGACGCGACAACCGATCGTCGGCTTGCCCACGCTCTTGAGTCGCGGCGAGCCTTTGACGTGGTCTTCCGGTAGCAGGAGGCTCACGGTCGACGACGACTCCGTCATGCCGTAGCCCTGCACGAGATCGAGGTTCGGGAGTTCCTCGAGCACGCGATCGAGGGTCGCGGCCGGCATCGGGGATGCGCCGTAGATCAATTGCTGCAGTGAGGCCATTCGCTCCGGGCGATAGTTCTCGCTCGCCATGCACAGCCCCAACATCGTGGGCACCATGAGCGTGTGGGTGACCCGGTGCTCTTCGATCAGCTTGAGCACGCCTTCGGGCTCGAACATCGGAATGGTCACGATGCGCCCGCCGTGGGCCGGGGCGCCGAGGATCCCGAACATCGATGCCGCGTGGAACATCGGCGTCTGCATGAGATAGGTATCCACCTCGACGTGGATCGTCATCGCCGCGTGGTAGATGTTGAGGATCTCGGCGCGGTGCTCGACGAGCACGCCCTTCGGAAGGCCCGTGGTGCCTCCGGTGTACATCAGCACCACGGGATCGTTCTCGTCGGGGGTCGGCGGCAGCTGGGGCGTCGCGCTCGACAGCAGGGCTTCGTAGCCGATGTCGTGCGGCGCATCGCCCTCGCCGATCAACACCACCTTGCGGATCGGATCGTTCTCCATCTCCGCCCGCGCGGCCGCGACGAGCGGCGCAAAGGTCGTGTCGACGAAGACGACCTCGGTACCCGAATCCTCGACGATGTAGGCGAGTTCCCTGGGCGCGAGCCGCAAGTTCAACGGGTTGATGACCCCCGCCCCCATGAAGGCCGCATGCCACAACTCGAGGTAGGCGTGACCGTTCAGGGCGAGCACGGCGAAGCGGTCGGTCTTCTCGATACCGAGCTGACCCTTCAGCGAATCACAGAGCCGGCTCACCCGATCGAGATGCTGCGACCAGGTCGCGCGATAGGCGCCATCGATCACGCCTTCGTTCGCCCCGTACTGCTCCACGACGGGGAGGAACATCTGGGGATACACGAGTTCCTGCATGGGAACCTCCTGACGAGATGACGACCCGTTCTGCCGAGCTAGGCCGACTGCAACACCTTGATGTACTCGAGGCGCTCTTCCGGAGTGGCGTGGGGGAAGGCGCAGGTCACGCGATCCGCAAGGCCGCCATAACGCTCCTTCACCCTCGTCGCGACCTCTTCGGGCTCGCACACGATCGCGAAGGCGTCGAGGATGTCGTCGGTGATGCGGGTGCCCATCTCCACCCATTCGCCGCGCTTGCTCATGATGTTGAGTTCGCTCTGGAGCTCTCCCCAACCGTGCAACTCGAGCACACCGCGGTACGCCGGGGTCGAGGCGTAGAAGGCCAGTTGGCGCGTCACGCCCACGCGGCTCTCTTCCTTCTCCGTTTCGTTGCGTCCGGTGACGACGAAGGGCGGATAGCTGATCTGGAAGTCGTCGCGCGACCGGCCCGCCTTCTCGAGCCCCTTCTCGATCGCCGGGATGGAGACTTCGCGCAGATAGTCGGCCGTCGTGAAGGCGTGCACCAACATGCCGTCGGCCACCTCACCCGCCACCTCGGCCATCTTCGGACCCACGGCCGCGAGGATCACCGGCGGCGCGCCGTGCGGGTTGTTGGTCGGCGTGAACATGGGCGTCATCAGCGTGTGGGTGTAGTAGTCGCCCTCGAAGCGCAGGGGTTCGTCCGTGTACCAGCAATCCCAGATCGCCCGCATGGCGAGGATGAACTCGCGCATGCGCGCCGCGGGGTTCGACCACGGCATGCTGAAGCGCTTGGTGATGTGTGGGCGGATCTGCGAACCGATCCCCAGGATGAAGCGCCCCTTCGAGTAGGCCTGCAGATCGTTCGAGATGTTGGCCAGCAGCATCGGGTTGCGCGAGAAGGCCACGGCGATCGAGGTAAAGAGGTCGATGCGCTCGGTGTGCTCGGCCGCGAGCACGAGGGGAAAGAAGGGATCACTCGCGAGTTCGGCGGTGATGCCGGCGTCGAAGCCCTGGGCTTCGAGGCTCTGCGCGAGCTTCGGGATGTCTTCGAGAGAGGCCATCAGGCCGGAGTCGACTTTCATGGTGGTCTCCTGGAGCCGGGGTGGACGTCGTTCGGGCCCGGGCGCTAACGCGCGCCCTGACCGTCGTCGACCTTGATGATCGTGCCGGTCACGCACTCGGAAGCGGGTGCGCAGAGGTAGAGGATCGTGCTGTCGAGTTGGGCGGGATTGCAGAGGCGACCGCGCGGCGTGTGCTTGTAGAACTCGCCGATGCGACTCACCATGCCGTCCATCATCTCGGAATCGAAGGCGCCCGGGGCGACGCAGTTGACGTTGATGTTGAACTTCGCCCACTCGACCGCGAGCACTTCGCTCATACGCGCGATGCCCGCCTTGGTGATCGAGTAGAGCGCGGCACCGCCGCCGCCGTAGTTGAAGCCACCGACGGAAGAGATGTTCACCATGCGCCCAGGCAGCTTCGCCGCAATCAGGCGACGCGCGACCTCGCAGGAGAGCACGTAGGGGCCGCGCAGGTTCGTGTCGAAGACATCGTCGATCAGCTCTTGCGACATCTTGTGCGCGTACTGCGCATCCGGAATGCCCGCGTTGTTGATCAGGATGGTGGGAGTACCGAGGGCTTCTTCGACCTCGCCCACGACGCCGACCACGTTGTCCATGTCGGTCATGTCGAGCCGGAAGGACGCGCACTCCCCACCGTCTTCGCGGATCTTCTTTTCGAGATCGGCCAGGCGCTCTACGCGACGACCGGTGAGCGCCACCTTGGCACCCGCCTTCGCGAGCACGGTGGCGAAGCGCAGGCCGAGCCCCGAAGTGGCGCCGGTGACCAGGGCCACCTGGCCGTCGAGGCTCGAGTCGTTGTAGGGGGTCGGGAAGTCGCTCATTCGTTCTCCGGGCGAGGGTGGACTGAAGTGGGGGCGTGAATGCTCCGCGGGGGCTCGCGTCCCGATGCCGGTCGCTCACCCGCCTCGCGAAGGCGCTACATACTACAGACCCAAGAACGCGAGACGACCGGAGGTCCCCTCTAGATGGACGAGATCCACCTCACCCGCAGCGACGACGGCATTGGCTGTGGAAGGGGGCAAGACCAGATACTGCAAATCTAGCTTTGGGTGTGGAAAAGGGGAAGACTAGGTTTTGCCCATCTTCCCATAGCAG
>JANQEL010000238.1 GCA_028278345.1 Myxococcota bacterium
AGGCAGTCGCTGCGACGCGCACACCCTCGAACCGCACCGTCGCCTGGTCGCGGGTGAGATCGTGGATGTGATCGCGTTCGAGGCTGACGCCCGAGGCATCGCTCGCGACGGCGCACAGCACGCGGCCTTCGCCCTTCCTTGCGAGCACCACCAACCAATCGGCCTTGAAGGCGTCTTGAACGAAGTGGGCGGCCCCATCGAGCACCAGGTCGTCGCCATCGGCCCGGGCCTCGACTTCGCACGGCGCGTCTTCCCAGTGACCGGCGGCGTCGGTGATCGCGAGGGTCGCCGACGCGCCGTCCGCGATCTTCTCGAGGATCGCGCTGCCGTTCGCGGCCGCGGCCAGCACATGGGTCGCGTTGAGCGTTGCGACCAGCGGTGAGGGAACGCCGTGGCCGCCGATCTCCTCGACGAGACCCGCGATACCGGCGAGCTTGAAGCCCGCACCCCCCGTCTCCTCGGGCACGGCGAGACCGCTCCAGCCGAGTTCCACCATCTCCTTCCAGAGCCCCGCGTCCCACGGGCTCGCTTCGCCGCGGTCGTAGACCGCTTCGTGATCCATCGCGACGAGGTCGCGCAACTTCTGCACGGGGAGGTTCTCGTCGAGGTACTTGCGCGCCATGTCGCGCAGCATCTGTTCGTCTTCGCCGAAACCGAAGTCCTTCGCTGCCTGCTTGATCGCCATCTTCTCTAACTCCTGCCCTACTTCGACTTCGCCATCCCCAGCACGCGCTCGCCGAGGATGTTGCGTTGGATTTCGTTGGTGCCCGCCGCGATCGTGTTGCCGTACGAGTTCATGTACGCGAGGGGCCAGTGGCCGGCGTCGGGGGCGTTCGGGTCGAGCTTGTAGAGGGTGGAAGCAGCCCCTGCGATGTCGACGCCGAGGCGCGCGTTGTCCTGGATGAACTCGGTGACGGTGACCTTTCCCTGCAGCGGAATGCGCATCGGGTGATCGCACAGCGCTTCGACCCGCGCGCGGCGCTGGCTCTGACGCATCGCCTCGGAGACGATCGCCTGCTGCACGATGCGGTCGCGGATCACGGGATCGTCCGCGGCCGTGCCCGACTCCCGCTTCGTCGACTTCGCGAGCTGGATCAGGTGTTGGATCGGGTGGACCTTCTCACCGCCGCCGCTGCCCGCGCCCTCGGAGGCGCCGCGCTCGTAGGTGAGGGTCGTCATCGCGACCGTCCAGCCCTTGCCGACCTCGTCGAGGCGCAGGCTGTCGTGCACGACCGCGTCCTGGAAGAGCACCTCGTTGAAGCCGGTTTCGCCGGTCATCTTTACGAGCGGTCGAACCGTGACACCCTCGTGCCCCGCGATCGGGCAGAGGAAGTAGCTGAGGCCGTCGTACTTGTGGTCGCGGCTCGTGCGCGCGATCAGGATCATCCACTTCGCGAAGTGGCCGAGGCTCGTCCAGACCTTGTGGCCGTTCACGATCCACTCGTCGCCGCGCTTTTCGGCGAAGGTCTGTTGGTTGGCCATGTCGGAGCCGGCCCCCGGTTCGCTGAAGCCCTGGCACCAGATCTCTTCGCCGGAGAGCGCGGGGGGAATGAACTTCTTCTTCTGCTCCTCGGTGCCGTGGACGAGGATCGTGGGGACCGCCATCGAGAGCCCGATGATGTTGATCAGGAACGGCACACCGGCGCGGCTCATCTCCTGGTTGGCGATGCGCTGGCAGCCCTCGCGGCCACCGCCGCCGTATTCCTTCGGGATGTCGCAACCGACGAGCCCGGCCTCGTAGCACTTCTTCTGCCAGGCCTGGAGATAGTCGCGCTGCTCGACCGTCATCACTTCGATCGCCGTGATGGGCAGGCGAACCGGCGGGGGCGGTGGTGCGTTATCGGCGAGCCAGTTGCGCGCGTACTCCTGGAACTCGATCTGTTCGTCGCTGAGCTTGCTCTTCTCGTCGGCAGCCATGACGTCTCCTCGTTTCGGGGCGTGGGGGCCGGGCGCTGGGGGTGGGCCGGGAAATCGTGGCAGAGGGTATGCCACAAGATGAATTCGGCTGCTGGGACGCTGGGGTAGTGTCTGCGCCGCCATGAATTCGAAGCCATACGATGCGGTGTTGTTCGACCTGGGGGGTGTGGTGCTGGGATCGCCCCTTCACGCCATTGCGGACTACGAACGCGAACTCGGGATCCCGGCCAATTTCGTCAATCGCGTGGTCGCCTCGACGGCGCCCCACGGCGGTTGGGCGCGGCTCGAGCGCGGCGAACTCTCGATGGCGGAGTTCTACGTCGCCTTCGAGGCGGATTGTCGCGACGCCGGACACGAGATCTCGGCGCGCGAGATGATGAACCGGATGAACGAGGCGACGAAGCCGCGGGAAGTCATGCTCGAGGCCATCACGCGCCTGCGCACGGCCGGCCTGCGAACGGCCGCGGTGACGAACAACTGGGTGGTGCCCGAAGAGGTCGCGGATGAAAACCCGGCGGGTGCGAAATCGGCGGTTGCCGAGTTGTTCGACGTCTTCGTCGAGAGCAGCGTCGAGGGCCTGCGCAAACCCGACCCCGCGATCTACGAACTCACTTGCGAGCGCTTGTCGGTCTCCCCGACCGCCTGCGTCTTCCTCGACGACATCGGGAGCAATCTCAAGAGCGCGCGCGCCATGGGGATCGCGACGATCAAGGTCGATACCCCCGAAGCCGCCCTCCGCGAACTCGAAGAACTCATTGGCCTCGAACTGCTGGTCGGTTGAGTCGCGAAGAGAGGTCTGACATGAAAGCCAATGTCGTGAACGTCCACGCAGCGGGCGGGCCGGAACAACTGTCGTACGAACCCGCGCAGATCGGGGCACCCGGAGAGGGCCAGGTGCAGGTGCGCGTCGAAGCGGCCGGAGTGAACTTCATCGACGTCTACTTCCGCACGGGAACCTATCCGCGCCCCACCCCCTTCGTGGCGGGGCTCGAGGGCGCTGGGACGATCGAAGCCGTCGGCGACGGCGTCGGGGATCTCTCCATCGGCGATCGCGTCGCCTGGGCATCCGTGCCGGGTTCGTATGCGGAGGTCGTGAACGCGCCGGCGGCTTCCGTGGTCCGGGTTCCCGAAGGCGTCGATGGCGAGACGGCTGCGGCCGCCATGCTTCAGGGCATGACCTCCCACTATCTGTGTCGCACGACCTTCGAGGCAGGCGGCGATCACACCGCGCTCGTGCACGCTGCGGCCGGCGGAGTCGGCCTGGTCTTGATCCAGATGTTGAGCCGGCTCGGGACGCGCATCATCGGCACCTGTTCGAGCGAAGAGAAGGTTGCCCTCGCGCGTGGCGCCGGGGCCGACCACGTGATCCGCTACGACGAAAGCGATTTCGCCGAAGCGGTCTCGAAGCTCACCGAGGGAAGGGGCTGCAACGTCGTTTACGACTCGGTCGGCCAGGCGACCTTCGAGGGCAGCCTCGCTTCCCTGCGCCCGCGCGGCATGCTCGTGCTGTTCGGACAGTCGAGCGGCGCCGTGCCGCCCTTCGATCTGCAGCGCCTGAACGCCGGAGGCTCGCTCTTCGTGACGCGCCCATCGCTTGCGCACTACACCGCGTCGCGCGACGAACTCGAGTGGCGCGCGGGCGAAGTGCTCGGCGCCATCGCAAAGGGCGAACTCGACATCCGCATCGGCGCGCGCTTCCCCCTCGCCGACGCGGTAGCCGCCCACGAAGCCCTCGAGGGGCGGCGCACGACGGGCAAGGTGCTGCTGATCCCGTAGGTGCTGCTGTATCGCATTCATCCGGATGCTTCGTCGAGCATGGAGACGTCGCAGGAGAGGCGCTCGAGGCGCCCGGTAAACGCAACACTTCCGAGCGTGGGATGTCGCGGGCCTTCCGGTGCGGCGCATCCGATTTTCGTGCGGGGTCGCGGGTGTCAGGCGTACAATTTGCGTATGCCCACTCAATCACCTTCGCTATTTCGTTCGGTAGCGGTGTTGGTGGCAGCGTCGCTCGTTCTGGCGACACAGGCCGCCTCGGCCATGATCCTCCCGTGGGAGATCGCAGTGGCCGAGGTCGAGGCCGGTCGCTTGCGCGGCCTGGCTCAACGCCTCAACAAACAGAACATCCTCTACCAGCTTCGGCTCGGTGACGTCAGCAAGGATGACGTCGTCAAGACGACGGGTGAGATCGACGCCATCCTGCGGAACCTCGAAGAGGGAGTGCCAGCGCGATCGATCCCCGCACCCTGGACACAGAAGCTGGCTGAGCGCTTCGACAAGCTCGACCGCAGCTGGTCGCCGATTCGGCGTATCGCCCTCGCCAACTCCTATGAACAATTGCGTCGTGCGGGCGAGTTCGCACCGCGCGTCGACCGGCGTCGCGATCCGCTCCTGTTCAAGTACTTCGATTCGTTGATCGGCGAGTTCGTCGACCAGACCGACAAGCTGGTCATGGCCTACGACGACGAGTGCATGAAGGCGGGCATCGAGATCTGCTCGACGGCGCGCACCTCTGGCATCGCCGCAATGCTGATCGAGCGTGCCGCGAAGGAAGCCGTCTATGTCGTCGCGGGAATCGACGCCGACGAGCATCGCGGAAAACTCGAGACGACCATCAAGGCCTACCGGAAGGTGAACGCCGACAATACGGCGAGCGAGTTCTTCCAGGTTGCCCTCGACCCCAATCGCAGCCTTTCCGCCAAGGCGGCTGGAGAGCTGCGCGGGAGCCTGATGCGCGACTGGGATCTGATCCAGGAACAACTCGAGATCCTCTCGGCTGGAGACGAAGAGAACTTCGATCTGCGTCTGTTGCTCACCGCGCAAGACCGCATGGTGAACAAGATCGAACGCCTCACCGCAGCGCTCGTGCGTTACGCGAACCTCGCCTTTGGTGCATGAGGCGGGCATGAGGAGCGTGACCGGTTCGTGATCACCGGGCGTTGTCTATGTGGTGATGTTCGGTACGAGATCGACGGGGGCATCTCGCCGATCTGGTTGTGCCATTGCTCGAAGTGTCGTCGAGCGAACGGGTCGGCCTTCCACGCGAGCGCGGTCTGCCGTGCCGGAAAGTTTCGCTTCACCTCGGGCGAGGACGGCATTCGCGAGTACGAGGACACGCCGGGCTACGTGACCCGCTTCTGCGGTCGCTGTGGCTCGCCGGTTCCCCAGCAGCTTCGCGGGACCGAGATGGTCTTCCTGCACGCAGGCGCCCTCGAAGGCGACCTGCAGCGACGCGTCGATCACCACATCTTCACCGGTTCGAAGGCCGCGTGGTTCGACATCACAGACGCGACGCCCCAGTTTGAGGAGCACAAGCCTCGCGAGGAATGACCGGGGTTCATCGCGCGGACCCGCCCCTCGAAAAATTGACATCGAAGGTGTCG
>JANQEL010000239.1 GCA_028278345.1 Myxococcota bacterium
TCATTCGGCGGCCAGACGGCCCTCAATCTGGGGCTCGCGCTCGAAGCCTCCGGCACGCTCGCGAAGTACAAGGTGCGCGTGCTCGGCACGCCTGTCTCGACCATCCGCGACACCGAAGATCGTGATCTTTTCATCAAGCGACTCGCGGAAGTCGGCGTCTCGACGGCCCGCAGTAAGGCGGCAAATACGGTGGAGGAAGCGCTCGCGGCGGCACGCGAGATCGGCTACCCGGTGATGCTTCGCGCCGGCTTCGCGCTCGGCGGCGAAGGTTCCGGCATCGTGCAGAGCGAAGAGGAGCTCGCGGAGCGCCTGAAGAGCGTCTTTCGTGCGGCGCCGCAGGTGCTCATCGAAGAAAATCTGCACGGCTGGAAGGAGGTGGAGTACGAAGTGGAGCGCGACGCGGCCGACAACTGCATCACCGTCTGCAACATGGAGAACCTCGATTCGATGGGCATTCACACGGGCGAATCGGCCGTCGTCGCGCCCTCGCAGACGCTCACCAACGAGGAATATCACGGCCTGCGCGAGGTGGCGATACGCACCATCAGACACCTTGGCGTCGTCGGCGAATGCAACATCCAGTACGCGCTCAACCCCCGGCCGTCGAAAACGGGGCAGGTGGATTATCGCGTGATCGAAGTGAATGCGCGCCTTTCCCGCTCTTCGGCACTCGCATCGAAAGCGACCGGCTATCCGCTCGCGTTCGTCGCGGCAAAGCTCGCGCTCGGCCACACGCTTCCCGAACTTAAAAACTCGGTAACCGGCACAACGACCGCCTGCTTCGAGCCCGCGCTCGATTATCTCGTCCTTAAGCTCCCCCGCTGGGATCTCGACAAATTCCGCTCGCCTGCGGGCGACACGGCCGAGCGCATCGGTACCGAAATGAAGAGCGTCGGCGAGGTGATGGCAATCGGCCGCTCGTTCGAAGAGGTATTGCAGAAATCCCTGCGCATGCTCGCGATAGGCGCCGACGGTTTTCTCGCCCATCGCAACGATAATTTCACCGTCGAGGATCCGCTGAAGGAGATCCGCGAACCGACGACGCGGCGACTCTTTGCGATCGCGCAGGCACTCAAAAGCGGCATGTCCGTCGCGGAAGTATGCGAGCTTTCGAAGATCGATCCGTGGTTCCTGGAAAAAATGCAAAACATCGTCGAGCTCGAAAAAGAGCTTTCCGAAAAGAAGCTCGATCGCGCGCTCATGCGCCGCGCAAAACAACGCGGCTTCTCCGACGCGCAGATCGCCCTCATCACGCGCTCCACGCAGGAGAAAGTGCGCGCGCTCCGCAAGAAGCTCGGCGTCGTGCCGGTCGTCAAGCAGATAGACACACTCGCCGGAGAATTTCCCGCGAAGACCAACTACCTCTACCTCACCTACCACGGCACCGAGCACGACATCGCGCGCGGCGGCCCGAAGCAGATGGCGGTGCTCGGAAGCGGGCCGTACTCCATCGGCTCGTCGGTCGAATTCGATTGGTCGTGCGTGCAGGCGCTGAAAACCCTCTCCGCGAAGGGCTGGCAGACCATCATGATCAATTACAATCCCGAAACCGTCTCGACCGACTACGACGAATCCGACCGCCTCTACTTCGAGGAGCTCTCGCACGAGCGCGTGCTCGACATCGCCGAATTCGAAAAGCCGCGCGGCACTGTCGTTTCCGCCGGCGGCCAGATACCCAACACCCTGGCGCTTCGCCTCGCGAAACACGGCGTGAAGGTCTTCGGCACCGATCCGAAGAATATAGATCGTGCCGAGAACCGCCACGTGTTCTCCGCGCTCCTCGACAGGCTCGAGATCGACCAACCCGCATGGGCGGAACTCACGACCGCCGAGGAAGCGACGAAAGCCGCCGAAGTTTTCGGCTACCCAGTGCTCGTCCGTCCTTCGTACGTGCTCTCCGGAGCCGCCATGCGCGTGGCGCTCGATGAGCGCTCGCTCACGACGTTCCTGAAGCGCGCAACCGCCGTCTCGCCCGATCACCCCGTCGTCATATCGAAGTTCATCGAGAACGCGCGCGAGATAGAGATAGACGGCGTCGCCGTGGAAGGCAAGCTCGCCATCTACGCCATCACCGAACACGTCGAGAACGCCGGCACGCACTCGGGCGACGCCACGGTGGTGCTCCCGCCCCAGCGCACCTACCT
This sequence comes from Myxococcota bacterium, assembly GCA_028278345.1. GTDB lineage: Bacteria > Myxococcota_A > UBA9160 > UBA9160 > UBA4427 > DUBZ01. Next base: position 2,145 of record JANQEL010000239.1, read on the forward strand.
CGAAACCATCCGCCGCGCGAAAGACATCACGCGCGCCATCGTCCGGGAGCTTGCGATCACGGGGCCCTTCAACATTCAATTCATCGCGAAAGACAACCACCTCCAGGTCATCGAGGCCAACGTGCGCGCCTCGCGCTCGTTCCCCTTCGTCTCCAAAACGACCGGCCACAATTTCATAGACATCGCCGTGCGCGCGATGCTCGCCCCGTTAGAGAACAAATCGAGAGGCGGCAAGATAACAGGCGCGAATTCTCTAACGGGGCGAGGCGAGAGCGACCAGCGCTACCAGACGCTCGAGCTCGAATACGTCGCCGTCAAATCGCCACAGTTCTCCTACGGACGCATCAAGGGAGCCGATCCGCGCTCGTCCGTTGAGATGGGATCCACCGGCGAGGTCGCCTGCTTCGGCGATTCGTACGGCGAGGCGCTCCTTAAATCCATGATGGCCGCGGGTTTCCGCTTGCCGAAGAAAAACGTGCTCGTCTCGATCGGCGGCGAGGAGAGCAAACTGAAACTGCTCGCCTCCGTGCACGCGCTCGCCAAACTCGATTTCAAACTCTATGCCACCGAGAACACCGCCGACTTCCTCGCCGAGCACGGCATCGCCTGCGAGAAGGTGTACAAGATCAGCTCAAAACAGGAGCCGAGCGTGCGCTCGCTCATCGAGCAAGGCGCGCTCGATTTAATCGTCAACATCCCCACCCGCGCGTACGAGCGCGAGAATACCGACGGCTTCACTATCCGCCGCCGCGCAGTCGATCTCAACATCCCGCTCATCACCACCCGCCAGCCCGCCGAGGCCTTCATCGCCGCACTTG
>JANQEL010000240.1 GCA_028278345.1 Myxococcota bacterium
CTGCTACCGCGAAGCCAGTCTCCGCAAGGTGGCGGCGCCGCTCCTCGCTTCGCACCCGCAACTGAACCACTCCCCCTAGACCGTCGCGAACCATTGGCATCTCCCCGTGTGGATCGATTGACTGCTCTCGTTCGTGAACCCGCGCGGATCATAATGGGCATTGCGGGGAATCGCATCGCACGGGGCCCGATGTCCCGCTTGCACCGCAACCTGAAAAGGTCTAGCGATGCTTCGACCGGCCGCCGATGTGAACGACGGACACCCACGCGATCCGTCCCCGAGCCATCGCTCACTACTCAGCAGGCCGCCGGCAAGCCATGCGCCGGTTCGCGTCTGCATTGCGTAGTCGCTGCGCACGCAGCGCCGCTTGCGTGACGCCCGTCACGCGGTGATTCCGTCGCGCGTCCAGGCGCAACGAGGTTCAGTCGGACGCGAACTTATCACCCATCGGTTCGCGGCAACCGACACGCAGGTGCGTCGGTTTTTTTCCAAGCATGGGGATTTTTCACTGCGGGGCGCTCCGGTTTTTCCCGATACGGAAATCACGGCGTCATTGAAAATCCCGGAGCCCCCCAATGAAACTCCACCCCCTCCACCCGAAGTTCGTCTTCGCATCGCTCGTCTTCGCGATCCTCACCCTTGGGTCCGGACAGGCCATGGCCGCGCCCTTCGACCTGAGCTGCGGCGGCGCAAACGACGTCGACACGAACCCGGCCACGATCGTCGGTTGCAACATCGCCGAGACCGGAACGATCACCGATCTCAATGTCTACCTGAACATCGACGACACCTCCGCGAATCCCTACGCCACCGACCTCGAGATCACTCTCGTCCACGTCGGCAGTGGGATTTCGGTTCAGGTTTACATGGGCCCTGGTGTCGCCTTTCCGACCTCGATGATGGACGCCACCTTCGACGACAGTGCAGCGGGTGCGCCCCCCGGTTCCGGCAACATCGTCGGCACCTTCCTCCCGGATCAGTCCCTCTCGGCCTTCAACGGGCTCGAGCTGTCGGGGGATTGGGAACTGCAAATCCTCGACGGCACGACGTACCTGAACGAAGGCATCGATCTCGTCGACTGGCGCCTCGTCGGCACCCAGGTTCCCGAACCGGGGACCGGCGTGCTGCTGGCCTTCGGCCTGGTCGGCCTCGCCGTGCTCTCGAACAAGCGCGAAGGCGGGGCGCGTACCTCGCTGGCGGGTTAGCGCGAGGAGCGGCGCGAAGCGCGCGCTCCCCGCTTGTAGGCGGAGCGTCGCTGAACCAAGCTTCGGGTTTCTCTCCGCATGCGGAAGGAGCCCGTGCCCGTGTCGCTTTCCCGACCGCAGATCCCCGCCGAGATGCGTGCCGCCGTGTATCACGCGCGCGGCGATCTGCGCGTCGAGACCCGCGCCACCCCCGAGCCCGGCCCACAACAGGTGCTCGTGGCCGTCGCCTACTGCGGGATCTGCGGCACCGACCTCCACATGGTCAACGATGGTTGGGGCCGACCCGACTCGATCGGCGGGCACGAGTACACGGGTGAGGTCGTCGCCATGGGCCCGGAGGTCGCGGGGCTCGCGATCGGCGACACCGTCGTCGGCGGTCCTGAACCGAGCTGCGGAAGTTGCGACTACTGCCGAAGCGGCCGGGCAATGCTCTGCCCCGAACGCGACACGCCGGGGGTGAGCGAGTTCCAGGGGGCCTTCGCCGAATTCATCTGTGTCGACCAGTGCCAGCTGCTACGTGTCCCCGAGAACCTTTCGCCGCGCGCGGCCGCCCTCGCCGAGCCCCTCGCGGTCGCGCTCCACGGCATCACGCGAAGCGCGATCGAGAAGGGGGAACGCGCGCTGATCACCGGTGCCGGCCCGATCGGCGCACTCACCCTCGCTGCGTTGCGCGCCCGGGGCATCGACGATGTCGTGGTGAGCGAACCGATGGAGGCGCGACGGGCGCTCGCCCGAGATCTCGGTGCGCGGTCGGTGGTCGGGCCGGAGGACCTCGCAGTCCCGCCCATGCCGTTCACGATCGCCGATGACGCCTTCGACGCCGTATTCGAATGCTCGGGCAAGGCCGCGGCGGTCGAGACCGGCCTCGCGCTCCTCGTGAAGGGCGGCACCCTGGTGCTCCAGGGCACCGGTGCCGAGCGCCCGCGCCTCGATGCCCACCGGGTCCTGCTGAACGAACTCGTGATCACGGGCGCGTACTGCTACGACGATGACGGCGTCGACGACGCTCTCGCACTCCTCGCCAGCGGAGATCTCCCGACCGATCGCCTGCTGCACCCCGAAGATGTCCCTCTCGACTCGATCGCGACGGCCTTCGCCCGACTCGGTGCCGGCGAGATCGCGGGCAAGGCCGTGGTCGTTCCGTAGTGCAATCGAGAAAGCCGGGAAGGAAATCGCAATGACCGAGGCCTCGACCCAGCGTTTCAACCACGTGGCGATGAGTGTGCCCCGCGCGGAGATCGACGAAGCGCGCTCGAAGGAGATCTTCGACTTCTACCGCGAGGTCTTCGGCTGGAGCGAGATGCCCGGGCTCTCGAAACCGGGAGAGCTCCTGGTGATGCGCGCCCACAGCAACGAGCAGTTCGTCTTCGTCGCGGGCGACGACGAGACGCCGACGCGAGGTGCCGAGATGGATCACTTCGGCCTCTCCGTCGCGACCCCCGAAGAACTCGACGCCATCTATGCCCGCGCACGGGCACGGGCCGAGGGCGATCCCCGCGTGCGCATCGTCGAGCACAAGACGGACGACTTCAACGTGCTGAAGCTCCACAGCTTCTACGTGGGCTTCCAGCTACCGCTGATGGTCGAGGTGCAGTGCTACGAGTGGGCCGAAGGAGTCGGGCCGTCGAGTCTCCCCGACTGACGGCACCCCTCGCTCCCGATCAGTCGAGCAACCCCTTCACCGAGTCGGGCATGTCCTTTGCGACGCGCACGATCGGGATCCCCGTCTGCACGGCCTCGTGCATTTCGCGCATCGCGCGGGGGAGATCTTCGAAGGAGTAGATCTCGTTGTGCACGGTGGGCTTGAAGACCTTGCCGTAGAGGGCGGTGGCCTCTTCACAGCCCTGCAGCGTGTCGTAGTGGGTGTGATCGATGGTGATCTGCTTGGTGGACGCGCCGGCCGAGTTGTAGTTCACCGCGGTGGAGAGCTGCCAACCGGCGCTCACGTTCACGCCCATGCGCGCAGCACAAGCGAGCCCCGGCGCGAACACCGGACCGCGAAGCATGTCGCACACGATGTGCATGCCGGCCCCGTCGGTGAGCTTCTTGCACTCGGCGTTGAAGGCCTTGTTGTCGTCCTTGCTCGCGAAGCGGTTGAAGGCCATCTGGTCGATGCCCTCGATGCCGAGCTTGGCGAGGGCCTCGCGTCGCTCTGCGCTGCCCGAGCAGAAGTACGCGTTGTGGCCCGCGTCCTTCGCGAGCATCAGGAAGAGCTCGCCGACGCCACCGCCGAAGCTCAGGACGTTCAACTTCGGCAGCTGCTCTTCGCTGACCTTGAGGCGGAAGATGCCGAGACCGCGTCGCCACAGGTGATAGGCGGTGGGCGCACGCAGGGGCAGGGCGGCGATCTCCCAGAGGTTCAGGCCACAGTCGAGGGGGGCCTTGATGAGCTGCCACTCTTCGACGACGGCCTCCTCGCCGTACCAGCCGATGGAGTCGGGCTGGTCGTACGCCCAGATGCGCAGCGGGTAGCCGAAGGGGTCGGGCTGGCCGATGCAGTGGGTCACGACGACGTCACCCACGGAGAAGCGCGAGACGTCGGAGCCGACTTCGATCACCTCACCGACCGCCGAGTTGCCGGGATACATCTTGCCGCCGCGCAGCTCCGCGATGTTCACCGTGTCGGCGAGGGCCGCGTGATCGTCGTTGTGCTCGCCCGAGACGGCGAGGATCTTCAGGCGGACGTCGCTCGCGCCGACAGCGCGCAGCTCGAGTTCGTCGAGGGCCACGACACGGGCGATATCGACCTTGTCGATATCCCCTCCGACGCGTTCACGTTCCTGGGCGACCGCTTCGGCGGTAATCGAATACTGGCGGGGCATGGGTGTCCTCGTGTCTTCTGACCGCAGCGCGAGCTGCGGGGAGTGGGGGTCGCGAACGCCGGGCGCGGCTGCGCGAAATGGAGCGGATTTCTCGCAAATTCGCGGGTTTGCGTCAAGCGGCCCCCGACCCCTTTCAGGCCGAGGGAGGGTCTTCCAGCAGCTGCTCGAAGAGCGCCAGGCAATCGCGCTCGTCGTCGTTCACGACGCCATCCGCTTCGACCATCCCGCGCACGGCCGCCACGAAGAGTTCGCGATGTTCGGCCGGAACCTGTGTCGGATCGAGGTCACTCGTGGGAGGTGGCACCTCGAGCCAGCCGGCCACCTGGGCTCGATCGTCGTCGCTGAAGCCCAGGCGCTCGACCAGCCGCGCGACGAACTCCCGCTCGCGCCGGTGGATCTCCAGGTCGGCCCAGGCGAAGGAGCAGACGAACCTCATCAGGCGAAGTCGTTCGCCGTGCTCGAGTCCCTCCAATCCCCCCACGATGCCTCCCGGATGCTTCGGCAGAAGACTGCGCCACCCGCCTCCGGGATTCCAGCGCGCGGCTATGAAGGCGATTGCGCAGGAACGCGGGCGGGAGGGTGGAAGCGACAAGCTTTGCCCACGGATTCCAATTCGAAATCCGACTCGACGTCACGCGACCGCGCGTCCTGCGTGCGCCTTGCCTGCGCGCTTCCGACCGCGCGAGCGAGAACGCGATCGCGGGCGACGCCCTCGGGGCGTGGGTGCTGGTACCCGGTTTGCACTCTCATCGGGCGATGTCGCGCTTCCCGATGCTCCGAAGATCGCTGTTGGGCCTGGCCCTGGCGTACCTCTTCGCGTCGCCGCTGGCCCACGCCGTGCCCGGTGAGCCCCTGGACCTGCTCGACGCGCGGCCCCGGGAGATCGAGGTCTACTTCGAGATCTCTCCGCGCGAGGCTCCCCAGCAGACCCGCACCGTCTTCTCTCCACCGCACCGCGCCTGGGTGGAGCCGGGCCTGCGGCCGAGCCAGCTGCGCGTCGTGATCCCGGCTGCGACGGTCGAAGCGCATCTGCTCGGCGACCAGCGCCCGATCCCCGATAGCTTCAGCGACTTCGTCTGGACCTTCGACACCGAGACGGGCCACGTGCTCTCCGCCGAGGTGCGCGGGCGCGTACGCCCCGAACTCGATTGGGGGTTCGTGAAGACGAGTACCCAGGCCGAGATCCACGTCGACATGGGCACCGCGATCACCGGGGGCTTCGAGCGGCCGCGACGCGTGCTCGGCAACCTCGTCTATCGCTACTGCACCGATGCCCTCGACCCCGGCTGCCGCGTGGTCGACACCACGCCCTACGATCCGGCCACCGGCTACGTCAACGCGGTCGGCCGCGTCTGGGTGCATTCGACCATCGTGGACGTGTGGAACTTCTCGCCGATGGGGGAGGCCATCTTCAAGGAGCGCCCCGACGAGGCCGGCCTCGAGCCGGGCTTCGCAGCTCGGAACACGGGGAGCCTCGCCGCAGGCACGGTAGAGTTGCGCGCTCCCGCGGCCCTGGACGCCGTACCCGAGGTTTCGACCCCGCCTCCGGGCCCACGCCCCGGAGCGGCCGCACCGCCCGCCAAAGCCCCTCATCCCGCCCTCCAATAGGCGCGCCGATCGGTCGAAAAGTCGGGGTACCGGCGTCCGCAGCGACAGGAGGGGCACTTGGCAGCGACAGAGGCGAACACCCGGCAGGATCTCGAGGCCGACCGCAAGCAGGTGCTCGCGGCCCTCGACCGCGAAGCCGGGGAGGCCACCGCGCTATCGCGCTGGATGTACGCGCACCCCGAGCTCTCCCTCGAAGAGCACGAGACGAGCGCGCGCTACGTCGCCTATCTCGAGGAGCGCGGCTTCCGGACGACCCGCAACGTCTGCGACATGGAGACGGCTTTTCGCGCGGAGTTCGGTGAGCCGACCGCACCGTTCAGCGTGGCGCTGCTGGCCGAGATGGACGCGCTTCCCGAGATCGGCCACGCCTGTGGCCACAACCTTTCCGGCCCGGCCAGCCTGCTCGCCGCGAGTGCGCTTGCGACCTGGCTCGATCCCGAACAGCTCCGGGTCGTGGTGATCGGCTGCCCCGCGGAAGAGACCGGGGTCGGCAAACCGAAGCTCGTCGAAGGCGGCATCTTCGCCGGCGTCGATGCCGCGATGATGGCCCACGCCTCCGACATGCGGCGCGCCCATCGTCTCTTCCTGGGCAATCGCAAGTTCGAGTTCATCTATCACGGACGCGCGGCCCACGCGGCGGCCTATCCCGAACAGGGCTTGAACGCGCTGGACGGAGTGATCGCGCTCTTCGTCTCAGTGGGCATGCTGCGACAGCAGCTGCCGCGGGACGTGCGACTGCACGGCATCATCCACGAGGGCGGAAGGGCGCCGAACATCATTCCCGAACGTGCGGCCGCGAAGTTCTGGGCGCGCGCCCTCGAACCGACGCACCTCGAAGACGCCGCCGAGCGCCTCGTCGCCTGTGCGCGCGGTGCCGCCGAAGCGACGGGAACGCGCCTCCAGATCGAGACGCTCGAGGGGAGTTCGCCGCCGATGAAGCCGAACTTCCCGCTGGCCTCGACGTATCGGCGCCAGCTCGACTATCTCGGTCTCGACGAGACTGATCACGCGCCGAGCGATGCGATCGGCTCGAGCGACATCACCCACATCTCCGAGGTGGTGCCGACGATCCACCCGAACTTCCCGATCGGAGAGAACCTGGCCCTCCACACGCGGCCGTTCGCCGAGGCCACGGCGACGCTGCAGGGCGAGTCGGGGATGCTCGAGGGCGCCCGCGCGATGGCCCTCACCGTCGTCGAGCTCGCCCACTCGGCCGAGCTCCGAGACGAGGTCGCGGCCGCCCGCTGAATCTCCCCACGCGCCGATCGTCCAATGGAGCGATTTGGCCTCGACTTGCGGTAGGCTCGCGGCCGGGGGGTGACGTTCGTTTTGTTCTCACGAAGTTGTAGCGAGAGTTGCGCCTCGCGCTGGGTTCGCACGCCATCGGGGCCCTTGCGCGCACGCGGGCAGGGCGGCCGCCGATGAGTGCCAGCCCGATGGCGACCACGCCGCATGCCGGTAAGGTGCGGCGGCGCTTCCTCGAACGCCTGAAGCAGGCCGGGGTCACGGACCCGCGCGTGCTTCGCGCCTTCGCCGAAGTACCGCGGCATCTGTTGATCCCCGAAGCCCTGCGCGATCGCGCCTACCAGGAAACGCCGATCCCGATCGGCGAGGGCCAGACCATCTCGGCGCCCGGGGTGGTGGCGTCGATGACGATGGCCCTGCAACTCGAGGGGCACGAACGCGTCCTCGAGATCGGCACGGGCTCCGGCTATCAGGCGGCGATCCTGGCGCGGCTGGCGAGCGAGGTCGTTTCGATCGAGCGCATCCCGCGGCTCGCGGCGAGCGCTCGCAGCGCCCTCGATCGCTTCGGGGTCACCAACGTCGTGGTCTTCCTCGGTGACGGCACCCGGGGACGCCCGGATCTCGCGCCCTTCGACCGCATCGTGGTCACCGCGGGTGGCCCCGAGATCCCGCGCCCGTTGCTGGAACAACTCTCGCCCGAGGGCATGTTGGTGGGGCCCTTCGGACCGCGCGGACATCAGAAGCTCACCCGCGTGAGACGCGGCCCGAACGGCGGCTTCAAGGGCGAGGTGTTGGGCGAGTGTGACTTCGTCGATCTGATCGGCCAGAACGGATGGCAGCGCTAGCGCAGGCGCGCATGCGTCACCGTCGGTGCCCGCGACACGCTGGCCGTGTCCTGCTGCCTCTCGCCCTCGCGGCTGCGCTGCTCTCGTGCACCTACACACCCGCCACGCAGTCGCGACACAGCGGCAGCAGCGATCGCGGCTTCTACCACACCGTGCGACCGGGAGAGAACCTGTATCGCATTGGCCAGCGCTACGGCGTGCCGAGTGAGGTCTTGATTCGCGTGAACCGGATCTCGGATGTAACCGAGCTTCGCGTCGGTCAGCGGCTCTACATCCCGAAGCGCGCCGGCAGCCGCCCGGGGTCGAGGGCCCGCGCGGCACCCCGCGGCACCGACCCCGATCTTCGGCGGCGCATCCGCAACGATGCGAAGCGGAGCGCGAAGGTGGATTTCCAATGGCCGTTGGCGCGCACCAAGCTCAACTCGCGCTTCGGGCGGCGCAACGGGCAGCCCCACGAGGGGATCGACCTCGGCGCCCGGCAGGGGACGCCGATTCGCGCGGCCGAGGCGGGGAAGGTGATCCACGCCGGCAGGCTCGGGGCCTACGGCAAGGTGGTCATCCTGAAGCACGCGGGAGATTTCCGCACGGTCTACGCCCACGCGAAGCGGCTCTACGTGCGCAAGGGGCAGTTCGTCGAGCGGGGCCAGAAGATTGCCGAGGTGGGGATGACTGGACGCACGACGGGCCCGCATCTCCACTTCGAGATTCGCCGTCGCGACGTCCCGAAGGACCCTCTGCTCTATCTACCGTGAAGCGGGCTCAGGACTTGATGCTGAGTTCCCAGACCGGGAAGCAGACCGTGGCCATCGAGCGATGGGTGTCGCCGTTCTGCCCTTCGTCGTAGAGCGGGTGTTCTTCGGCTTCGAGTTCGACCTTGCGTGCGCGTCGGCGCGCCCGGTTGGCCGCCTTCGCCTCCTCGATCTGCGCGGCGGGGCTCTTGCGCAGTTCGTCGGGCGTGAAGTTCAGGACGCCGATCTCCTTCGCGCGCTTTTCGCAGGCGGCGCGCACGTCGGCGCCCGTCATGCGCCTGACGTCGATGCGCTGGCCCTTCTGGATCGGGTTGAGCAGGGGGCCGGGATCGTTGCCGCGAAGCTCGAGCCAGTCTTCCAGCGAAATCAGCGCCTCGTTGGGCAGGGCGACACGACGCGACTTCTGGTTCTTCGCCTTGCCCGTCTTCACCGTCACCTGCTGTCGCTTGTGGTCGAAGTGCAGGTCGTCGACGTTCACGGCGATCAGCTCGGCGAGCATCAGGCCGCCGTGGTAGAGCAGATAGAAGACCAGGCGGTCGCGCAGGCTCTCGGCGTTGTCGTCGGCACCGCAGGCCACCAGCAGGGCACGAAACTCGCCGTGGGAGACGATGCGCTCCCCGCTCGGCGCCGCGGCCTTGTTCGGGGACTTCACGCGATCCCACTCGTCGCGGGGGAGATAGCCGAGCTCGTGGCTCTCCTTCAGCACCTTCTGGAGCGTCGACTTGAAGCGCTGGATCTTCTTCGGCGTGAAGCGCGCCGGGTCCTGGCGGAACTTGTGGTGCGGATCGAGCTGGCAGCGCAGGGTTTCGAGCTTCGACGGCGCGCCGTCTTCCTTCAGCATCGAAAGCGCCGCCTGGCCGTGGTGTGCACGCACCTGATGCCAGGGAAAATCGACGCCTTCGCAGGCGCCAGTGGAGAAGACAAGTGTCAGAGTTTCGAGGGCTTCCTGGGCAGAGTTGCGTTCCTCGCCCTTGAGGGTTTCGAGGTAGCCCGTCGCGGCCTGCTGGCCCTTCTGGATCTCATCGTGATCGAGGGAGAAATCAGCTGCGAGCGAGAGAGAGAACCCACCGGGGAGCTCGCCGATATCGAGGGACAAAGCGAAGAAACCTCCTGTCTGGCTGACTTGCTGAACGACCTCGCCAGTGGGTCCCAGATCCACGGGGACTCGCCACAGGACCGGGGGGTTCGCGAGGTGGCGTCGCACTGTGGGGCGGCGCTCGATGGGCGACGAGGTCGCCCGAGGGGCCGTACTGTGCAACAAAATGCTGCTCTGAGTCAAGGGTGCACGGCCGGTCACGCTTCGGTTCGGAACGCTCCACACACAGGCGCACGCCGCTAAGCAACTGAGATCACAGGGGAATCGATCGCCGGAGCTGGCAGTCGACGTGTCACAACCAAAGTTCTGCGACTGCGCAGTATTCCCGCGATCTCGACGCAGGGCGGCGTAGCCAGGTTCACCTCGGGGTGCCGCGAGGGAACGCTGAGGAGCTTCAGGCTTCGCCTGCCGCGACAAGGCTTTCCGCTAAGCTGCCGCTCCGCTCGGTACCGATCGGGTCGCCAAAGCGGCCTCAGCGCGCGCGGAAGAGGGCCCCAATGGGCCTCGAACCGCTCTGCGACACCCAGCGACGCCCCCGTAGCTCAGCCGGATAGAGCAGCGGTTTCCTAAACCGGAGGTCAGAGGTTCGAATCCTCTCGGGGGCGCCAGATCCTACGTTCGGCCCGATAGGCTGCAGACCACCCTCGGGCTCGAGCGCATGAGCGTCGGATCAAGCGCCTGTTGCGTCGTCATCGCGGCGCTTCGGCTTGGCCGGCCTCGCGAACGCTTCCGTGGGGGTCTTCCATTTGATGCTGCGCTCGGTGAGCTCCATCTGATCGCGCAGGATGGTCGGTGTCCAGCTGTACATGCCTTCCGAAGACTTGGCTCCGACGGGCTTGGTGCACATGACATCCCGACGTCCCCACAAGAGGATGTATGGCGTGTCCTCTTGTTGGGCAACACGGAGTTCTGCGGTCATCGTCGGGGATTCCTCGCTGTGCTCCCCGCAGAGAATGATCATCTGATCCGCGCTGCGAATTCGGGAGGCGGTCTTTTCGGAGCACAGTCCGTACGCCGCCGCCCGCTCCGAACACCCGATGATGCAGAATCCCGAACTCCGTGCCTCGGATTGTTCGAGGATCAATTCGTAGAGCTCCTTATCGTGCTCCGGATTGAAGCTGATGAAGGCGCGAATCTCATTCATATACGGTACTCCAGGCCTCGGAAGCGGTGAGTTCGCAGGAGTTGTCCGCAAGCCTCGAATGGGGGATGGGGGAACGGGCGCCGCATCATCGCGGCGTCCGCGTGCGTAGGAACGCCAGGTACTTCAGGAGTTCTTCTTCCTCTTCCGCCGTCAGGTCGTCGATGGCGAACACCGCGAGCCTCTCGCGGCGTCCTCCGGTGTCCTTCCCGGGCAGCAGGTACCCAGCCTTCTCCATCAACGCCTCGTAAGGCACCTGATAGGCCTCAGCCAGGCTGTGCAGCACGTTCGGCGACGGCTTCTTGATCTTTCCGTGCTCCAGTTGGCTCAGATAGGCGTTCGAAACCGCCCTCCCGGCCACCTCCTCGACCTCGCGAAGGGAGAAACCTTTCGCCCGACGAAGGTCGGAAAGGACACGTCCGAGTTCGCTGGGGCGGCCAACGAACTCGGGTTTCGAATTTCCTGCGCGGCGAGCCTGCTTTGGCATCCGCTGGACTCCGGGTACGAGGTCGAGATGACCGGGCGTTTCGATGGGCTGCCTGATAAACTTAGCAGATTACTCACATCAAGCAGCGCATGGTGTCGGCGCGGATCTCTCGTCTGCGTTCCATCTTGCGTTCACGGAACCAGGCGAACTCATGCAGACTCGAAGATCGGCCCGAGCCCCGAACTGCCAGCATCTGATCGCGGCCCTGTTCGTCCTGATCGCCGCGTCCGGACAGGCCGAGAACCTGGGTCGCGACGCCGAGACGATTCCCGCCAATTCCCACGTGTCGCGATACGGAGACGGTTGGGAATGCAATCGAGGGTTCGTGCGAGATCATCTTGCTTGCACCGCTGTCGAAGTGCCTGCCCATGGATACCTGGATGCCTTCGGACGTTCCTGGGAGTGCGATCGTGGCTATCGCAAAGATCGTGACGCTTGCATGAAGATCGACATTCCGAAGAACGCATTCGCGGTTTCGCACAGAGGCGACTGGATATGCGATCGCGGCTACCAGAAGATCGACGACACGTGTGCCTCCATCGTGGTGCCCGAAAACGCATATCTCGATGCATCCGGCGATCGCTGGCGCTGCGAGCGCGGTTTCCGCGAGAGCGCTGGGCGATGCCTCGAAATCGAAGTTCCGCCTGGGGGCTACCTCGCGGCATCGGGAAGTCATTGGGAGTGCGGACGCGGCTTGCTGCGGAAGAACGGCGCGTGTGTCGCCGTTGCGATTCCTGCGAACGGGTATCTGGACCGAGTGGGACGAGGCTTCGAGTGCGAGCGCGGTTTCGCGAAAGAAGGGAACACCTGCCGCGCGGTCGAGGTCCCGCTCCATGCGCACCTCGACTATCTCGGACACGCATGGTCGTGCGATCGCGGTTATCGTCGTGATGGGCAAGGTTGCGTGGTCGATCGATGAGCGACTCCTGAGACGCGGATTCGCGAACGCACTCGGAGAGCACGGGTACGGCTGGCCCGGACGTGCTTCTCTCGAAGCTTCCTAAAGGACTCGTAGGGACACGCTTTGCCAGGCTTTGCCAAGTTGCGGGAGCTCAGAACGCACTGAGAGCCCCTCAGCCCCACCCGGAGCAGCTTCCTAAACCGGAGGTCAGAGGTTCGAATCCTCTCGGGGGCGCCAGGGGTGGAATGGTCCATGGCGGCGGACAATCGCGCGACGGAGGGCGCTCGGACCCGCGGCACCTAGACTCTTTCAAGCAAAACGACCGGAACCTGCCGCTCGATCCCGTCTTGATATCTCTTGAACTGCGGGGCGGTTTCGATCAACGAGGCCCAGGCGGCATCACGTGCGTCGCCCTCGAGAATGCGCGCGCGGGCATCAAAGCGATCGGATCCGACCTGGACGGAGACTTCCGGGTTCGCAACGAGATTGAGATACCAGGCTGGATGCTCGGGTGAACCACCCTTCGAACCAACGATGACGTAGCCCGCATCGGTCTTCGTGTACCCGATTGGAAGGGTCCGGGGTCGGCCGGTTTTTCGTCCCAGAGCTACCAGGAGCAACGTTTCGACTGGTCCACTCCCGCCGTGCGGGGTGGAATCCCAGAGATGACCGACCTCGCCGTTGGTTTCGAGGTAGTCACGAACGTGTTGCTGAATGAAATCGGGAAGGCCCGTCGGAACGCTGAACTCGTGCATTGGCTTCGATGATCCCAAAGATTCGGAAACCCGGCAATCGAAGACAGACCGCGTCGGCGTAACAGAATGACGGCGAAACTAATCATTTCGCCCCTCGATTTCGTGTACAGCGCAAACCCCTTCGCAGCGATCGGAGAAGACGCAGTCAGTGAAGAGGCGAGGCTTCGCTGCACGATCGCAGAAGGCACTCGTGAAGTTGGCGTTCACGCAGCATGACAAGCAGGCGTCCGCATCGAAGCTCTCAAAGGCGGGGTCGTTGGCAGGGACGTCGAGGTACTTTTCGCATTGCTCTTCGCAAAATGGTTCGGCTCCCTTCTCTTGACATTGATCCGCGAGATTCGAGCACGCCGCCGCGCAAGACACATCCAGAACCGATCCGGCTGCGCGCAGACTCCCGCCGCAGCACAACGACAAGAGCAGGTAGCCGAGAACAAAGCGGATCGGGATTCCGTACAGCGACTGAGTCATGTATCTAGCCTCCTTCGTCGACTTGCGACTCCCGATCGCCCTTGAATCATAGGGACTTGCGTCGTGTGATCCGCAACCGTTTGGCAGGATCACATCATGCAACGCTATGAGAGCCTCTCAGCACGTTCCCAAGCAACTTCCCCAATGGGGAGGTCAGGGGTTCGCTTGAATGCATGCTTTCAAGCCTCTCGGGGACGCCAGGAGAACCGTCTGGAACACAAGCGCCACACTCTCGTGGCGAAGCGTTGGATGTCTTCGGGACGCCAAGGTGCCCGGCTGGCGGCTAGCCCGTGAAGGACGCCGAATGCGTCGCGCTACTGCGGTGGGCATTGCCGCGCCTGGGCATGCGCTGGGAGGGCTTCCGGAATGTGCGCGGTCAGGTGTGCAAGCGGCTCAATCGGCGCCGAGTCGAACTCGAGCTCGAAAGCCTCGGCGATTATCGCGCCTATCTCGCTGCGCATCCCTCCGAGTGGGGCGAACTGGATGCCATGTGCCGTATCTCGATCTCGCGGTTCTACCGTGACCGCGCCGTCTTCGAGCGGCTGGGCCGTGAGGTGCTGCCAATGTTGGCCGAGTCCTGCGAGGATCGAGGCGCGGGCGAGCTGCGCATCTGGAGTGCAGGCTGCGCCTCCGGGGAGGAGCCCTACAGCCTGAGGCTGCTCTGGGATTACGAACTCCGCGCGCGCTTTCCCGACACTCGCTGCGAAATCGTGGCGACCGACTCCGACCCCCAGATGCTCGAGCGCGCGCAACGGGCACGCTACAAGGCGAGTTCCTTTCGCGATCTGCCCGCAGACTGGATCGACCGAGCCTTCCGGCGTATCGGAGCAGAACTCGAGCTGCGACCGGAGTTCGTGACCGGAATCGAACTACGCCACCAGGACATTCGCGAAGGCTGCCCCACCGGGCCTTTCGATCTCGTGATGTGCCGAAACATGGCCTTCACCTACTTCGACGAAACGCTCCAGCAAACAACGCTGAAGAGAATCGCAGGCCAGATGACCGGCGGCGGCTTCCTCGTCATCGGCAGCCACGAATCGCTGCCGCCGGATCCGACATCGTTCTCGGCCTGGGACGCACAAGCCGGCCTCTACCTCCGTACCTGAGCGACGCGGGGTTCACCGAGGGGGGAACAGCCGCTTGAGCAGGAGGTGGGTCGGCCAACAGATGACGACCGGCACCAGGATCATATGCAGCGCGAGGTGAAGCAGGGGATGAATCGCGGTTTGCGGCTCTGTGCCGAAACCGAACACGAGATTGATATTGGCCGCGGGGTCGGTGACGAAGTAGGTCACCAGGGACACGATCCAGGTCAGGAGTATCTGCGCCATCAAGGCGCGTCGGTCGTAGCCAAAACGGCGCAACAGATAGATCATGATCACCGGAAGCATCAGGTGGAAAAGAGAAAGACCACGCAGAAAGAGGGGCCTTTCGGCGTCGAACATGTAACTCGCGAATCCCATCAGCTGGGCGCCGGTGAGAAAATCCAGAACCCAGAGGATCTCGAAGGGCAGGACGCCGACGGCCATCATGCTGTTGAGAAGCGGCCTCTCGAGCCACACGGCAGCTAGCAGTACGAACAAGGCGATGTCGGAGGCCCAGAGGAAATTCGCCGGGCCGTGGTTCTGCCAATAGACCGGCACGAGCACGCACATGAACAGGCTGTAGAGAATCTTGATCCAGAGAGGGATCCGTTCATGGCCGCTCGCTGACCGCAAGACTTCCCCCTCTGGCAATGACGACATTCTGCCTCGATGGCCCGCCCGTCAGATCATGCGACGCTATGCGCGCCCACGCATGCGGTTCTGTAGTCTGTTGACCACCTGCCGCCTGCAGGGGCGGCAGGCCAAGGAATACGGGATCGATGTCCATTCCTGAACGGTCGCCGACGGAAGCCGAGGAGCTTGCAAAGAATGTCTTGGCCGTCGTGCGCGACGTCGCGATCGAGATCCACCCGCACAAGAAGCGCCGCCTCGTCGTAGAACTCGACAGTTCGCTCGATCGAGACCTGGGTCTCGACAGCCTGGGGCGGGTCGAGCTCTTGTCCCGCCTCCAACGCGTCTTCCACGTGCGTCTTCCGGAGTCATTGCTTACCGAGGCGTCGACTCCGCGAGACCTCGTTGCGGCCATCCTGGAGGGCGGTGTGGCAGAGCCTCTGTCGATGGCGTCGGAGCTTCGTCCCCTCCAGCTCGGTGGATCGCATGCGGTCCCGGCGACCGCGTCGACACTGCTCGCGATGCTCGACTGGCACGTGGACGCACATCCCGACCGCACCCACATGCTTCTCTACGGGGACGCGGACCAGGAGCAGGAGATCCGCTACCGCGATCTGCGCGAAGGAGCGTTGCGAGTCGCAACCGGACTACACCAGCGCGGTCTCGCCCACGGCGACTCGGTGGGAATCATGCTGCCAACGAGCGTCGCCTTCTTCGAGACCTTCTTCGGTGTGCTGTATGCCGGGGGAGTCCCGGTTCCGATCTACCCCCCGTTCCGCCCCGCCCAGCTCGAAGACCACCTTCGCCGCCAGGCGGCCATCCTGAACAACGCTCAAGCTCGGATTCTGGTGGCGCCCCCCGAGGCGAGGGCGATCGCCGGGATGCTCGGCGCACGGGTCGCGACACTGCGTGGGGTCGAAACCGCGACCGATCTGCGCAGTGATTCGATCACCGCGTTGGGCCCGAGCACACACGCCGAGAGCGCTGCACTCATCCAATACACCTCCGGCAGCACCGGCGATCCCAAAGGTGTCGTTCTCAGCCACGCCAACCTGTTGGCCAACATCCGCGCCATGGGTCGGGTGATGCAGGCGGGTTCGTCGGATGTCTTCGTGAGCTGGCTCCCTCTCTATCACGATATGGGGCTGATCGGCGCATGGCTCGGCTCGCTCTATCACGCCGCACCGGTCGTCGTCCTTTCGCCGCTGCGCTTTCTCACGCGCCCGGAGAGTTGGCTTTGGGCGATCCACCGGCACCGCGCGACGCTCTCGGCGTCACCCAATTTCGGCTTCGAGCTGTGTCTGCGTAGGGTCGAGGACGGGGACATCGAAGGACTCGATCTCTCGTCATGGCGGATGGCCCTGAACGGCGCCGAGCCTGTGAGTCCCTCGACATTGCGACGCTTCGATGAACGCTTCCGCGCGTACGGCTTTCGCAACGAGGCGATGGCTCCCGTGTACGGGCTCGCCGAGAGTTCGGTCGGTCTCGCTTTTCCACCGCTGGGTCGCGCCCCCCTGGTGGACCGGGTCGATCGAAAAGGGCTCGCGGGCCGCGGTGAGGCGGTGCCCGCGTCTTCGGACGACCCCACCGCACTCGAGTTCGTCGCCTGCGGCCGTCCGCTTCCCGGCCATCAGGTACGCATCGTCGACGAATCGAATCGAGAACTCCCGGACCGCCAACAAGGTCGGCTGCAGTTTCGGGGCCCGTCCTGCACGAGCGGTTACTTGCGCAACCCGGAGAAGACCTCCGAACTCTTCGACGGGCCATGGCTCGAGTCGGGGGACCTGGCCTACGTCGTCGATGGCGACATCTACATCACCGGTCGCACCAAGGACATGATCATCCGTGCCGGAAGAAACGTGTATCCGCACGAACTCGAGGAAGCGGTTGGCGATCTGCCGGGCGTGCGGAAGGGATGCGTGGCGATCTTCCCGAGCATCGACCCCGAATCACAGACAGAACGCTTGATCGTACTGGCCGAGACGCGCGAGACCGACCCCGGTGTGCTCGACGATCTGCGTCGACGCGTCGAGGAGCAGGCGAGCGCACTGCTCGAAACGCCGCCGGACGACATCGTGCTCGCGCCGCCACACAGCGTACTCAAGACATCGAGTGGCAAGATCCGGCGGGCCGCCTGCCGTGCGCAGTACGAGAAGGGCAAGATCGGCGCGCGGTCGGGCCCCCTCTGGTGGCAGGTGGTTCGGTTGGCCACCGCCGCGCTGGGCCAGCGATTGCTGCGCGCTGCAGTTCGCGTCCGACAGGGGTTGTACGCGGGTTGGTGGTGGACTGCGCTCGTGGTCACTGCGGCCATCGCCTGGATTCTGATCGTGCCGAATCCCATTCGGCGTTGGCGCTGGAGCGTCGCTCGCGGGGCGGCGCGATCCATGTTGTGGCTCGCGCGTATCCCGGTGCACCTCGAGGGAATCGAGAATCTGCCACAGACCGGTGGAATGCTGACCGTCAATCACTCGAGCTATTTCGACAGCCTGGTTCTCGTCGCCTGCATTCCCGGCGAGCCACGCTTCGTCGCCAAGAGTGAACTCGCGACGCAGTGGATCGCCGGCCCCCTGTTGCGCCGCCTCGATACGCTCTTCGTCGAACGTTTCGACCTCCAGGCGGGTGTCGAAGATTCCCGACGCCTCACGGAAGCAGCACGAGCGGGCAGCCGCGTCGTCGCCTTTCCAGAGGGCACGTTGAGCCGAATGCCCGGGCTCCTTCCGTTCAAGCTCGGTTCGTTCCAGGTCGCCGCAGAGGCACATGCCCCGGTCGTCCCGATGGCTCTGCGCGGCACGCGCTCCATCTTGCGTGCCGACCAGTGGTTTCCACGGCGCGACTCCATCGAGCTGCGAATCGGCAAGCCTCTCTTGGCTCGCGGAACCGATTGGTCTGCGGCTGTCGATCTGAGGGATCGGGCGCGTGTCGAGATGTTGTGGATGTGCGGGGAACCGGACCTCGAAGAGGAGCACGTCTTCTGAACCGACGGTCGATGGGATGAACGAGAAGGGCAGGGATCTGCTGCGTCGCCTCGGCCTCGAGCGCAAGGATGTACGCGCGTGGGCGGTCTACGACTGGGCCAACTCCGCGTTCATCACGAGTGTGGTGGCCGCGGTCTTTCCGATCTACTTCATGAGCGTGGCGGCCGAGCAACTCGAACCGGCGGTTGCCAGCCAACGCTTCGCGATGTCCACGGCGGCCACGATCCTGGTGGCCGCCTGGTTGTCCCCATTGTTGGGAGCCGCGGCGGATTGGTCGGGGCACCGTAGACGCTACTTGTTCGGCTTCCTGCTGTTGGGTTGCGGTGCGACGGCGGCGTTGGCATCCGTTGGACCGGGAAACTGGATCCTGGGCATCGTGCTGTTTGCGCTCGCAAACATCGGTGGGTATGGGAGCCTGGTCTTCTACGACGCACTGCTGCCCCATCTGGTGTCCCGAACGGAACTCGACCGCGCGTCCGCGGCCGGCTTCGGTCTCGGCTACCTGGGTGGCGGCCTGCTGCTTGCGGTACATCTGCTCTGGCTACGCGATCCGCAGGCCTTTGGCATGGAGAGCTGGGAAAGCGCCGCGAGGTTCGCCTTCGTTTCGGTGGCCCTGTGGTGGTTCGGCTTCTCGATTCCGCTGTTCGTGCGCGTCGAGGAGCCGCCAGGTGGCGGGCCGCCGGGAGCTTCGCGGGGTTCCCTGGCCGCAGGATTTCGACAGCTCGCGACCACGTTCCGTGAACTCGGGCGCTATCGCCAGGCGCTGCATTTCCTGGTCGCCTACGTCATCTACGCCGACGGTATCGGGACCGTGATCCGTCTGGCAGTCATCTACGGCAGCGAGATCGGCATCGCTGGCGATGCGCTCATCGGGTCGATTCTGATCGTCCAGCTGGTGGCCGCGCCCTCGACTTTCGTGTTTGGCAAATTCGCCGAACGCGTCGGCTCCAAGCGGGCCATTCTCGCGGGACTCGCCGTCTACGTGTTGATCTGCATGCTCGGATTCAGAATGCGCTCAGCGGCAGAGTTTCTCGTGCTTGCGGTTCTCGTCGGGACGGTTCAGGGTGGCATCCTGGCCATCAGCCGCGCGGTGTTCGCGTCGCTGATCCCGCCCGCGCAATCTGCCGAGTTCTTCGGCTTGTTTTCAGTAGCCGAGCGGTTCGCCGGGATCCTCGGACCTTCGCTGTTCGTGCTTCTTGGGGCCGCCACCGGATCGAACCGCTACGGGATCCTCGGTCTCGTCGTCGTCTTCGCTCTGGGCGCAGCGATCCTCTGGTTCCTCGAAATCGATCCCCCGTCGGACAGCACGGCCTAGCTGCCGTCGCAGATCTTCTGGACATGGGGCTTGCGCTCTCTCGCAGGTGACGATCGTCATGGGACGAATCGCAGTCCTGGGGGGAGCAAAGATGTCGGTAGGGGCCATCTGTATCCGAAGTGTCCATACGGCAAGAGCCGATGAGTCCGTACGTGCCGTCACACGGCGTATGGCCGAACGCGATGTGGGTGCGTTGGTCGTCGTGGACGACGATGCTCGTCCTGTTGGAATGGTGACCGACCGTGACGTGGCACTGCGTTGCGTGGCCGAAGAGTCGGATCCGAGTTCCACGCAGGTTTCCTCGATCATGAGCGCGCCTGTCGTCTGCGTGACCGAGGCGACGCCGATCGAAGACGCACTCACGCGGATGGCCGGTACTTCCGCGCGCCGGCTGGCGGTCACGGACGAGGAGGGACGACTCGCGGGAATCCTCGCATTGGACGACGTGCTCGACCTCCTGGTCGAGGAGGCCGCGACCATCGGGCGCCTGTTGCGGCGCCCCCGTTCAGCTTCCTAGACCGGAGGTCAGAGGTTCATTTGAAAGCATGCTTTCAAGCCTCTCGGGGAGCTATTTCGAGCGATTCAAGCCGAGAACGGTCGGGGTGCATCAACTCGATGCCCACGCCTACACCCGCGAGCACCGCGTGCGGCGTCGAACGTCGCTCCTACGGAAGGTTCGACAGGTCTTCGCGCAGGAGGGACAATTCGGTCTGCGCCTCCTGAATGCCGGCCACGCCATCGGTGAAGATCTGCTGGCCTTCAGCTTCGCCGAACGCCTCGATCAGCAGATCGGGGACGTCGGCTTGTTGGTCGAGCTGGGCTGGATCGGACACCCCTTGAGCCACGGTGTAGGTGCCCAACTCGCCAACCACAGGGACGGCGACGTTGTAGCGGCGCTCTTCGTCGACCTTGGCTGCCGCCTCGATCACCTTGCGAATCAGATCTTCGCAAGCGGCCACCCCCGTCGGCGTCGGTCGCAGGCGCGTCACCAGGGCCAGCGGCGGCGGTGCGTCGAGTTGCAGCACCCCGGCACCGAGATCCTCCCGCGCTCGCATCAGCAAACTCGCCTCGGCCACGACGCCCTCACCGATGGCGCCGAGCAACGCCTCGCCATCGGCCTCGCCGAAGAGGCGACGGATCATGGCGTCCGGCGCTTCCTCCGCCGCCATTGCGGCGAATCCCTCCACGCTGCTGATGAAGCTGATGCTTCGCCCCGCGCTTCCGTTCGAGATGCGCGTACTCCACCTGGCCGTATCGCCGTCGTTGCGTGCGCGTTCGGCGACGAAGCGCACCAGTCTCTCGTGGCGCGCAACCGATCCGCCTTGCACCTGTTGCCTGAGTACAGAAATCAAAGCCATGGCTCCCTCCTGACTTTCTTTCGTGTTGGGTTGGACTCGATTCGTTGCGATGGACACAACCAGAGCCGTGACACGAGGAGGACGGAGCGTGCGAGGAGCCAGGGGGGAGGGGACGGGGTCGCTGGGAATGGGCGGTGGTCCTTCGCGCCTTCCTTATACACCCGCGCCGATCTCCGGGAAAGAATTTTCTCTCGGGTGCGCAGAAACCCGCCAAGTCCATCAACGGCGTTGCTAGCGAGCGCGTCCAAAGAACTCCGAGAAGATCGAGCCGATTCGTTCGGGTTGCTCTTGAGCGACCCAGTGGGTCCCTGAGTCGAGTTCGACGAGTTCTCCGGCATCGAGGAAACGCAAGCTCAGCCTCGTCACGTCCTCGTTGAAGTAGACATCACCGGGCACGAGGATGACGAGAACGGGGCGAACGATGCGACCGTCTCCCTCATAAGGCCATCCGCTGGCGCGCCTGAACTTCGTGATGGCGTACACCGCGTCATCGCGATCCCAGGAGGAACGCAGCAGATCCATTTCTTCGTCAGAAAACGTGCCTGGTGCAGAGGTCGCGCGGAGATTGCTCGACATGAGCCACCAATTGCCCAGACGCGCTGTGAAGCCGGGCAACCACGGGATCTGCATGAAGGTTCGGTGCCATGAGACCTCATCCACATCTCCTTCGAAGAGGCCGTAGGCCAGCGGATGAGGAACCGAGATCACGGCATAGCTTCGAACTCGCTCGGGATGTTCGAGAACGAGACGCCACCCCACACCGCCGCCGACGTCTTGCGCAGCGACATGTGCGGTGCCGAGACCGAGTGCGTCGAGCAGGCCGACGATGTCGCCGACCCGGCGATCCAGCCGATAGGCCTCCGGATCCGATGGTTTGTCCGAGCGGTTGTATCCCCGCTGATCCGGCACGATCACCCTGAAGCCCGCACGCGCAAGCACGGCCATCGGCCCGCGCCAGGCGTACCAGAACTCGGGGAATCCGTGCAGAAGCACGACGGGCGGGCCGTCGTCTGGGCCGGCGAGCACGACGTGGAGCGAGACCTCGCCGACATCGATTCGACGAGACTCGAGCTCGATGCCCAGCGCGGCACGGGCTATCGAGACCTCATCGCGATCTGGCTGATGTCCGGAGAGCTGGCCTAGCACCAGCGCAACGATGATCACCCCGAAACAGACGGAAGCGACGCGCATCTGCACATCCTATCACGGCGCCACCCGAGACATCCTGAATCGACCGGATTCGAACCCGGTCAGGCCGAGGTAAGGCCACACACGGTAGTCGAGATCGTCCGAGCCGAACGCGGGGGCGGATCGAAACCATCGTTCGAGTGCGCCACCGCGCCATCGCATGCCTGGTGGATCGACATGCCTTCGATCGTGCAATCCCTGCTGCACCCGTCGCCGTTGACCGGGTCCCCGATCGGCGGTGTGGGTGCAAGAGTGGTCGCAACTGCCTGATTTCGGGTATGCGGATTTGGATTGCCGCAGAGCGCGTTCGTCGCGTAGCATTGTCAGCCTGGGAAAGGGGATCCACTCCTGCGGGAGAGGCGTCCCCTTTTCCGTTTTCGGGAGGTGTGAACCATGCGACGACCCGCCCACTCGGCTTTCGCATTCCTATTCGGCCTCTGGCTTCTGCTTCCAAGCGTGGCTGGTGCCGCGCCCATCCTGATCATCCAGGAGTGGCGCGACCCGCTCTTCGGCTCCAACGGGCAATCGCTGCGGACCGGGGCGATCTTCGACGATACGGGAATCACCGGCTCGGGTACGGAGGATGTCCTGCTTACCGAGTTGAACGTGTTCGAATCCGAGTTCGGAATTGGCCAGAACGCAAACTACGCCCAGTTCAGTGTGCCGCCGAGCTTCAGCATCGAGGGCAACGTCTTTGCCCGCTACGTGGACGGCAACTTCGTTCGCCTGCAGAGTGTCGACCTCGGCGGGTCGGCGCTGACGACCCTGCTCAACATGCTGGACGACAACGACTACGGAGCCCGCTTCTCGGTCGGCGCCGGCGGCGCTTTCTATGGCCTCGCCTTGTCGCTGAACCAGTACGACCTGCACTCCACCAACATCACCGTGATTCCCGAGCCGGGGACGCTTCCCCTCGTGGCGGCGGGGATCGGGTGGCTGGCCGCGCGTTGCAGAAAGCGCCGCACGGAGATCAGCGACTGAGAGAGCGAGCGCTACCGCCCAGGCGGCAGCAGCGGCGGCTTCTTTGCGAAGAACTTGTCCAGTTCTTTCACCCGGCCGGCTTCCTTGGCGACGGCCGTGCGCTCCTTCACGGCCTCGTTCAGCCCCTTGATGTCATCGAACACACCGGCATGGACCGACGTTGCGGTGAACAGCATCAACGACGCCAGGGCGAGGATGGCTACCGCAAGTCGAGTGGGGTTCCGCATGGTTTCCTTTCCCTCCTGCGGGAATTGTGGGCGGGTTCGCCCCATTCGAATCAACAGTGCTCCGGGCCGATTCGCATGAGCCCGGGTCTTTGTCATACATGAAGAAGCTTGCGGCTCTGCTGATCGCAGCCCTTTCCGTGGGAATGCAGGGCTGCTTCACGATCAGCCTCTGGGGTGGAGACTTCATCGACGAAGACGTTCCGGCAAACGACACGGTCGAGACCACCATGGGATGGGAGTTCCCAGACGAATCGGGGGACAGCATGACCAACGAGGAGATCCTCGGACTGATCCTCCTGACACCCGTCGCGATCGCGCTGGATTGCCTGACCCTTCCAGCACAGGCCTGGTTCTTCGGTTGGGACGAGGAGGACTGGACCGAGGAGTGAACGATCTCGCCGGCTGTTCACTGAGGCCGATTCTTCAACGACGTGGCGAGCACGACCCCGACGGCGAGGGTCATGATGAAGTGCGGCACCGCCTCGGGCAGGGCGTCGCTCTTCGTGACGTGGAGGCCTTCGATCAGAAGGAACCAAAGCGCAGCGAGTACGCCGAGATAGCAGCCCAGGGTGGTGGCGGTGCCGAGAGGGCCGCGCCAGGTCAACGTCCAGAGCGAGGACATCACGGGATCCCTGCGGTCTTCGCGCGACCAGCCCGATAGTTCCGCCATGTTGGCGTAGTGCCCGGCGGTCGCGAAGCCGCGCGCGACCACGTAGAGCGCGATCGCCATCAGCAGGAAGGGGTAGAGCACAACCATCTGGTCGACCTTGATCAGCCCCCGCGCCCAGGCCGGGATGGCTGCGTCGAGGGCCGCCTGCAATTCCGCCGCCTGGTCGCGCGTTTGCTTCTCGAGGGTGTCCTTCTGTTCGGAGAGTTCCTTCTCCTTGGTCGCGATGCGCTTCTGGACGTCGGCCACAAGGACCTGCACGTCCGATTGGATGTTCCGCATGTCCGTATCGAGTTCGTGGAGCGTCCGGTCCTTCGCTTGCACGGTCGTGTACCAGGGTGTGATCCGGTGTTGCTGTGTCCACACCTCGAGGGATTCGCTGAACTCTTGCGGTACGGCAGTCACTTCGCTGGGAAGCGATTCGTTCCTGGCCGCCGTAGAAAGGGGCTCGATCACCTGCTTGCGGACGTCGGCCGCGATGCGATCGATCGTCTGGGTGGCTTCCCGCCGCGCATCCTGCACCCGCCCTTCGCGGAATCGCTGCTTCAGGTCCTCCTTGTGGTCGTTCCACGGAGCCTTCTCGACCCGGTCCGCCACCGTCACGAGCTTCGATTGGAACCCCACCATCGCATCCAGCTCGTCTTCGACTTCCTCCACGCGCTGCGCGGCGCGTTCGAGGGCCATGCGTTCCCTTTCGGTCTTGGAGTAGGGCACGAGCACGTTGAACAACACGAGCGCCGCGAAGAGGAGCCCGCCGATGGCCGCTCGCGCAATCGCGGTGTTGCCCAGCTCCCAGCGCTCCCTGTGACGCTCGCGACGAACTTCGGGATCCATCCGACTCCCCCTTCATCACGGGCCAGGCCCGAAAAGGGGGAATGCTACTGCGTTTCAAGGCGCACGCGGACCGGCACCGAAATCTGCACGCGGGCCGACTAGTTCAGTTCGAAGGTCGGTTCGGCGCTCGAAGTCGCGTCGAACTCGATGAGTTCCCCGAACGTCGTGCCCTCGATTTCGGTCTCCTCATCGATCGAAATCGTGGGTTCGTAGGTCGCTCCGGGCGGAGTCGAAACCAGCATGGGCGCATCGATGGACGGGGCCGAGATCAGACTCGATGACGTGTCGTCCCAGGGTTCGATCCCGACGAAGACCTCCCGCTCGGGGTGGTGCTGGATCGCAACGAGGCCGGCACTCTCGAGGTCCTGTAGACCGGTATCGATGCGAAACGCCGAACCCTCCAGGTCCAACGTCGCCCCGAAGAGTTCGACCGATGCAACCCCAGGGCCGCCTTCGGAAGCGGATTCCACGATGAGGGGCCCCACGACCGAGTCTTCACCGGCCGACAGGCCACCGCCCGTGATATGCAGCGGGAGGTCGCGAACGCTCGACTCCTCGAGGCGGAGCGTCGCTCGTTCACTCCCGATTCCCAGGATGGTCAACAGTGCGGCCGGATCGATGGCCTGGGATACGACTTCACCCCCTTCGTCGCGCTCGATGATTCGATAGGGGTAGATCGCCATCTCGTTGGCGAACACATCGAGCTGTCCGGTGTCGGCACCGAGCACAGCGGATTGGATGTACATCTCGCGAGCGCCGTAGCCGGAGTTCAATTCGGGGCAGAAGGAGCTGTCTTCCGTCGCGCCCCAGCAATGGAAACTCCCGTCGACCCACTCTTCGACCGTAAAGAGCGCCGGGCCGTCGAACAGGTTGCCATCGAAGTAGGCGTGCCCCGCCGCGCTGCCGCAGGCGGTGCCGATATTTCCGTGGCCAGAGTTCGGGTTGGCGGGGTTGTAGGCGCGGTTGTCGTGTCGGCCGTGGCAGGCCAGCGGGTAGCCCGTGTTGTCGATGAACCGGATCCGATAGAAGTCCAGGTATTGATCGATGACTTCGACCGCGTGGTCACCCGGAGAATCGGTGATGGTGAGATAGAAATCGTCGTTCCAGAAGTCGTTCTCGCCGAGGTGTCGGATCCCGCTGCCGTAGTCCTCGATCTCGTTCGACGCCGGGTTCAGCAACGGCCTGGGTCGGAACGCGACGCGGTCGAGTCCACGCAGGAAGGCCCTCTTGCCCACGGTGAGTGTCGCTGCGACGAACTCGATCTGATTTCCGGAATCGGAGCTGGGGTCGGGAATACCGGTGACTCCGCTTTCCACGTCTTCACCTGGGCAGCTGAGGTCGTAGGTCGCGATCGCGAGCCCCGCATCGTCCGACCAGGCCGTGCTCTCGAAGCGAAGCGTCGAGCCGCCTTCGATGCTGACGTTCACACACGCCGCCAGGGTGAGCTGACTGCCCTCGAAGTGGATCTCCACGGGATCGCCCCTGCGACCCACCCGATACTCGACCTCCTCGCCGCTCGCGTTGAACCGCGCGAACGAGATGGACTCGTCGCCAAGGGTCATGGACGTGGTGAAGTGGATGACGGAATCGCAGGCGTCGTCCTGCCCGTCGGCGTCGATGTCCACTGCGAGGTTCGGGATCCCGGGGCAGGTGTCGCCTCCCTGCATGACGAAACCCTCGAGAGGTGGCGCCGGAAGGAACGTGCACACAGTGAAAGCGGCTTCGCCGAGCCCATCGCCATCGCCGTCTTCGTAGTAGACGACCTCGGCGTAGCGGGTGGGGTCCTCCGGTGCGCAGTCGTCTTCGTTCTCGACACCGTCGCCATCGCGGTCGTGAGGCACCACGCTGGCGTCGTCATCGTTCGGGTCGTCCGCATTCGCGGCGAAGCCCTCGGGCGCGGTGGCGGCGCAGGAGGGAGTCCCCATCCCGGTACCGAAACCATCACCGTCGGCATCGACGAAGTACAGATGATCTCCCTCTTCGTCGCGACATCGCTCGGCTTCGGCCGGCGGAGCCTCGTCATCGGCTTCCGAGAATCCACAACCGATCAACAGCGCGAGCAGGCTCGCGGCGAAGAACCCGCGCACAGCCAGGGGGGCATCGGAGTGGTCGGTCGGCATCGCCGCGCGAGTCTCGTCGATCGAGTCATAGACAGCATCGGTCCATGGGAGGTGCCGAGTTCGCGAGTGCGTCTTCGATGCGGACGAGAGGCGTGTCGGTGGAAGCAAGGCGGCAGCAAACGAGTCTGGGATCTCGATAGGCCCACGAGCACCCAAGAACGGTGAGATGCGGTTTCGCGTCACACATGCGCAAGCCGGATGAAGCTCCCGACGCGCGCCGGCACAGCCCCGACCGAAACGCGAACCTCGACATGGGAGGACTCCGACGGCAAAGAGCCATAAGATGCCGTGCGGGAGGAGAACGAAAATGAGCGAGGCCACCACGACATCGAGCGCAGTCCAGGGCAGCGTAAAGCCCGGCTTCGAATCCGTGCGCGACTTGTATGCACGCGAGATCCAGACCATGGCCGAGTCGAACACCCAGCTGTGCGTCTACCACAAGGGCGAGCGCGTAGTGGATCTCTGGTCCGCCGCGCCGGACGAACCGGGGTTCTCGGCAGATTCGATGATCAACGTGTTCAGCAGTGGCAAGAGCCTCGCGGCGATCGCGATGGCCTGGGCCGTGGGGAAGGGACTCCTCGACTACAAGGCGAAGATCGCGAGCTATTGGCCTGAGTTCGCACAGAACGGCAAGGCCGATCTCACCGTGGCCGACCTGATGCGCCACGAAGCGGGGATGTCGGCATTCGACACTCCGCTCGATCCAAAGGATCTCCAGGCCGCGCAGATCAAGCAGAACCGCATCGGCCGCATCATCGAAGAGCATCCCGTTCGCTTCCCGAAGTACGGCCGCCGTGAATACCACGCGATCACCCGGGGCTGGATCGCGAACGAGGTCTTTCGACGCGTCGAGCCGGAGGGACGAACGATCGGTGAAGTCCTGAAGCAGGAGATCAGTGACCCGATCGAAGCCGACGCCGCCATCGGGGTGCCCGAATCAGATCTCCCCCGCATCTCGAAGGTTCGGCTGCTCGGCTTCGGCTTCCAGTTCCTCCAGAGCCTGATCCCCAGGGCCTTCGGCCGAAAGATCAAGCACAACTTCTTCCAACTCTTCGGTCGCATCGTGAGCCTGATCTGGAAGGGCCGACAGCGCAGCCAACGCAAGATGACTGCGCCCTTCACCGGGATGAAGGGGATGTTCGACTTCGGGATCTTCAACGATCCGGTCGTGGCCACCGGAGAGACGCCTTCGGCCGCCGCGAAGTGTTCGGCGCGCGGTCTGGCCAAGATTGCGGCCATGATGGCGAATCGCGGTCGCTGGGCCGAGCGGCAGATCATCGGCGATGCGGGGTGGGAGGCGTTGCACGCCGAAGTCGTCGAAGGCGACATTGGATTCGGCTCGACCCATTTCTCCCAGGGCGGCGTCAATCTGCACGTGCCGACGGACTCGTCGAGTAACGGTTTCGAACGCGCGCTCAACGTGGGGAGGGAAGGGTTCTACGGCTGGATGGGCTTCGGTGGATCGATCTTCCAATGGCATCCCGGCAACGAGATCGGCTTCTGCTTCGTCCCGACGTCGCTCCACTCCCTCGACCTGGTGAACGAACGCGGAAAGGTCTACCAGGCGGAGGTCCTTCGCTGCGTCGACCGTCTGAAGGACTAGCGGACGCCTTCGAGGCGATCGAACAACCAGCGCGCGGCCCAGCGGGCGCCTTCTTCTTCGAAGTGCATCCCGTCGGGCCGCAGCTGCGTTTCGCCATCGAAGCGTTGGCATACGCCCGCAGCTGAACACAGAGCAGCCTCGAGGTCGACGAGTTGTGCCTCCGATGCGGCGGCGACTTCCCGTCGCACGCGGTTCTGGCAGCCGACCCGCTCGCGAAAACGCGCGTCGAGTTCTTCGTTGGCCATGCCACCCCAGAGGCGAGAGAAGCGCGAGGGCAGGTCTTCGATCGAGGGGGGAGGCACGGTGAGCACGACGACGTGGCCGGCGTGCCGGGACAGGGCGTCCACGAGATCACGCAGATCCCGGGCGTAGGCCTCGTCGAACGTATCGCTGCAGGGCTCCAGCCATTCCCCGTCGACGCGCTTGTGGCCCTCGCCCGTCCAGCCTTCGAAGATCACCACGGTTTCCGGAGAGCGGCTTCTGGCAGTGTCGATCCAGCGTTGGCGGATGTCGAGGCACTTCGCGAGTTCGAACGAATGGCCCGAGAGGTAACGCAGGCCGGTGGCGCGCAACGAGCCACAGGCTTCCACGCCGATCACCTGCGGACTCAGGCCGCGGCGCTGCGCTTCCTCCGCGAATGCAGGGCCGAGGATGTAGGGGAGCGAATCTCCGATCAGCAGGACATCCAGCGCTGGGTCCGAGCGCGGGCGGGCGGTGGTCTGCGCAAAGGGTTCGGGTTGCTCGTCGTCGGGTATGCGGGTTGCCGCATGGCCCACGACGAGCAGCAGGGCGGTACCCGATACCGCCGCGTATCCGAGGAGCCGCCTTTCGAAGCGTCCCGAACGAATCGGCCATTCCACGATGTGGAACGACAACCACGCCACCCAGAGCGTGCCCCCGACTCGAAGCAGGGTGAGCACCGGCGCCTCGATCCCCGTGCGCTCCGGCGAAAGAACGAGGTAGATCGGCCAGTGCCACAAGTACACGCCGTAGCTCACCCGGCCGAGCCATCGCAGCGGCGTAAGGGAGAGAAGTCGAGCAACGGAACCGCGAGGAGACATGACGATCCCGGCCACGCACGCGCCCGAAGCCAGACTCAGTGCGAACAATCCGCCGCGATAGACGAGGGGTTCGTTGCCGCCGAGAGCGAACGAACCGGCGAGCAATACGGCGAGGCCCAGGAACGCAAGCGGATTGCCGCGTTCGTCGGCAAGACCCGAAGACTCCCGCACGCGCGACCGGAGCGCGGCTGCAATCGCCGCGCCGATCAGGGTCGCCGCGACGCGCGTATCCGTTCCGTAGTAGACCCGCGCCGTTCCGGTCTCGGGGTCGAACAGCCAGATCAGCCACACGGCCGATGCCAGCGCCAACCCGATCGAAAGGCCCTGGAGTCCCGCGACCGAACCTCGCCGGCGCGCGAACCACCACCAGACGACCGGCGGCCACAGCAGATAGAACTGCTCCTCGATCGCCAGACTCCAGGTGTGGTCGAGGGGCGAGGGTGCATTGAAGATGGCCCAGTAGTCATAGTCGGCGAACACCGCGTGCCAATTCGCGACGTAGAAGAGGGTGGCAAGACCGTCGTTCCGGATTCGCTCGAGTTCGGAGGGCGCGGCCACAGCCACCGCGTAGCCACAGACCCCGAAGAGCAGCAGCATCAGCGCCGGCAACAAACGCCGCGCGCGGCGACCCCAGAAGGCCAGCAGGTCGATACGTCCGTTCGTCTCCCACTCCGCCACCAGCAGCGACGTGATCAGGAAACCCGACAGCACGAAGAAGAGGTCGACGCCCAACCAGCCCCCGCGCAGGTGGTCTGCGTGGAAGAGTAGAATCAACGCCACCGCGACGCCGCGCAGCCCGTCGAGGGCCTGGATATGTGGAAGGGTCGTCCGCATCGGCCTCGGATCGTCGCGCGAGCAGGAGCGCGAGCGCGCAGCTTAGGCGCTCCAAGCGCAGGGAGGTAGCGGGAGGTGCGAGGCGAGCTGCCTAGACGCGGAATCGATTGACAACGGTGTCGAGCTGCGCCGCGAGCAGGACGAGTTCTTCGGCGGCCGCATCGACCTTCTGGGTCGACTCGGAGTTGCCGCGAATGCGCGCGCTGAACTCGGCCAGCAGACTCGAAACCGAGTGAGCCTGTTCGCTCGCATGGGCAGCCCCCGAGGCGATCTCATTCGAACCATTCGCGAGTTCGGCACAGGTCTTCGAGATCTGCGCCGAACCCGTATAGGCCTGCTCGACGTTATGGGTGATCACGCCCGAACTCTGCTCGAGAGATCTCGACAGCCCGGAGACCTGTTGCGCAGCGTCCCCCTGCGCCCGCACCTCATCCGCGATCCCCTGGGAGACGACGTTGATCTCCTCGATGGCTTCGACGATTTCGCGAATCGCCTCGATCGAACGCCCGGTGTTCTGCTGCATCTCTTCCACGCGCGTTCGAATATCATCCGTCGACTGCGCGGTCTGTTTCGCGAGTTCCTTCACCTCGTTGGCGACCACTGCGAAGCCGCGACCGGCTTCCCCCGCCGAGGCCGCTTCGATGGTGGCGTTCAGGGCGAGCAGGTTCGTCTGCCCGGCGATGTCGTTGATCGTATCCACGACCTTGCCGATCTCGCTCGCCGAACTCCCTAGCACCTTCACGATATCGTTGGCCTGCTCGGCCGATTGGCTCGCGTTGTTCGTCATCTGCGCCGCTGATTCTGCGCGCTGGACGAGCGCGCCGAGCGAATCGCGCATCGTATCCAGAGAGGTCACGACGTTCTCGACATCTCCCTGGATCTCGTGGCTCGAGCGATTGATCTCGGAGAGGTTCGTCGAGGTCTCCTCGATCGCAGCCGCGACATCTCGAACGTGGGCCGAAGACTCTTCGACTGCACCCGCCACGACCCCGATTCCCTGCTCGAGCTGCTGAAAAGACTCACTCGCGCTGTCGTAGCGCTCGGTCGTGGTGTCGACATCGCTCGCCATCGCCTTCGAAACACTGGTGAGCACATCGGCCGCCCGGTTCACCTGCTCGCTGCGATCGTGGATCTCGCCGAGCCCTTCGCGCAGCCCGTCCACCAGGCTCGCAAAGCGATCCTGGATCTGGCCGACCTCGTCGCGGCTCTCGGAATGGATGGCGCGAGTCAGGTCGCCCTCGACCGCGGATTCGAACTGCTCTGCCAGGCGCCCGAGTCGCGTGCGAATCGCTCGCAGCGCGGGGAAGGCCACACCACCCACGGCGAGCAACGCGATCAAGGCGAGGCCTCCAGCCATGCTGCGTACGCGCCCACCCATCACCGCTGCCAGCTGCGGATCGACACGAGTGCTCACTTCCAAGACTCCCCGCACGTCCCCCAGCGCCCAATCGGCCTTCGGTGTGTCGGGGTGGGCGTTGTGACACGTTACGCAGGCCTGTACAGACATCTTGTCGGAGATGGCCAGGCGGATCAGCGTCCCTTCATCTGTTTCTTCTTCCCTCGCGAATCGTTCGTCCGGGTTCTCTTCGAGAAAGGTCAGCGCGTCCTGGGCAAACACGTCGAGTTCGCGACCGGCCCGATTCGGGAATGGATAACGACTGTAAAGACGCAGCACCGTGTTCTGGCCATCTTCCCGAATCAACCGACTGAGGTCGTGGAGCATCGTGGCGGGGAGAGGGATCGTGTCGCTGCGATCGGCATGCTCGAAATGCACCTTCATCTCGGACGCCGCCTTCACTGGGGCGACCACATTCTTCGCGTAGTAGCCGCGCAAGAGCTTCAGGCGGTGAATCGATTGCTCGGCAGATAGCAGCGTCTGTTCGACGGCGCTGTGATGCGCTTCGCGCGAGATCAGAAGCGCAAACCCCGCAAAGCAGAGCAAGACGACAGCCAACAACGGTGCCCCGAGCTTCACCGCAATGGAGAGATTTCGGAAGGATTGCGACATGGGCGTGCCCCCATTCAACACTCGGTCGCGTCGACCATCCGGGCCCAGGCCTTGAACGACGCACTGTGGCCTGTGCAGGGATGGACTCAGCGCTTCACCCGGGGCATTCGCGTTCGGCGCGCCGGCGTAGAACTCTACGGTGGCGGCGGGTACGTTCTCGACCCCCATTCACAGCACAGGAACGCCCATGAAGCCTCTCGTTGGAATGCGCGTCGTCGATCTCGCCGACGAAAAAGGTGAACTCTGTGGACGCCTGCTCGCCGACCTCGGCGCCGAAGTGATTCGCGTCGAGCCGCCCGAGGGTGCGCTCTCGCGGAGCTTCGGCCCCTTCGCTGCCGACGGAGAGACGAGCCTCTACTTCGCCCACCGCAACGCGGGCAAGCGTGGCCTCACCCTCGATCTCACGAGCGAAGATGGCCAGCGCGAATTGAAGCGATTGCTCGCGAACGCCGACGCGCTGATCGAATCGACCCGGCCCGGCACCCTCGGCGAACTCGGCCTGGGCGCCAGCACTCTGCGCGTGGAGTTTCCCCACCTCGTCATCACGTCGATCAGCGACTTCGGACAGGACGGGCCCTACGCCGACTATCAGGGCACGAACATGGTGGGAGTTGCGATGGGAGGCATGCTCCACCGTGCCGGAATTCCCACGAAGCCCCCGGTCATGATTCCAGGCCACCTCGCCTACGACGTCGCGGGCATTGCGGGCGCCCAGGCGACGCTGCTCGCGTTCTGGCAGCGCTTCGACACCGGGCGCGGTCAGCATCTCGACGTTTCGACGATGGACGCCACCGCGGCGCTTTCCGATTGGTCGCTCTCGAACTACTCGCTCAATCCCCAGCTGGGCAAGCGAGATGGACCGGGCATCTATCCCCTGTATCGCTGTGCCGACGGCTTCATGCGCATGATCGTCCTGGTGCCGAAGCACTGGCGCGCGTTGCTCGACTGGATCGGGCGCCCGGAGAAGCTCTGCGATCCGAAGTACGAGCAGTTCATCAACCGCCTGATCGATCGCGACATGATCAAGAGCGAACTCGAGGGCTTCTTCGCCGACAAGAAGAAGGTCGAGGTCGCCCTCGAAGCCCAGCGCCGCGGCATCACTTCGACACCCCTGCTGCGCGCCGGCGAGGTCCTCGAGAACGAACACACGGTGGGTCGCGGCACGTTCCACGACCTCGAAGTGGCGCCGGGGGTCGAGGCGCGATTCCCATCGGGATTCTTCACGCTCAACAACGAGCGTACGGGTCCCACGCGCAGCGCGCCGACGCGGCAGGAACGGCACGACGCCTTCGAGAACGGAGACGACCACGAGGCGCTGCTGGCCTTGATCGTGCAGGGGGCGAGCGGAGCCCCTGGCACCCGCCTCTCACGCCTTCGGGTGATCGACTGCGGGATCGGAGCGGTCGGAGTCGAGGCGGGCCGTTTCTTCTCCGATTTCGGCGCCGACGTGATCAAGATCGAATCGAGCGACGCTCCGGATTTCATCCGCGTGATCATGAGCAGCTACATGAATCCGTCGTTCATCTCGTCCAATCACGGCAAGCGTAGCTTCGGTGTCGACCTCTCGAACGAAAAGGGGCGCGCCCTGGTTGAGCGCCTGCTCGAAGACGCCGACCTCTTCATCGAGAACAACAGCGCCGGCACGATGGACAAGCTGGGGCTCGGCGCCGCCGACCTCGCGCGCATCAATCCGCGACTCGTGAGTCTCTCGAGCCAGAGCCTCGGCTCCTACGGCCCGTGGCATCACTTCAGCGGCTACGGTCCCAACACCCACGCCGTGAGTGGCCTTCAGTACCTGTGGAACTATCCGGAAGACGAAGCCCAACCCGCGGGCTCGACCGCCGTGCACCCGGATCACATCGTCGGCCGAATCGGCGTCGTCGGTCTGCTGGCGGGTCTCATCGGTCGCGAACGATCGGGGAAGGGAAGTCACTTCGACGCCGCCCAGTTCGAGGTTCCGATCGGTCTGATGGGCGACCTCTTCGCGAAGGAGAGCCTCGAACCCGGCAGCGTTCGCCCCGTTGGCAACGCGAGCCATCGCGGCGCCCCGTGGAGTTGTCTGCCCTGCGCCGGTGAGGACGAATGGTGCGTCATCAACGTTCGCAGTGACGCGGAGTGGGAAGCCCTGCGCACAGCAATCGGGACGCCCGAGTGGTCGAACGATCCGGCCTACTCGACCGCAGAAGGCCGCATCGCCGCACGCGAGACGATCGACGAGGCCCTCGCGGTCTGGACGCGCGAGCGCGAACCACGAGAGGTGATGGAGACCCTGCAGGCGGCGGGCGTGCCCGCCGGCATCGTCGCCCACCCGGGCCATCACATGGGCGATCCGCAGCTCGCCCACCGCGGCTACGCGAAGCTCGTCGCCCAGCCCGACTTCGAAGCGATCCTGGTCGAGGGCCAGGCCTTCATCTCGGATTCCGACGACCTGCCCGAAATCGTGGGCGAGCCCGCACCCCTGCTCGGCGAACACACACGCGAGGTCGCGAGCACGTTGCTCGGGCTTTCGGAGGCCGAGATCGACGCCCTCATCGAAGAGGGCGCGATCGAAGACCCACCCAAGGAATTCAAGCTGCTCTGACGAGCCGCGCGCTACTGCTGCGCGCGTTCCTCCTGAACCCGCTTGCCGCGAATCGCCTGCGAGATCACGTAGGCGCGCAGGGCTGCGCTCTGCTTTTCGTCGACTTGTTCGGCGAACGAAGCCATGCCGCGTTCGCGAAGCGCACCGCCAAGCACCACGTCGTTCCAGCCATTCTGGTCGTGGAGCAGGGCGGAGCCACGCAGATCGGGGATCAACAGCCCCGAGACCGCGTTCAAGCCGTGACAGCCATTGCAGATGTCCTGATAGAGGCTCTGCCCCTCGTCGACCACCTCGTCGCTTGCGATCTGTTCGGGCGGGTTGAAGGCCACCACCGGCTTCCAATCGACTTCGGGCAGCGTGCCCTTCGAGCCCAGCTTGAAGGTCAGCACGCGACTCACGTTGGGCATGCTCTCCGGCTGGATGTACTCGCCGAAGACGAGGGCGAAGGCGCCGCCCCAACCGACGTTGACGGTGACGTACTGCTCGCCATCGAGTTCATAGGTCATCGCGGGAGCCACCACGCCCGTCTGGGTGGGGAACTCCCAGAGCGCCTCACCGTCGCTCGCGCGGTACGCGACGAACTTCGCGTCCGCGGTTCCCTGGAAGACGAGGTTGCCCGCGGTGGTGAGGGTGCCGCCGTTCCACGGCCCATTGTATTCGACGCGCCAGGCTTCCTTCTGCGTCTTTGGATCCCAGGCCAGGAGTCGTCCCGTGATCAGCGGCCGCAGGGCGTCGCGCTCGGCCTGCTTGTCTGGAAGCCCGGCGATCACACCGTCGATCCCGAGATTCGAGACCCCGGGCCGATACACGAAACCCTCCTGGGGTTGCGCGTAGCTCGCGGGAATGTCGAGCACCGGGATGTAGACCAACCCCGTCTGGGGGTTGTAGGACATCGGATGCCAGTTGTGGCCGCCCAGGTACGAAGGCATCAGCAGGAAGGTCTTGTCCAGGTAGCGCGCGCCTTCGGCTTCGACCGGACGCCCCGTTTGCATGTCGACGTGGGTCGCCCAGGTGATCGGGATGTAGTTGTTGGCCGAGAGCAACTCGCCATCGGTGCGGTCGATCACGTAGAAGAAGCCGTTCTTCGGCGCCTGCATCAGCACCTTGCGCGTGCGGCCCTCGATCTCCATGTCGGCCAGAATGATGTGCTGGGTCGCGGTGTAGTCCCATGACTCGCCGGGTGTCGTCTGGTAGTGCCAGACGTATTCACCCGTGTCGGGGCGCAGGGCGACGATCGAAGAGAGGAAGAGATTGTCACCGCCACCGGGAGAGCGGATCTCCTGGTTCCACGGCGTTCCGTTCCCGACGCCGATGTAGAGCAGATCGAGTTCGGGGTCGTAGGCCATCGCGTCCCAGACCGTTCCACCACCCCCACCGAGCTTCCACCACTCGCCATTCCAGGTTTCGGCGGCCATCCTCATCGTCTCGTTCTCGAAGCCCTTCGCGGGTTCGCCCGGCACGGTGAAGAACTGCCAGAGGCGCTCGCCATTCGAGACGTCGTAGGCCGCGATGAAACCGCGAACCCCGTACTCGGCGCCGCCGTTTCCGATGAATACCTTGCCGTCGATCACGCGTGGAGCCCCGGTGATCGTATAGGGAAGCTTCGGATCGACGGTGGCCACCGACCAGTTCACGCGACCCGTCGCCGCATCGAGGGCAATGAGACGACCGTCGAGGGCACCGAAGAAGACCTGTCCCTCGTAGACCGCGACCCCGCGGTTCACCACATCACAGCAGGCGTGCTTCGACTTGTCCTTCGCCACCTTCGGATCGTATGTCCAGAGCTTCGTTCCCGTGCGGGCATCGAGAGCGTGCACGATCGACCAGGCGGAGGTGGTGTACATGACGCCATCGACGACGATCGGCGTCGCCTCGACGCCTCGCTTGGTCTCGAGGTCGAACGACCAGGCGAGGCCGAGATCGCCCACGTTCTCCTCGCGGATCTGGTCGAGGGGACTGAAGCGCTGCTCGCTGTAGGTGCGGCCGTACGACATCCAGTTGCCCGGCTCGCTCTCGGCCCCGAGGAGTCGATCGCTGTCGACCGCCGCGGCGGCGGGAAGCGCCCTGGCTTCGCTACCGGGGTCGGCAGCACAGCCCAGCCCCTGGACTGCCATGATCGTGACGAGGATCGTGAGACCAACCGTCTGCACTCGCTGCATCGTTCCCTCCTGGATGCCTGGATCATCGAATCGGACGCGCCAGCGTACATCAAATCCGGCGAGCGAAACGCGAGGGCTCTCGGCGTCTCGGGCGATAGAATCGAGTGAGACCCGATACGCGATCAGCGAGGCATCCCCACCATGTCCGAAGCCGACTACCTGGAACGCGCGCGATCCCTTCGCGACCTCGTCCGCAAGCATGCCGACCAGGCCGAAGCCGAACGCCGCCTTCCGAACGAAGTCGCGCGTGCCATGGCCGAACAGGGGCTCTACCGGGTGAGCGCCCCGCGTTCGATCCAGGGCGGCGAAGCCTCTCCGGCGACGCAGATTCGCGTGATCGAAGCCATCTCCGAAGCCGACGGCGCCGCGGGTTGGAACCTGATGATCGGGATCGAGGCCTTCGGCCTGCTTTCCCTCGCCTATCCCCACGCGGGCGAACTCTTCAGCGATCCCCTGGCGATCCTCTCGACATCGAGCGCTTCGATGGGGCGGGCCGAACAGGTCGATGGAGGTGTTCGTCTG
>JANQEL010000248.1 GCA_028278345.1 Myxococcota bacterium
CGACTCCGACGAGAAACGCTTCTATGCCATCGCGCGGAGCGATTCGCTCGTCGTCTTCGCCTTCGCTCGTCGCCGAGATCGCGAGGCTCGGAATCGCCACACCGCACACGCCGAACAACACGAAGGAAACGGGTTGGAGGAAGAGGCCCCACGCCGGAAGCTCGAGGCGTTGCAGCGCCGGCAGCGCGGGGCCGAAGAAGTCGCCGATGTCGAGCGAGCGGTCCTGCGCGATCGCCAGCGCGAGAGGGTCGATGCTACCCAGCACCATCGCGAGGGCCGCGACCGCAAAGCCCGCCGCGACTCCGAAGGAGATCGTCATCACGCCGAAGCGAACTCGCGCCTCTTGCGAAGGAAGCAGTGTGGTCGCGCCGTAGAGGCCGACTAGCAGCGCGACGACGAGCCAGACCAGCCCGCCATCGGCGCGCACCGCCACCAACGCGATGTCACGCGAAGCAAATGCGTATTCGACCCCCAGCGGAACGAGGGCCAAGGCGAGCAGCGGCGCGACGAAGACCGCGTACGCGCCCGCGAGGCGTCGGGCTCGGGAGCCGTCGTCGGCATGCGGGGCGACGACGATGATTCGATCGAGGAAATCCGCGAGGGGTGCGAGCAAGCCGACGACGGGATGCGTGGCGAACGGTCCCTCGACGCGTGGCAGCGGGTCGCCGATCAGACGTCGACGCAGGGGCACCAGGAACGCGAGGAGAACCACGGCCTCGACGGCGCCTCCGAGCAGCATGCGCTCTCCTCTCGCCCGCGCGCGCAGCAGCGCGCGATCAATCCGCCGTTTCGTCGGGCTCGACGTCCGCGTTCCCCGCGACCGAGCCGTCGACCCAGGGCCCGCCGCACGCCCATGAATAGAAGATCGCGACCATCAGGCAGAACCCGACCCCCAGCATCACCATCAGGCCCGCGAGCCCCACGCCTTCCGCCGCAGCGCCCCATAGATAGAAATAGAAGGAGCCGGCGTGCAGCGCGAAACCCACGATGGCCAACAGGAAGTACCGGCCGTTCGGATCGCGAGGCGGATCGTCACTCGCCCCGACTCCATCCGACATGGGCTCTTCCAGAGCGGAAGCGTCCAGGAAGCGCCTTCGCAGGCGACCCGAAAGGCCGCGCAGCGCGAGGACGAACATCGCGGCCACGATGAGCAAGCCAGAGACTTCGACGAACGGCTCGAACATCTCTTCACCCCCTCCCTTTCCCTCTACCGCGTTCGACCACACGAGCGGGTCGGCGGTGCTGCGCAGTGCGCTTGCTGGGTGGGGGGTCGGTTCGTTGTGCTTCGCCTGTTGGCCGTTGGGGTCAAATTAGATGGGTGCAGACTCCAGCGCAATACACCGTCCCACGCGCCTGGTCCGCTAGATTCCCGCGATGGCGATACCGGTGGGGGTACTCGGTGGGGGGAGTTTCGGGACCTGTCTCGCGATCCTCTGCGCACAGCATGGCGATGTCAGCTTGTGGACCCGTCACGAGGATGTGGCGGACGCGATCAACCGCGACCACCACAACCCGCGCCATCTGCGGGAAGCCGAGATCCCGCCGAACGTCGTGGCGAGCACCGACCTCGGCGGTGTCGTGGCCAACAAGGAACTGATCGTGTGCGCGGTGCCGAGTCACGCCCTGCGCGACGTCATGGCCAAGGCGGTCCCCCATCTGGCCGAAGGTGCCATCGTGCTCTCGGCGGTGAAGGGGATCGAAACCGAAACCGGCATGACGATGCACCAGGTGCTCGAAGACGTCCTGCCCCGCGCGCACCATGCGCGCATCGTCTGTCTCTCGGGCCCCTCGTTCGCCAGTGAAATCGCCCAGCACAAACCCACGGTGGTGACGATCGCCTGCGCGGAAGAGACCTATGCGATCTCGGTCCAGGCCTCCCTCTCCTGCCCCTGGTTTCGCTGCTACACGACCACCGACGTCATCGGTGTCGAGCTCGGCGGCGCACTCAAGAACGTCATCGCGATCGCCGTGGGCATGAGCGACGGGCAGGAGGCGGGCAACAACACACGGGCGGCCTTGATGACGCGCGGGCTGGCGGAAATCACCCGACTCGGCATTCGCATGGGGGCCGACCCGACCACCTTCCTCGGACTCTCGGGGATGGGAGACCTGATCCTGACCTGCACCGGCGAACTCTCGCGCAACCGTCACGTTGGTTTCGAATTGGGGCGCGGGCGTTCCCTCGACGAGATCCTCGGTGAGATGGACGAAGTCGCCGAGGGCATTCGCACCACACACGCCGTGTGCCGTCTCGCCGACCGCTTGAAGATCGATATGCCGATCGCCCAGGGGGTTCGCGAGGTGCTCGAGGGTGTTCGAACCCCCGCCGAAGCGGGAGCCCTCCTGTTGTCGCGACAACTGAAGCCGGAGTTCACCCAATGAATCGAATCTCTCTCGCAAAGAACGCCATGGCGGCCGTCGCGTTGATCGCGCTCTTCGGTACGGGTTGTGCGAGCAAGATCGCGGAGCGGGATTTCTTCGATCACAAGGAAACCACGACCCTCCTGCGCAGCCATCTCGAAGACGGCGAGCCGGTGGATCGCGGCTTCCAACATCCCATCACGATCACCGAAGAACGCCTCATCCGGATCCTCTCCCTGATCGAGGTTCGCGTCGAAGAACGCTTCCACGACCCCGAGCCGCGCCCCGCCATCGCACCCAACCTTCTGCCCCGAGTGGCGCGTGCGCTGAGCGAATCGCTACAGGCCGCGAATTCGGGTGAGGAGGTCGCGGTTCTCGCTGTGCGAAAGAGCCGGCACCTCGGCCTGTTCTCCGAGAAGACCCTCACGACCTTCGTC
Organism: Myxococcota bacterium; assembly: GCA_028278345.1. Taxonomy (GTDB): domain Bacteria; phylum Myxococcota_A; class UBA9160; order UBA9160; family UBA4427; genus DUBZ01. Next base: position 2,799 of record JANQEL010000248.1, read on the forward strand.
GCCTACGTGAAAGACGACCTGCTCACGATCGCGATGAGTCGCGTCGACTGGAATCTCTCGAACCTGCGCACCAGCGCGCAGAACCGGCTTCAGCTGCCGAAGCCGCGACTCGGTGAGAAGCAGATGAAGTTCCGCATCGTGCCGAACCCCGACTTCGAGGCCGCAGGCCCGCAGGCCATCGCGGTCCGGTTCATGGATCCGCGCTGGGACGTCACCGCGAAGGCGCCCTGAAGTTTCGCCGAATCGATCCGCGAAGAGCGGCGGACGACGATCGCGCCAGGGCGCGGCGGCTTCGATCTGCGCCGCGAGCGAGAGCAGCTTCTCTTCGTCGCCGATCTGACCGACCAGTTGCGACCCGATCGGCAGGCCCTCCTCGCTCAAGTGGAGTGGAAGTGAGATGCCCGGCTGCCCCGAGATGTTGTGGGGCAGGGTGAAGACACCGAAGGGCGCGGCCAGGAAGTAGGCGGCCAGCGGTGCTTCTTCGTTCGACATGAGGACGCCGTGCTGGGGCGGCGGTTGCGCGGTCGTCGGAGTGAGAAGGAGGTCATAGCCGCCTTCCCACCAACTCGACACCCGGCGACCGAAGGCGTGGACGTATTCGATCGTGGCCAGGAAATCGGGAGCCGAGATCTCCTTGGCACGTTCGGCGAGGTTCCGGGTGAGGGGTTCGACTTCGTCGGGGCCCACCTCGCGGCCGAGTTTCGTACCCCAGGAGTCGAGGGCACGCCCGACGTTGGCCGCGACGATGGTGACGTAGTGGGCAACGAGTTCGGCTTCTTCGAGGGCGGGCGGGTGCGCGAGTTCGACATCGTGCCCGAGTTCCTCGAGGAGCTTCGCGGTGTTCTCGACCGCGCGTACGCACTCGGGATGGATTTCGATTTCGCGCGGTGTGTCGTTCATGAAGCCGATGCGGAGCCGCCCGGGCTCACGCCCGACCGCTTCGGCGAAGGAACGGCTCGGAGGCGGCGCCGTATAGGGGTCGCCGGGCATTCGCCCGGCGACGCAATCGAGCAGGGCCGCGCTGTCGCGCACGCTTCGCGTGAGAGCGAACTCGCTCGACAGGCCGCTCCAACGCTCGCCGAGGGCAGGGCCGAACGAACAGCGCCCGCGCGAGGGTTTGAGCCCGACCACACCGCAGTGCGCAGCGGGGATGCGAATCGATCCGCCTCCATCGCTGCCGTGCGCCATCGGTACGATGCCCGAGGCCACCACCGCGCCCGCACCACCGCTCGAACCGCCGGTCTCGTAGCCGTGCTTCCAGGGATTGTGGACGTTGCCGTGAGCCAGGGTCGAACCGGCCGGAAGGATCGCGAGTTCCGACGTCGCTGCGCGACCGAGACTCACGAGCCCGGCCGCCTTGAGCTTCCGGGTGAAGTAGCTGTCCGTGTCCGCGTTGTAAGACGCGTTCTTCAGGAAGCGCATGCCCGCGTGATAGGGCGCGCCGGCTTCGTCGCCGCCAATGTCCTTCATGATGAAGGGAACTCCGCGGAAGGGGCCTGCGGGGAGATCGTCGCGCTTCGCCATTTCGCGGGCGCGATCGAGGGCGGGGTGGATCAGCGCATTGAGTTCGGGGTCGAGTCGTTCAGCTCGCGCGCAGGCGGCCTCGACGAGTTCGAGAGGGGAGGCTTTGCCTTCGGCGACGAGGGCGGCTTGTTCGGTCGCGTCCATGCCTGCGAATTCGTCAGCACTCGACATCAGTTCAGCTCCTGGATTGGATCGAGGCCAACCTGCACTTCGGAGCCCGAAGGCAGGAGCGAGACGACCCGCGGGTTGTCGTGGTCTTCGCGGAATTGCAGCTGCAAGCCCTGGGCGCCGACCTCTCCCGCCGTCACCCGCGCGAGCACGCAGCCCATGATGCGCCACCAGGGTTCATCTTCCGAAGCGTCCTCGATCCCACTTGGGATCTCGTCGGCGGTCTCGAGATGAACGCTATGAACGCGGCCCGCCGTGGCATCGACTTCGATCAGGAGGCGGCCGACGTCGAAGGTCAGCATATAGGCCGGGGCGATCCCCGGGCCTGCGCCCCCCACGCGGTCGGCCTTGAGCAAGCGCCCCTTCGCTTCGACGACCCGCAGCAGTCGCTCCATCCTGCACTCCTTCCTTCATCGTTCCGCAAGCTGTGCGAACCTTGTGCGCCATCATGCAGGACAGCGACTCGAACTCGCAGGCGGGGAGCGTAACCGAAGGCCGGGCAGGCGTGGCGGCGATCGTGCTCGCGGCCGGTGGCGCGACACGCATGGGGCGCGCCAAGGCGCTGCTTTCCTGGCAGGGCGTACCGTTGGTGCGCCACATCGTGGGCGAAGCGAACGCCTCGGGCTGCGCGGGTACGTGGGTGGTCTGCGGGGAGCACGGCGATGAGATCGCCGCGGCCCTCGACGGCACGGAGCACGAGCTCGTGGCCCACCCCGATTGGCGGGAAGGCCTCGGCTCGTCGATCGCGACCGGCGTACGCGCGCTTCCCGCGGAGATCGACGCCGCGCTCCTGCTGCTGTGCGACCAGCCCTTCGTGACGGCTCCCCTGCTCGATTCGCTGATCGGTCTTCATATAGAAGGAAGAACCATGGCCGCCTGTCGCTACGGCGGCTCGATCGGGCCGCCGGCCCTGTTCGCGAAGCGCTACTTCGAATCCCTCAGCGGCCTGCGCGGTGATCGGGGCGCCAAGCCGTTGCTGGTCGAGGCGGCAGACGAATGTGCACTCGTCGACTTCCCGGATGGCGCATTCGATCTCGACACCCCCGACGACTATGATCGAGCGCTCGCCCACCTGGCCGAATCCGCTTCGAGACCGACATGATGACTTTCGACGACACGGAAAGTGTGCATCCGGACGGGCTGGCCGTGCGCCGAAGGCGGCACGAGCGTGGCTGGTCGGCGCGCGATCTGGTCGAAGCGATCGCCGACGCGTGTGAACGAGCGACCGGAAACCGGCAGACCATCACGCCGAACCTTCTCAAAGCCGTCGAGGAACACGGCGAGTCGATTCCCTACGGAACGCTGTGCTTGATTGCCGATGGTCTAGGGTGTGACCCCGTCGACATCCTTCCGATCGACACGCCCGCGAGCGATCCCGACTACCTCAACTAGCTGCGCGGCGATGGCTCGGGTCGCTGAGGCGGCCCATGCGGCTGGCAAAGTGTGGCATCATCCTCACCGGCCTTTCCCCGAGGATCAGGTATGACGCAAGAGCACGACGTCGACCCGGAAGAAACCGCGGATTGGCTCGATTCCCTCCACTCGGTTCTCGAAAAGGAAGGGATCGAGCGCGCGCACTACCTGATCGAGCGTCTGGTCGCCGAGATGCGACGCTCGGGCGCGCACCTTCCCTACAAGGCCACCACCGCCTACCTCAACACCATTCGCAAGAGTGACGAGGAACGCTCGCCGGGCGAGCAGGGGCTCGAGCATCGCATCCGTTCCATCAATCGTTGGAACGCCCTCGCGATGGTGTATCGCGCCAATGTGAAGAGCAGTGAACTCGGCGGGCACATCTCGAGCTACGCCTCCTCGGCGACCATGTACGAGGTCGCGTTCAACCACTTCTTCCACGCACCGACCGAAGACCATGGTGGCGATCTCGTCTACTTCCAGGGCCACTGCGCGCCGGGCATCTACGCCCGGGCCTTCCTCGAAGGACGCATCAGCGAAGACGAGCTGTCGAACTTTCGGCAGGAGGCCTTCACCGACGGGCTCTCCTCCTACCCGCACCCCTGGTTGATGCGCGATTTCTGGAGCTTCCCCACGGTCTCGATGGGGCTCGCGCCGCTGATGGCCATCTACCAGGCGCGCTTCATGAAACACCTGCACCAACGCGGTGTGATCGACGCCAGCGAACGCAAGGTGTGGGCCTTTCTCGGCGATGGGGAGACCGACGAACCCGAATCCCTCGGCGCCATTTCGCTGGCCGCGCGCGAAGAGCTCGACAACCTACTTTTTGTTGTCAACTGCAACCTGCAGAGGCTCGACGGCCCGGTGCGGGGCAATGGCAAGATCATCCAGGAGCTCGAGGGCGTCTTCCGCGGGGCGGGCTGGAACGTCATCAAGGTGATCTGGGGCGAGTCGTGGGATCCGCTCCTCGCGAAGGACAAGAAGGGCATGTTGCTTCGCCGCATGGAAGAAGCGGTGGACGGCGACTACCAGAACTACAAGGCCAAGGGTGGCGCCTACGTGCGCGAACACTTCTTCGGCAAGTACCCCGAAACCGCCGCCCTGGTCGAAGACATGACCGACGACGAGATCTGGGCCCTGAACCGCGGCGGACACTGTCCCCACAAGGTCTACGCGGCGTACGCAAAGGCGATGCAGACCACGGGGCAGCCCACGGTCATCCTCGCGAAGACCGTGAAGGGCTACGGCCTCGGTGCCGCGGGTGAGAGCATCAACATCGCGCACTCGATGAAGAAGCCGGGGCGCGAATCGCTGATGGCCTTCCGCGATCGCTATCGCATCCCGATCTCCGACGAAGAGCTCGACAATCCGCCCTTCTACAAGCCCGAACCGAACTCCGCGGAGATGCAGTACCTGCACGAACGGCGCGAAGCCCTCGGCGGCTACTTCCCATCTCGCAAGCCCACGACCGAATCGCTCCCGATCCCCGGCTTCGAGATCTTCGAGAACCAGACCGAGGGCACCGGCGAGCGACAGATCTCCACCACGATGTCCTTCGTTCGCATGTTGACCGCCCTCACGCGCGACAAGGAACTCAAGCAGCACATCGTTCCCATCGTGCCCGACGAAGCGCGCACTTTCGGCATGGAGGGTCTGTTCCGCACCCTCGGCATCTACGCCGCGAAGGGCCAGCTCTACGATCCCGTCGATGCCGATCAGGTCATGTGGTACAAGGAGGATTCCGCAGGCCAGATCCTCCAGGAGGGCATCACCGAGGCCGGCGCGATGTCGTCGTGGATTGCCGCCGCAACCGCCTATGCGAATCACGGCACCGCGATGATTCCCTTCTATATCTACTACTCGATGTTCGGCTTTCAGCGCATCGGCGATCTCGCCTGGGCGGCCGGGGACAGCCAGGCGCGCGGTTTCCTGCTCGGTGGCACCGCCGGCCGAACCACCCTCGCGGGCGAAGGCCTGCAGCATCAGGACGGGCACAGTCACGTGCTCGCATCGACGATCCCGAACTGCCGCGCCTACGACCCGACCTTCAACTACGAACTCGCGGTCGTGATCCACGACGGCCTCGAGCGCATGTATCGCGATCAGGAAGACGTCTTCTACTACATCACCGTGATGAACGAGAACTACGAGCACCCGCCGATGCCCGAGGGTGTGCGCGAAGGCATCGTGCAGGGGATGTATCTCTTCCGCGAAGGCGGCGCGGGGGAACCACGCGTGCAGTTGCTCGGCAGTGGCGCGATCCTGCGCGAGGTGATCGCCGCCTCGGATCTCTTGAAAGATGACTGGAACGTCGAGAGCGACGTCTACAGCGTGACGAGCTTCAACGAACTCGCACGCGATGGCGCCGACGTCGATCGCTGGAACCTGCTGCACCCCGACGATGCGCCGCGAGTGCCCATCATCACCCAGCACCTGGCGGAGAAGTCGGGGCCGGTCATCGCCGCGAGCGACTACATCCGCGCCTACGCGGATCAAGTGCGCGCCTTCGTGCCGCATCGCTACCGCGTGCTCGGCACGGACGGCTACGGGCGTAGCGACACGCGCGCGGCGCTACGCGACTTCTTCGAAGTGAACCGCCACTACATCGTGATCGCCGCGCTGAAGGCGCTCGCCGAGGAGGGCAAGCTCGCAAGCGATCAGGTGAGCAAGGCAATCGATCAATACGGCATCGACCCTGCGAAGCCGAACCCGATGAAGGTCTGAGCTTGGCGAAGGAAATCTCGGTCAAGGTTCCCGACATCGGGGAGTTCGATCAGGTCGAAGTGATCGAAATCCTCGTTTCGGCAGGAGAGGAAGTCGCGGTCGAGCAGTCGCTCATCACCCTCGAGAGCGACAAGGCCACGATGGAGATCCCGGCTCCCGCTGCGGGTGTCGTGAAGGAACTCCTGGTATCGCTCGGCGATCAGGTGAGCGAAGGGTCGGCGATCTGCACCCTCGACGTGGCGGACGACGCGGACTTCGACGAGGCCACTCCCGCGGAAGAACCGCAGCCCACGGTGGCGCCGACCCCAGCGACCGCCGAAGCCGGCCCCGCGCAAATGCTCACGAAGGCGCCACCGCTCGAGAGTCGGCCGGCGCCGAGCGCGTTGCGTGTGCACGCCACGCCGAGCGTGCGGCGGTTCGCACGCGAACTCGGTGTCGATCTCGCACGCGTCACCGGCACCGGGGCCAAGGGCCGTATCAAGAAGGAAGACGTCCAACTCTTCGTGAAGGGCGCGCTGGCCGAGGGCGTGAAGCCCGCCGAAGGTTCGGGCTTTGCCGTGCCCGAGATGCCCGAGATCGACTTCTCGAAGTGGGGGCCGATCGAGCACGAGCCGCTGAACAAGCTTCGCCGGGTCTCGGCGCGCAACCTCCACCGATCCTGGCTCACGGTTCCCCACGTCACGCAGTTCGACGAGTCGGACATCACCGAGCTCGAAGAGTTCCGCCAGTCGAAGAAGGCCGAAGCCAAGGAGCGCGGTGTGTCGCTCACGCCGCTGGCCTTCTTTTTGAAGGCCTGCGCGGTGACGCTGCAGGATTTCCCGAACTTCAACTCCTCCCTCGCGCGCGACGGCGAGTCGCTGATCCTGAAGCAGTACATCCACATCGGGGTCGCGGTGGATACCGATCGCGGGCTCGTCGTGCCGGTGATCCGCGACGTCGACAAGAAGGGCCTGTTCGAACTCGCGGGCGAACTCGGTGTCGTGAGCCAGAAGGCGCGCGATCGCAAGCTCCGCCCCGACGATCTGCAGGGCGGCACGTTCTCGATCTCGAGTCTGGGCGGCATCGGGGGCACGGCCTTCACACCGATCGTGAACGCCCCCGAGGTGGCGATCCTGGGGATCTCGCGCGCGGAGCTGAAGCCGGTGTGGGATGAAGAGACGGAGGGCTTCGTGCCGCGCCTCATCGTTCCGCTCTGTGTCTCCTACGACCACCGCGTGATCGACGGCGCCGACGCCGTGCGCTTCACCACCCGCCTCAAGACGGTGCTCAACGACATCCGGAACCTCATCCTATGAGTCGTGTCGAGGTTCGCGTTCCCGACATCGGCGACTTCGAAGGCGTCGAGGTGATCGAGATCCTGGTCGCACCGGGCGACACCGTCGAGGTCGAGCAATCGCTGATCACCCTCGAAAGCGAGAAGGCCACGATGGAGATCCCGTCGCCGCAGGCGGGCACGGTGGCGGAGCTTTCGGTGGAGATGGGTTCGACGGTCTCGCAGGGGGATCTGATCCTCGTGCTCGATGGCGCCGAGGCGGCCACCGAGGCCACACCCGCGAAGGAGACGGCGGAAGCCGCAGCGCCCGCACAGGCCGCGAGCACCGCGAGCGACTCGCCGCCGCCGGCCGCACCCGCGCCGTCGAGCGTTGCTCTACCCGACGCCGACATCACGGCCGAAGTCGTCGTACTCGGCGCGGGCCCCGGCGGTTATACCGCGGCCTTCCGCGCGGCGGATCTCGGCAAGAGCGTCGTGCTCGTCGAGCGCTATGCGACCCTCGGTGGTGTCTGCCTGAACGTCGGCTGCATTCCCTCGAAGGCGCTATTGCATCTATCCGAGGTGCTGACGGAGGTGCGAACCCTCGGAGCCCATGGCGTCGAGTTCGGCGAACCCAAACTCGACCTCGACAAGATCCGCGCCTTCAAGGATTCGGTGGTGAAGAAATTGACCACCGGCCTCACCGGGCTCGCGAAGCGCCGCAAGGTGAATGTGGTCGAGGGGCTCGGGAAGTTCACCGGCCCGAACCTCCTCGAAGTCGCCGGCGCCGAGGGCACGACGACCGTGGCCTTCGAAGACGCCATCATCGCCGCGGGTTCGCGCGCGGTCGAGCTCCCGGGCTTCCCGAACGACGACCCGCGCTTGATGGATTCGACCGACGCCCTCGAGCTCGCCGAGGTGCCGAACCGCATGCTCGTCGTCGGCGGCGGCATCATCGGCCTCGAACTCGCGAGCGTCTATCACGCGTTGGGCGCGAAGGTCACGATCGTCGAGTTGCTCGACCAGATCATGACGGGCGCTGACCCCGATCTCGTGAAGCCCTTTCAGAAGATCGTGTCGAAGCGCTACGAGAACATCTACACGGGCACGAAGGTCGAGGCCATCGATGCGAAGGTCGATGGCCTGCACGTTCGCTTCGATGGCAAGGATGCACCGAGCGAAGACGTCTTCGATCGGGTGCTCGTCGCGGTCGGGCGCCAACCGAATGGCGCGGACATCGGCGCCGAAGCCGCGGGCGTCCACGTCGACGAGCGCGGCTTCATTCCCGTCGACGTGCAGATGCGCACCAACGTCCCGCACATCTTCGCGATCGGCGACATCGTGGGACAGCCGATGCTCGCCCACAAAGCCACCCACGAAGGCAAGACCGCAGCCGAAGTCATCGCGGGACACAAGGTGGCGTTCGAGCCACTCACGATTCCGTCCGTCGCCTATACCGATCCGGAAGTCGCGTGGATGGGGCTCACGGAACTCGAAGCGAAGAAGCAGGGGGTCGAGGTTCGCAAGGCCAACTTCCCCTGGGCCGCGAGTGGACGTGCGCTCGGGATCGGGCGAAGCGAAGGGGTGACGAAGCTGCTGCTCGATCCGGAGAGCGGGCGGTTGCTCGGCGCCGGGATCGTCGGACAGAATGCCGGGGATCTGATCGGGGAGCTGGTACTCGCTCTGGAGATGGGTGCAGATGCCGAGGACATTGCGCTGAGTGTTCATGCGCATCCGACGTTGTCGGAGACGATCGCGATGGCGGCCGAGATGGCCGAAGGGACGATTACGGATCTGTACCTTCCGCGTCGGTGAGGGGTACTGAGCGGTACCGCGGGATGGAGCGCGCTGGGGTGGGTGAGGGGGTCCGGCTCATGGCTCGCTTTGCTGCGCTTTACTTCGCCTGCCCCCCTCACCCACCCCAGCGCTACTCGGCGCGCGGTAAGGTTTCCTCCGGTGGGGTCGGTATGGATCACTGCATTGGGGAGTGGGTGGATGCGAGAGCGCTCGATCGGCTTGCTGGTGTTCGTTGCCGTTTTGGTGGGTTGTGGGGGGGAGCATTGGGGGCCTGGTGAGGTCACCGAAGTCGAGTCGCCTCGGGAGCGGTTGCAGGCTCAGCGATCCGTTGAAGCTTCGCTTGGAGTAGAGGGTGGGGGGAAGCAGATCCTGTTCGGGGATCTGCATGTGCATACGACGTTCTCGCCGGATGGGATGGCGATTGCGATGCCGGTGGCGGGAGGTGAGGGGGCACATCCGCCGGCGGATGCTTGTGACTTTGCGCGGTTCTGTTCGGCGCTCGATTTCTGGAGCATCAACGATCACGCGGAGGGGATCACGCCTCGGCGCTGGGCGGAGACGAAGCAGTCGATCCGGCAGTGCAACGAAGTGGCGGGAGATCCCGCGAACCCCGATCTTGTTTCGTTCCTCGGTTGGGAGTGGAGCCAGGTCGCACTCGATCCCAACGAGCACTACGGGCACAAGAACGTGGTGCTGAGGGATCTGGCGGAGGACGAGGTGCCGACGCGTGCGATCGCGGCACCCCGCGAGCAGCTCGGCAAGTCGCCCGTGGGCCTCGGCGCGCGGCTCATGATGTCGCTGATGGATTGGGAGAATCGCGATGTCTATGCCGCGGTAGGCACCTACTACGAAGAGATCGCCGAGACGCCGAAGTGCGAACAGGGCGTCGACGTGCGCGAGCTTCCCGACGATTGCCACGAGACGGCCGCCGACCCCCAGGCGCTGTTCGAGAAGCTCGACCAATGGGGGCACGAATCGATCGTCATTCCCCACGGCAATGCGTGGGGGTTGAATACGCCGCCGGGCACGAGCTTCGACAAGCAGCTCAACCCCGAGCATCACGACCCCGATCGCCAGATCCTCTTCGAACTCTTCTCCGGACACGGCAACTCCGAGGAGTATCGCGACTGGCGGGCTGTGAACATCGCAGCCGACGGCACGCGCAGCTGCCCCGAACCCAGCGACGACTATCTCCCCTGCTGTTGGCGCGCGGGACAGATCATCCGCGAGCGCTGCGAAGATCCACAGAGTGAGGTCTGCAAAGAGCGCGTGCGCACCGCGCGACAGAACCACGTCGACGCGAGCATCACGGGCTACTGGACGGTGCCCGGCACCACGCCCGAAGACTGGCTCGGCTGCGGGCAATGCCCCGATTGCTTCCTGCCCGCATTCGATCATCGCCCGATGACGAGCGCCCAATACGCCATGGCGATCACCCACGACGCCGAAGGCGAGAGCCCGCTGCGCTACCGCTACGGCTTCATCGGTTCGTCGGACAATCACCGCGCCAGGCCGGGAACGGGCTACAAGGAACTCGATCGCTACGGGATGACCGACGTCTCGGGTGCGCGATCCGAACGCATGGCGCGCAGCCGCTTCCAGGACGATCGCGAACCGACTCCCGAGAGCGTCCGCTACGACCACGAGCGCGCGCCGCTCGGCCTCGCGAAGCTGCGCCACATGGATCGCCAGGCGTCGTTCTGGCTGACCGGCGGGCTGGTGGCCGCGCACTCGACCGGGCGCGCACGCGGCGCGATCTGGGACGCCTTCCACCGCCGCGAGGTCTACGCAACTTCGGGTGAGCGGATTCTGCTGTGGTTCGATTGGTTGGACGGCGATGGAAACACGCGCCCGATGGGTTCGGAGATCACGAGCAGCGAGAATCCGCGCTTCGTCGTTCGTGCCGCCGGTGCATACGAACAGAAGCCCGGTTGTCCGCAAGCGTCGATCGACGCGCTCGGCAGCGAGCGCATCGAGTTCGTGTGCCGCGGTGAGTGCTTCAACCCCGGCGACACCCGCAAACCCATCGAGCGCATCGAAGTGGTTCGCATCCGTCCGCAGATCACCTCGGGCGAAGCCGTAGGACCGCTGATCCAGGACCCATGGCTCGTTCTACCCTGCGACGGCGATCCGAGCGGTTGTCGCGTCGAATTCGAAGACCCCGACTACTCGAGCGCTGGGCGCGAAGTGCTCTACTACGTGCGCGCCATCCAACCGGAATCGCCGACCGTCAACGGCGCCGGGTTGCGGTGCAAGTACGACGACGCGGGAAACTGCGTTGAAGTCGACCCCTGCTACGGCGATCCTCGCACCGATTTCGACGACGATTGCCTCTCGCCCGCAGCCGGCCGCGCCTGGTCGTCACCGATCTTCCTGCGCCCAACGGGTTAGCCCCGTAAAGCCCGGAGGACGGGCCGACCGATAAGCAGGAGATGGACCTCCAGGTCGGTTTTCTCGGTCGAAGGCGGAACCCGCGTACCTTTTCCGTGTACGCCGAGTACCCACACGACATGACCGGCGAAAACGTTCCGCGTTTCTTGCGAGAAATGTGCTGCGCAGTGAGAACGAAACTCCGTTTCATGGCGTCGAGGGCGTGATGCAAACTCTCCGCTCCGTTGCACGACGTGTACTGCCCACCGAAGTTCGACACCTGCTTCGCGAGATGATCTATGGCCCTCGCGTCGACGAAGTCGCGCTGGTCCACCGCTACTTCGGCCAACCCGAAGCCGACGCACCGCCGCGAGTGATGGTCGACGTCGGCGCGCACCACGGTGCTTCCCTCGAAGCCTTCGCGCGCGATGGTTGGAACGTGCTCGCCTTCGAGCCCGATCCCGCGAATCGCGCCGAACTCGAACGCTTCTGTCAGGGCATGGGGAACGTCACCATCGATCCACGCGCGCTCTCGGATCGCGAGAACGGCGAAGTGCCCTGGTTCCAGAGCGACGTGTCGAGCGGCATCAGCTCGCTGCAGGCCTTCCACGAAAGTCACGAGTCGTCGGGCTGCGTCGAGGTCACGACCCTGGCCCAGGCTCTCGAAGCCCACAAGATCGAGCGCGTCGACTTCCTGAAGATCGACGCCGAAGGTCTCGACCTCTTCGTGCTGCGCGGGCATCCCTGGGAGTGGCTGGCACCCGAGGTCGTCGTCTGCGAGTTCGAAGACGACAAGACCACGGCCCTCGGTTACGGCTTCCGCGATCTCGCCGACTACCTCGTCGAGCGCGACTACCAGGTGCTCGTCTCCGAGTGGTATCCCATCACCCAGTACGGCGGCACCCACCGCTGGCGCCGCTACGTGCCGTATCCCTGTGAGCTGGTGAACGTCGCCGCCTGGGGGAACCTGATCGCCGTGCGCGGCCACGACGCCTTCTGGAAGCTGCGGGACCTCGCGCAGAGCTAGCCCGGCTCCCTATCCTCGCTCGACCAATCGGGCCAATCGAGAGAGGATGGAATTCATGTCGAGCTTCGTTTCGGTCGAGCAGGCGCGCGAGATGGACGGCGTGCGGCTCGTGCTCACCACGAACGCGCCGGGGCCCTGGGGCGAATCCGCGAAGGGGATGCTTCGAGTGAAGAACATCCCATGCGTGCGGGTCGCGCAGGAGGGTGGGGGCGAGAACGCCGAACTCGTGGCCTGGACGGGAGTGCGCAACGCACCGCAGATCGTCGACGAGAGCGATCGCTCGGTGTCGGCCTGGCGCGACATGATCACCTGGTGTGAAGAGCGAGAGCCCGAACCGCGGCTCGTTCCCGAAGACGACGCCGACCGCGATCTGATGTTCGAACTCACCGAAGCCCTCGCCGGCGAAGGCGGTTTCGGTTGGAGCCGAAGACTCCTGCTCTTCAAGCCCATCATGGATCTCGCGGCACAGAGCGACGAACCGAATCCCGCATTCGCCGCGGTCATGCGCATGGCCAACGAGTACGGATACAGCGAGGAAGCCGCCGATCGCGCTTCGAAGCGTTGCGCCCAGATCTTGAATCGCCTCGCGGCACAGCTGCGCGAACAACGCGGCCGCGGCGCCCGCTATCTGATCGGCGAGAGCCTCTCGGCCCTCGACATCCACTGGGCCGCCTTCGCGGCACTGGTTTCTCCGCTACCGGACGAGCTCTGTCCAATGCCCGACTACCTGCGCCAGAGCTACGGCAACATCGACGCCACGATCGCAGCCGCCGCCGATGCTGCACCCGAGCTGCTCGAGCATCGCGACTTCATCTACCGCGAGTACCTCGAGTTGCCGCTCGTGCTCGCGTAGTCCGCAGGTTCGATTTCGCCCGACTGCGCACGGACCGCAGGTCGTGCGCAGGCTACACGCGCTTCGCAATCGCGCGCGTGCGCCGGGAGTGCATCCCAGCGCCCACCCGTGGGCAGCCATGCGCTTTGGTGATCACAGGCACATTCGTCGGATTGGGGGTGCCCGAAAAAGCCCACATATCGCGGACGGGAAACCCATACGCGGTTCTCGAACGAACAACCCAATAGACGGTGCGTGTCATGCCCCTCCTCGCCCGAATCGAAACGGCCATCCACTGGCTGCGTGCATTGCTGAGCGCGCGCGTTCGCGACAACGCGACAGCAGGGCTCGTACGAACTCCCCAGCTGGCGATCTGGGGAATCACCCTGCTCGCTCTCCTCGCGACACCGACATCTGCATCTGCGGACCCCAAGGCCGAGATGCAGAGCCTCGACGAGCAGGTCCAGGAGATCAAATCCGACGTTCTCGGCATCGCGGAAGAACTCCGCCGTCTCGAGGAGAAGCTGCTGTTTCCCTCGAACACCCAGGTGGCCGTGTTCGTCTCGATGCCCACGGGCCAGACGTTCCGTCTCGATTCGGTGAAGATCGAAATCGACGGGCAGCCCTCTGCGCGACACGTCTACAGCTTCAAGGAACTCGACGCGCTCAAGAAGGGGGGTGTCCAGCGCCTGTTCACCGGCAACGTCGCGAGAGGTGCGCACCGGATCGACGTCGAAGTCGCTGGCCAGCTGCCCAGCGGTGCCGAAGTCAGCGAGACCCGGCAGTTCCAGTTCGACAAGGCCGCCCAGCCGAAACTCATTGAACTCTCACTGGCAGCCGGGGATGTGGGCGGCGTTCGAATCGAGCTCGGAGATCGCTAGTCATGGCGATCCCGTCCACAAAGCGCCTTGCGATACTCGCCCTGGTCGTCGGGTTCGCAACGTCCGCGACCGCCAGCTCGCTGCGCGATCTCCACTTTGGTGAAGCGCTCTTCTACGCCCACCAGGAGAAGTTCTTCGACGCACTCGAGCTCCTCGATGCCGAGATCGCGCAACACTATCGCGTCGACGAGCGGACACTCGATTCGCTGATCCACCACATCGGCGAAGCGGAATTTTCGGTCGGAGACTTCGAACTCTCCTACCGCATGCATCATCGCGCGGGACGCGCCATCAAGGCCGTCCTCGAAGCCGACGTGTCGGATGCGGTGCGAAACGACGCCGCCTATCGCCTTGCGCGCATCCACTTCCAGAAGGATCAACCTCTCGATGCGCTTCGGGTGCTCGACGCGATGCGGGGCGAGGTCCCCGTTTCGCTGCGCGCCGACGTCGAGTTCCTGCGTGCCAACGTCTATCTCGCACTCGGCCGTCCCGCCGAAGCGATCGCCGCCCTCGAGCCGGTCCAGGGGGCCGAGAGTCTCCTCGGGTTTTCGAACTACAACCTCGGCATCGCGCACCTGCGCAACGGCATGCCCGAAAAGGCGGAGCGCCAGCTCGATCGAGCGGGACGCGTGCGCTCGAAGGATCCCGCCACCCTCGCGATCCGCGACAAGTCCAACCTCGTGCTCGGGACGATCCTGCTCGAAGCCGACGAGTTCGAGCGCGCTCAGGGCTTCTTCGATCGCGTGCGACTCAATGGGCCGTACTCGAACCAGGCCCTGCTGCGCGCCGGGCGCGCCGACCTTTCGGCGGAGCGATTCGAGCGCGCCCTCGTTCCGTGGAGCGTGCTCGTCGAACGCGATTCGACGGATGCCGCGGTCCAGGAAGCGCGACTCGCTCTCCCCTACGCCTACGGAAAGCTGGGCGTGCACGGTCGCGCCGCGGTGCTCTACGGAGAAGCCGTCGAACTCTACCGAGACGAACTCCGCAAGCTCGACGCTTCGATCGCCAACGTGCGCAGCGGCGAGTTCCTGAAGGCCCTCGTTCGCGAGGAAATCCGCCAGGACAAGGATTGGGTCGTGCGCTTGCGGAGTCTTCCCGGCGCCCCCGAGACCTTCTATCTGGTCGGATTGATGGCCTCCCACGATTTCCAGACGGCGCTGCAGAACTACCTCGACCTCGATGATCTGCGCGACCGACTCGCCAGCTTCGAAACCAGCCTGGCGGCGTTCCGCGACGTGATCGGACTTCGTCGCGTCTACTACGAACCGCGCCTGCCCGAGGTCGACCGGGCCTTTCGACGCCTCGATGCCCAGGTGCGCCTGCGAATCGAACAGCGGGACCATGTGCGCGAACGCCTCGAGGACATGCTCACCGCTCCGCGAACGCAGGCCCTCGCCACCGCGGACGAACAGCAGATGCAGCACGCCCTCGATGGCCTGGCGGCGCGGCTGTCCAACCGAAACGGCGAAGACGCCGATGCACTTCGAGCCCGCATCGGGCGCCTGAAGGGTCTGCTCGAGTTCCGTCTCGAGACCGAATACCACGATCGTCTCACCCGGACCCACGAGAACCTGCGAGCCCTCGAGCTCGATGTCGCGAACCTGCAGGAGCAGTACGACGCGTTCGTCCGCACACGCCAGGCCGCGCGTCACAGCTACGTCGGATATGACGACCTGATCGATCGACTGGGGGCACGAGTCGCGCAGAACCTCGCCCGCATCGACGATGTGATGAAAAGCCAGGGGCGTGTGCTCGAAACCGTGGCGATCCACGAACTTGAGGCGCGCCGCACGCGCCTCGTCGATTTCCAGAACCAGGCCCGCTTCGCCTATGCGGACAGCTACGACCGCGCTTCCAAAGCGCAGGCGCAGTGAGGTGCCGGCGATGCGGAGTCGAAACACAGTCTGGTTGCTGGCCCCCGCGGTCGCGCTCGCTTGCGCGGGGAATCCCGATCGCCAAACCCTCGCGGGCTTGCAGCGGGTGAGTCCCGATGTCGACGAGGTGCGGGTCGAGAACGGTCCCAAGCAGGCGATCCAGGGCTATCGCGAGTTCCTCGCCGAAGCTCCGACTTCGAACCTGACACCGGAAGCGATGCGCCGACTCGCCGATCTCAAGCTCGAAAAGGAGTTCGGGGTGCTCGGCGGAGAGGCCTCGCGTCCGAAGACCTTCGAGGCAGCGACCGCCCAGCACGCGGCCGCGCCTGCTCCTGCACGCATCGACCCCGCAGCCGAGTCCGATGGCGCGTTCGAACAGCGCGCGACCGTCGAGTCCATCCCAGAGCCCACCGCGGCGGTCGCAGACCTCGACCTCCCCGAAGCCGACGAGGTGGAGTGGGCCGGGCCGGAAGAGGCGATCGTGCTCTACGACCGGATCCTCGCCGCCTACCCGGGTTACGCACACAACGACCAGGTGCTCTACCAAAAGGCGCGCGCGTACGACGAACTCGGAAAGAGCGATCGCGCCATCGCCGTGATCGACGAGTTGATCGAGCGCTACCCCAACTCCCTCTATCTGGACGAGGTGCAGTTTCGGCGTGGCGAGTACTTCTTCACCCGTCGCAAGTACTACGAAGCCGAACTCGCGTACGCGGCCGCCGTCGAGGTCGGCAAGGATTCCCCGTTCTTCGAGCTTGCCTTGTACAAGCTCGGCTGGTCACTCTACAAGCAGGAGATGCACGAGGAAGCGCTCCACCGCTATATCGCGCTCCTCGACTACAAGGTCGAATCCGGATACGACTTCGATCAGACGACGGACGACGGGGCGGAACAGCGCGTCGCCGACACCTACCGGGTGATCAGCCTCAGCTTCTCGAGCCTCGGCGGCGCATCTGCGGTCACCGACTACTTCGCCGCGAATGGTCGCCGCGAATACGAAGATCGCGTCTATCGCCGCCTCGGCGACTTCTTCTTCGAAAAGCTGCGCTACCAGGACGCCGCGGAAGCCTACGAGGCCTTCGTCGAGTTGAACCCCCACCATCCGAGCGCGCCGCAATTCGGCATGCGCATCGTCGAGATCTACGAGTCGGGCGGCTTTCCGAAGTTGGTCCTCGAATCGAAGAAGGCGTTCGCCGAGCGCTACGCGATGGGGGCCGAGTACTGGAATCACGTCCCGGTCGAGAGTGCACCCGAAGTGGTCGCCTACTTGCGGGGCAACATCGAAGATCTCGCCACGCACTTCCACGCTGTCTTCCAGGACGAGAAGCATCGTGACGACCGTGACAGCAACTTCGCCGAGGCCTCCCGCTGGTATCGCGCCTATCTCGCGTCCTTCTCGGAAGAGAGCGAAGCGCCCGGTCTCCATCATCGCCTCGCGGACCTGCTGCTCGAGAACGAAGATTTCGGGGAGGCGGCGTTCGAGTACGAACAGACCGCCTATACGTACCCGGTGAACGAAGAGGCCGCGTCCGCCGGCTACGCTGCGATCTTCGCGCATCGCGAGAACGAAAAGCGCGCAGAACAGGGCGAGGCCCGCGAAACGGTGCGCCGCCAGGCCGTCGCGAGCACTCTGCGTTTCGTCGATCGCTTCCCCGAGCACGAACACGCAGCCGTCGTACTCGGCGCCGCGGTCGACGATCTCTACGCGATGCAGGACTACCCGGCCGCGATCGAACGTGGGCACCAGCTGATCGA
Organism: Myxococcota bacterium; assembly: GCA_028278345.1. Taxonomy (GTDB): domain Bacteria; phylum Myxococcota_A; class UBA9160; order UBA9160; family UBA4427; genus DUBZ01. The sequence goes on from JANQEL010000248.1 coordinate 20,416, forward strand.
CGACTACGAAGACGCCGAACCCGCGATCGTGCGCGCAGCCTGGGCTGCGGTGGCACACAGCCATTTCGACACCCAGGCGTACGCGGATGCGGAACGGGGCTATGCGAACGTCCTCGACCTCACCGCCAACGACGACCCCACCCGCGCCGACGTCACCGAGAACCTGGCCGCCGCCATCTACAAGCAGGCCGAG
>JANQEL010000258.1 GCA_028278345.1 Myxococcota bacterium
GGTCGTGCGCCGGGTCCACTGTTCACGCGCCGTCGGATTTCCAGCGAGGGACTTCGCTTCGTCGCCGCTTCCGGTCAGATCGGCGCCGGTGCAGAAGGCCTCCCCCACACCCGTCAGCACCACGATCCGATCGTCGGGGTTCGCCGCCACGGCGTCGAAGTGCTGCGCGAGCAGCTGGAAGTGTGCGGGCGTGAGTGCGTTGCGCCGCTCGGGGCGATCGAGGGTGAGGGTCACGACGCCGTCGTGGCGCGAGATGCGGATCGGATCGTGGGGGGAGGTGGGGTTCACGAAACCCAACATACGCGTCGGATTTAAAAAATACAACACCGGTGTTGGATTTTTCTGCGGAAAGCCTGTAAATAGACGGGCGATGAGTGCGGAAGCCACAACGAAGCCCCTGCGCAGCGACGCCCAGGCGAGCCGCGATCGCCTGCTGGCGGCGGCCAAGGAGTTGGTGGCCGAGGAGGGTCTCGACGTGCTGACCGTCGTGGCAGTGGCACGCCGCGCCGGCCTCAACCGCAGCACCGCCTACCAACATTTTCCCCAGCGCGAGCAGTTGGTAGACGCCGTGGGTGCCCAGTTCGCACGCGAGTTGCGAGATCTGTTCAGCGAACCGCGCGAGCTGGGGGAACAGATCGACTTCTTCACCCACCACTTTCGCGAGCATCCCGACATCGCGCGGATCTGGATGTTCCATCTGCTGCGCGACGACGAGGCCATCTCGAAGCCCGGATGGGATCAATATGTCGCGGCCCTCGAACGGTTGGCGGATAGCCGGCGCAGCCAGGAGGGAATCGACGCGGAGATGCTCTGCGTGATCGGCATGACCTCGGCCCTCGTCTGGTCGCTGATGGTGCGTCAGCGTGCGAAGAGCGAGAGGAAGGCGCGCACGGAAACCGATCGCTTTGCGCGGGAGCTCAAGCGGCTCTTTCTCTACGGTGCCCTGCGTCCCGAGCACTGGCCCGAATTGGCGAGTTCGCTCGAGGAGTAGGCGACGCGTCAGTCCTGCGGCGGTTCGAAGCCCGCAAGCGCGAGGGCTTCGCGGTAGCGCTCGCGGGTATTGCAGTCGATGAAGCTTCGCAGGTCGGGGTCGAAGCGGCGCACGGTTTCTTCGTCGACGATCTGCATGCCGGGTTGCATGGCGAGCACGCGGGGCCGGCGTTCCTGTTCGGCGAGCAGCCGCTCGATCTCGGGGACCAGGGATTTCGCATAGACCGCGCACGTCGTCATGTAGTGCCCACCGACGCGCGGGATCGCGCCGCTGCCGCCGCGCGCGATGTCGAGCAGTGCGCCCACCAGATCGGGCTCGAGCAGGGGGGCATCGCACGAAGCGACGAAGGCTCGATCGGCCTCGATCGAAGCCAGTCCGGCGGCCAGCCCGGCGAGGGGGCCGTCTCCCGTGGCGGGATCGCGTGCAATGGGCAGTGCCATGCGATCGTTGGCGGCGACATCCTGGCCCTCGCGCGCGACGAGCCAGACTTCATCGACGCATTTCGCGAGGGTGGCGGCGATGTGCTCGATCAGGGTCCGATCGCCAAACGGAAGATGCGCCTTGTCCTCTCCCATGCGGGTCGAGAACCCGCCACACAAGACGAGCGCGGCATCCTTCATGACGTCACTCTATCGGAGTTCGCGTGGAGGGGAGATCGCCCTGGTGGACACGAAGTCGAGGGAGGAGCGGCGAGCGCGGGAAGGCGAGTGCGCCGACTGCCGACACGTGCGCCGCATCACCAGCGCAAAGGGAAGTGAGTTCGTGCGCTGCGAACGCGCGAAGCACGACGCGCGCCTGCTCGACTATCCGCCGCTTCCCGTGCTGGGCTGTCCCGGCCATGAGAGCGATCGCGCCGACTGACCGCTGCGAATTCACGCGTGGGGTGCGAAGCGCACCTGCATCTCTTCGATCCCCGCGATGAAGTTCGATGGGCGCAGGGGAGGGTCGCCCCCGCCCGCGAGCTCGAGATCGGGCAGCCGCGGCAACACCTCTTCGAAGAAGCAGCGCAGCTCGAGGCGCGCGAGGCTCGCGCCGAGACAGAAGTGGCGTCCGTAGCCGCCGAAGGCGAGGTGTTCGTTCGGGTCGCGCGTGATGTCGAAGCGGTTGGGCTCGTCGAAGACGTCTTCGTCGCGGTTGGCGCTGTGATAGAGCAGCAGCAGCTTGTCGCCCTCGCGGATCTTCTGCCCGCGGAGCTCGACATCGCGCGTCGCCGTGCGATTCATGTTCTTGATCGGACTCACCCAGCGCAGCATCTCCTCGACCGCGGTGGGGATGCGCGAGGGGTCGTCGAGCAGCATCTGTCGCTGTTCTGGGTGGCGGATCAACTCGAGCATGCCGCCGGTCATCACGTGGCGGGTGGTTTCGTCTCCCCCGACCAGGATCAACAGGCTCTCGTGGATCAGCGCCTCGTCGTCGAGGCGTTCGCCGTCGACCTCGGCGTGGGTCAGCACGCCGATCAGGTCGTCGATGGCGGGATCCTTCCGGCGCTCCGCCACGGTCGCGAGCAGGTATTGGGCGTACTCGGCGCCCACTTCGGCGGCGCGTTGGGCGACTTCGGGATCGGCTCCACTCGAGGTGGCTTCGAGCATCTCCTCGCTCCAGCGCAGGAGCTTGTCGCGATCTTCGGGGAGCACGCCGAGCATGTCGCCGATCACGATCATCGGGAGCGGGGCCGCGATGTCGCGCACGAAGTCGCATTCGCCGCGCTCGGACACATTCGCCACGAGGTCGCGACAGATCTGGCGGATCTTCTCCTCGTGATCGTTCACCCGGCGCGGTGTGAAGCCCTTGTTGACGAGGTTGCGCCGTTTCACGTGATCGGGATCGTCCATGTTGATCATCGAGGGCACCCATGAATCGGGGCGCGAACCCTCTCGCGAGCAGAAGGTCTTCGGGTCACGCGAGACGAGTTGGATGTCTTCGTGCTTGGTGACGCCCCAGAGTCCGCCGTCCTCGTCGAAGTAGACGGGCGCGTGTTCGCGCATCCAGGCGTAGTGCTCGATCGGGTTCGCAGCGTAGAAGTCGCCGTCGAGGAACTTGATCTCGGGTCGGGTGGGGTGGTCGATCGTGCGCATGCTTTCTATCCCATCGGGTACATGATGCGTTGCGAAATCGCGTCGCAGCGCGAGAGGGCCTCTTCAGAGAGCGTGGCCGCGGCGGCCTTCACGGTCTCGTCGAGTTGCTCCACGGTGGTGGCGCCGACGAGGGTCGAACCGAGGAAGTCGCGGGTGAGCGTCCAGGCGATCGCGAAGGCGGCGACCGTGAGGTCGCATTCCTTCGCGAGCATGGTGAATTCGTCCACCGAAGCGAGGGTCTTCTCGTTGACGAAGCGCTTCGTCATGCGCTCGCCGCGCGCCGGGTCGGCGCGATAGGTCGAGAAGCGCGCGGGCTCGGGCCAGGCGCCCCCCTGGTATTTGCCCGAGAGCACCCCGCCGGCCAGAGGGCTGTAGGCCAGCAGGCTGATGTCTTCGCGTCGGCACACCTCGGCGAGTTCGTCCTCGAAGCGGCGGTTCAGCATGCTGAAGTTGTTCTGGATCGTCTCGTAGCGCGCGTAGGCGTGTTCGGCCGAGAGCCACAGGCTCTTCATCAGGCCGTGGGCGTTCTGATTGCTGCAGCCCACGTAGCGCACCTTGCCACTCTCGATCAGGCGGTCCAGGGCTTCGAGGGTCTCTTCGAGGGGGAGGTCGGGATCGGGCCAGTGGGTCTGGTAGAGATCGATGTAGTCGGTGCCGAGTCGCGTGAGGCTGCCTTCGACCGCGCGCACGATGTTGTGGCGATCGAGGCCGGTATTGCCCGAGCGCACCGGCCCGAGGAACCAGCCTCCACCGGGTCCGGTGACCTTGCTCGCGAGGATCACCGAATCGCGCGGCCGCCCGGCCAGCCACTTGCCCAGGATCTCCTCGGTCTTGCCCGCCCACTTGGCGTTGGGCGGGACCGGATACATCTCGGCGGCGTCGAAGAAGTTGATGCCGTGATCGAGGGCGCGATCCATGATCGCGTGGCTCGTCGATTCATCGGCCATCGAGCCGAAGGTCATGGTCCCCATGCCGATCTCGGAGACGACGAGGCCGGTGCGGCCGAGGCGTCTTTGCTTCATCGCGCGATTCCCCTGGTGGTGTTGCGTGAGCGCCCCACTCTACACCAGCGCGAATCCCCCGAGGCCTCGCGTTCGCAGGCGAAGTCCTACTCGCTTCCGCCGGCGACCGGGGCGAGCATCGGCGCCGCCAGACGGCCGCGCAACAGGAAGACCAACGCGAGGGTGGTGGCGAGGATGCCACCGACGACGAAGGCGACCACGTGGTAGACGCCCACGAAGCCGCCGCTCGGCTTCACCCACTCCACCATCGCGACCGCACTCGATCCGATGCCGAAGGTCATGGTGAACTTCAGACCGTAGGCGGTGGCGCGCCAACGCTCGGGAGTGAGCGTCGCGTAGAGGCTGTTCTCCATCGGCTGCATGCCGAGGGAGAAGAAGGCGAAGAGCGCGCCGGCCGCCAGCAGCGAACCGTCGAAGGCGACCGGGATCCACAACACGGCGGGAAGGCTTCCCAGGTGGAACAGGAAGTAGCCGGGGGCCAGCGGAAAGCGATCGGCCAGCCGCCCGCCGATGTACTGGCCGGCGATGCCCGCGCTGATCGCCAACGAGGTGGCGAGGCCGTAGTGGAGGAAGTCGATGCGTTCGGCGAAGAGCCCGGGCTGCACCACCGAGTTGGCGCGGTAGTTGAAACCGCCGAAGAGCGCGGCCAGACAGAGCAGGCCGAAACTCGCGAACAGCCAGCGTGGGGTTGCGTCGCCGCCGTCCCCCGCCGCGTCGGCTTCGCCCTGCTGCGGTTCGCGGAAACCGAGAAATCCCGTTGCGAACGCGACGACCAAGATGCCCGCGCCCGTGATCAGGAAGGTGAGCTGGCTTCCGAACTGCGTGGCGAGCAGGCCCGTGACCATCGGTCCCAACGCAATGCCGACGTTCCCGTAGATGCCGTTGATGCCGAGCGCCGTTCCCCGCGCGGCGATCGCGCGGGAGATCAAACTCATGCCGGCCGGGTGGTAGGTGCTCGCACCGAGACCCGCGAGGGCCAGGCACGCGACGACCGGCCAACCGGGTGCCGCGAAGCCCGCCAACAGGAATGCGACCCCCGAGAGCAGCAGCCCGCTCGATACGAGTCGTCGGCAGCCGAAGCGGTCCGCGAGGTAGCCCGCTGGTAGCGCACCGAAGCCGAACAGCATGTAACCGAGCAGGCTCCAGCCCAGTACCTCTTCGAGGGGCAGGCCGATCTCCACGGCATAGACCACCGCGAGGGTCGGGTAGGCGAGTTCCGTGTAGTGGGTCAGCGCATGGGCGCAGCCCGTGTAGACGAGAACGTTCTTTTCGTTCGCGTCGAAGCGCGCTTCGGCCATCTAGCCCACGGCTTTCATCTAGCGAACCGCTTTCATGAAGGTCTCGAGCGCGTCGATGTAACTCTGGGGGCCGCTGTAGCCCACGCGTTTTTCGCCCACGAACTCCGCGGCGGTGTCCATCGCGCGGAGGGACAGGTGGGTGCCGCCGAGCTTCTCCCAGAGATCGCGATTGCGCACCCAGGAGGCTTCGCCCTGGCTGAAGTCGATGCTGGCGTCGGCACCGAAGTCGCTCGGGTCGCGCCCCTCGACTTCGAGCAACTCTCCGATCCGTTCGAACATCGAGGTCATGCGCTCGGGGCTCGTGCCGTAGATGAAGCCGTCGCCCTTCTTTGCCGCGCGTCGCATCGCGACCTCGCTGAAACCGCCGAACCAGATCGGGAGATCGGGGCGGGGGAGGGGAAGGAGGCCTGCGCGATCGATGCGGTGGTGTTTGCCCGTGTAGTCGAGCACCGGTTCGCACCAGAGCTTGCGCAGCAGGTCGACCTGTTCGTCGAGGCGCTCGCCGCGATCGTCCCAGCTCATGCCGAGGCTTTCGTACTCGATGTAGTTCCAACCGGTGCCGACCCCGAGGCGAAGGCGGCCGCCGGAGAGGATGTCGACTTCGGCGGCCTGCTTTGCGACGAGTGCGGTCTGGCGTTGGGGCAAGATGAGGACGCCCGTCGAAAGCCCGATAGTGCTGGTCACGCCCGCCAGGAAGCCCATCGTGACGAAGACTTCGTGATACGGGTCCGTCTCCGTATAGGGACCCGTGAATGCGGGCTCGCGGCCGGCGTGTTCGGCGCCGAGCACGTGGTCGTAGAGCAGGATGTGGCTGTAGCCGAGCCCTTCGGCCGCCTGGGCCCAATCGCGAATGACGGCGGGGTCGATACCGATCTCGGGGGTGGGAAAGATCGCGCCGAACTTCATGTGAGCTCCATGTCGATCGCGGGGTGGGAGCGCGCCCAGCGCGAGGTCACCCAACCGCCGTCGTCGTGGACGACGTAGTCGGGGTGGCGCGCGAGCAACTCTTCGAAGGCGACGCGGGCTTCGAGGCGAGCCAACGACGCGCCGAGGCAGTGGTGGGTACCCAACCCGAACGCGAGGTGTCGTTCGCGAGGCTTCGCGATGTCGAATGCGTCGGGGGCGTCGAACACCCGATCGTCGTGGTTCGCGGCGCCGTAGCAGATGAGGACGCGACTCTCGGCGGGAATCGTCGTGCCGTGCAGGGTCACGTCGCGTGTGTTGCGCCGAGGCAGGGCCTGGGTCGGGGATTCGATGCGCAGCATCTCCTCGATCGCAGCGGGGATGCCGCTCGGATCCTCCACCAACCGCTTTCGCTGGTCGGGATGCTGCGCGAGCAGAACCGCGCCGTTTCCGATCAGGTTCATCGTGGTGTCGGTGCCGCCCAGGATCAGGTTGAAGCAGAAGCCGAGGAGTTCGTGCTCCGTGAGGCCTTCGCCGTCGATGCGCGCCGCGATCAACGCGCTCATCAGGTCGTCGCGCGGTTCTTCGCGGCGCTCGGCCAGCAGGGATTCGAATTCGCGATAGATCTTGCCGGCGGGTTCGGCGATCGGATGGGCCTCGATGCCCGTCTCGATCATCGCCTCGGTGCACTCGAGGAAGTGCGCGCGACGTTCTTCGGGTACGCCGATCAATTCGCAGATCACGATGCTCGGGAGCTGCGAGGCGAAGCTCCGCATGAAGTTGCAGCGAGACGTGGCGGCCGATTCGTCGAGCAGGCGGCGCGCGCTCGCGCGGATCTTCGGTTCGAGATCCGCCACCCGATTGGGGGTGAAGATGCGCGAGAGGAGGTTGCGTTGCCCGCGGTGCTTCTCCCCGTCCATGTAGACGATCATCGGCATCAGGAGTTTCGACTCCTCGACGCCCCCGTTCGCGAAGGTCTCCGGATCCTGCAGGACGTTCGCGACATCCTCGTAGCGCGTGAGCACGTACTGATCGTGGCGCTCGTCGCGATAGACGGGGGCCTGGTCGCGCATCTCCCGATAGGTTTCGTAGAGCAAACGCTGCAGGGCGGGCCGATGGGCGTGGTAGAGGTCGGGGTGGGGTGCCGCTGTGGCCGAAGTCATCGCGGAAGCTTCGCAGGCGTGCGGCGCGACCGTCAATGCCGGCCGCGAAATGCGAGGTCGTCTACCAGACCCCGCGCGCCTTGAGCGGCAGCTTGCTCGGGTCGCTGAGATGCCCCTTGCCGGGCACGAAGTTCGCTTCGATGCGAATGCCGTCGGGATCTTCGAAGAGCACCGAGTAGTAGCCGGGCGCGAAGCCTCCCTCTTCCGGGCCGCGTACCACCTTCGCTCCCGCAGCGACGGCCACCTCGTGGATTGCATCGACATCTTCGCGCGAGCGAGCGCGGAAACACAGATGATGCAGCCCGACCCGGCCCTGCTCGAAAGCGCCGTCGCGATGTTCGGGCTCCGCCGGGGAAAGCGAGATCCCCGTTCGCCCGCCCACGCAATAGAAGTAGTCATCGGCGTCGACGATCGTCTGGAGGGAGAGCGCGTTCAACAACTTGCGATAGAACGGCACCGAGACCGCCATGTCCCGCACAGACAGCTGGATGTGTGCGATCCCGTTGACATCGATCGATTCGCGCTCGTCACTCATATCTGTGCCTCACGCCGGCGCCGGCTGCAGCGCGGGGTCGCTTCGCACGCGCCAGGCCAGGGCGATGGGCGCGAGCATCCACGGCAGGTTGAAGGGGAGATAGACGGCGAGGTCGAGGGGTGGGTGGGGGCCCAGCAGGGTTTCGCTGAAGTAGAAGAACATGTTGGTCACGGCGGCGCCGGCGTAGAAGAGCACGGGAGTGCGGATCACGGGGTTCTCGCTCACCCAACCCCACAGCAGGAAACACAACATCGGGGCCTGGAAGAAGCCGTCGAACCAACAGGCGGCGAGCAGCGCGACCGGCGGATCGAGGTGCGTGGGTTCCTGTTCGACGGCCCAGTCGTAGAGGGCGCGCAGGGGCGGCCACGGGCTGTCGGGGGCGACGGGTACGCCGAGCCCTTCGGGCAGGCTGAACAGGAAGCCGTAGAGGATCGCGCTCGAGAAGAAGACGATCAGCAGCACGTCGAAAGGGCGACGAAGAACGCTCGGCATGCGGGGCTCCCTCCTGGCGGGTGGCCCTGCAGGCTAGCGGTTCACTCGGGGGGCGGCGCAACCCGCTCTTCGCGCAATGCGACGGGGGAGAAGTGCAACCAGCCGTCGTCGAGCAGGTCGCCCTTCGCGCGCTGCGGGTTGTCGACGAACAGGACGCTTTCGACGCCGGCTTCGCGAAGACGGTTCATGAACGCCTCGCGTCGACGCGGTGGCACCCAGAAGGTGGCCTTCTCGAACCACACGTTGGCGAGGTCGACGGGAATGACCCAGCGGTCGCTGGCCACCACGAAGTTCGAGCGCTGGCTCACCTCACGATTGAGTTCGGCGACGAAGCCCTTGCGCGACTCGAGCAGCACCAGGGAGTACACCTGAAGCGCGATCGATGCGATCGCGGCCAGCGCGATCAGGCTCGTGGCGAACGCCTTGAAAGCGCTGCTCGCACGCTCGGCCAGGAAGCTTCGGGCCTCGACGATGGCCGCGGCGGCGAGGACTCCGAGCAGGGGGTAGAGGCAGAACAGGAATCGGTTGCCCCAATGGGCACCTCGTGAGTTCATTTCGGGGATGAACGCGGTGTAGAGCGCCGCGAAGGCGAGGGACACTGTCAACAGCGCAGTTCTCGCGTGGGTGATGGGGGCGGGAAGCGAAGCGTTTCCGGGGAGGAAGGCGAAGATCAAAAGGGGGCTGGCCGCGAACAGGCCGTTGGCCACGATGAGCCAGCTGATGGGAGAGTCGGCGTACGCGTAACCCCATCCGACGACGCTCGCAGCGGCGACGGCGATGGCGGCGGCAACCGCGGCCCAGGTTCCCATTTCTTCGAACCCGGTCCGTTTCACGAGCCGCAACCCGATCGCCAGGAGGTAGGGCGCCCCGGCCGCGAGCGACAACGCCATCACCCCATGCCAGTTGAAGAGCATGCGTTGCAGGACGATGCCGCGAGTCGAAAGGAACGCGGCCAGGGAGATCTCCTCCCACGTCTGGGCGGCGATGTGGAGACCCAGCGGATTGCCGACCGAAAACGCGTGGAAGCCCCAGAGCGGAAGCATCGCCGCCAGCCCGCCGAGCACCAGCCAGTGCGCCTGGCGCAGCGAGCGCACGCGATGGCCCGCGTAGGCGAGCACGACGAAAGCGAAGAGATAGTTCTCGGGACGAAACCACACCGGCAGCGCAACCAACGCACCGAGCAGGAGCGCACGTTTCGAATCGGGGCGTTCGGTGAACTCGATGCATGCGATGACGGCGAAGCACGAAACGCCGGCTGCCAGTGTGTGTTCCCAGAAGACGAGGGCGTAGAACCAGAGCGGCGTCGCGAAAGCCACCGTCGCGACCGCGACTAGCGCAGTCGCGCCCGCCACTTCCTGGGACGTCGACACCTTGCGTGCCAGCCGGGCGACTCCGATCAACGTGAGGAGCGCGCCGAAGATGGGCAGCGCGAGCAACCCCCCCGGCCCGAACAGCGCAACGCACGGCGTCGCGAGGAGCGGGAACAACGGCGAGTAGGCCGAGTACAGCGCGTCGTCCTTCAAGCCGTAGAAGCCCGGTGGGAAGAACTCGAGCTGCGGGTCGATCGAACGCCCGGGCCAGTCGAGGGAGAACCGGCCCGTCTCGTGGATCGCGCGAACCTGCAGGATCTTCACGGCGTTGTCGTAGATCCATGTCCCGTCCGACGGCATCCACATCGCGCATGCGAGATAGACCGCTGCGACGAACGCAATGGCAGCCGCGACCATGGGATCGCGTTTGGTTTCGGTCATGACCGGAAGGCCTGGCGTGGACGAGCGTGGATGGGGTCGTTCGATTCTACTCGCGCACGCGCGCGGGAATCAACGCTCCGCGCGTTCAGCCAACTTGGGCAGGTACAGTGCCATTCACTATCGTGCTCGCGGATGTCGTCACGAGCGGATGCGCAGGTCGAGAGCTCCGCGGACCCTTCCGCGCGGCATGTGGTCTGGCCGGCGGTATTGCTGCTCGCGCTTGCGGGTGGAACCTTCGTTCGATTCGGCCGCCTGAA
>JANQEL010000264.1 GCA_028278345.1 Myxococcota bacterium
GCATTCGCCTGGTGCGCGAAGGCGATGACGGCGAGGTGATCGAAGTCGATCCGCCCGCCAACGGGAAGATCGATCTGCTGGCCGCTCCCGACAAGATCACCGTGCGGCCCGGCATCGACTGCGTGATCGAGATCGACGTGGACGCGAAGGAGTCGATCCATCGCAGCGGCAACGGTCGCTACCGCTTCCGCCCGGTGGTGAAGATCGACGTTCGCGACACGATCCCACCGCGCAAGTTGGCTCGCGTGCACGGCACGATTCGCCGCGTCTTCGACGATCGCAACTTCGTGCTCTGCCCCACGCTCTTCATGGCTTCGCGGGATGTGCTCGAATCGCGCGAGCGCGTGGCCGACGGCGGCCTCGGCGATCGCCGGCGCTGCATGACGGTCGAACTCGACGACCGTACCGGTGTGTTCGATCAGAACGGCGATCCCGCACCGGGTGACGAACTCGAAACCGGTGATCGGGTCACCGTGGTCGGTCGCTTCCATCTCGTCGATCGCACCCACGACCACAGCGACGAAGTCGATCCGATGGACGACATGGGTGAGGAGGAGAGCGAGGAACTCGCTGCAAGCTCCGCGCTCGTCATCGAGGGCGACTTCGAACACCGCCGCCACTACTTCGAAGACGACGGCGAGGATGACCTCCCGAACGACGATGACGACGATGATCACAAGCCCCGCCCGTTCCCGGTGCGCCTCGTGCTGCTCGCCTTCGTGGTGGAAGAAGGCCCGCCCGGCACCTTCCTGCGCTTGAAGGGCACCGTGCTGAGCGCGGTGCACCAGGGCGGCGACTTCGACTTCGCGATCGCCCCCGGGCAGGGCTTCGGGAGCGACTCGGAAACCACCGCCATCGTCCAGGAGGGCACGCGGATCTTCTCGCGTCGCGGCCGCGAAGTGCACCCCGACGCCCTGGCGCCCGACTTGCTTGCGCTGATCGACGGCGTCTTCGCCTTCGAGGCCGGCGGATCGTCGCTGTTCAAGACGGCGCTCATCATGCTGAACCTCGTGCCGCCGATGCCCGACGTCGTGAGCGGCGAGATCGAAGACATCGCGCCCGCCCAGCGTCGTCTCTTCGTGAATGTCGCTACCGACTCGGAACTGAGCGAAGCACCGGATTACATCAATGCCTGCGTCGACGTACTCGAAGACGCGCGCATCTGGATCATCCGCGAGCGCGCCGAACTCACCTCTTCGGGCGGTGCGAGCTTCGAAGATCTCGAGATCGGTATGCACGTTCGCGCCACGGGCACCTACGGCGAGAACGACTGCCTGCAGGCTCGCAGCATCGTGGCCTTCGATCCCGGCCCGCCGGTGGTCGAATGTTCGGAGAATGGCGAGTGCGATCGCTCTCAGTACTGCGCGCGGCCCGAAGGGCAGTGCGACGAGCGCGGCGTGTGCACCGTACGCCCACAGGTCTGTCCGCTGGCGTTCATTCCCGTGTGCGGTTGCGACGGCCGGACCTACGACAACGCATGCGACGCGGCGTACCACGGTGTGTCGATCGCACACGACGGCCGCTGCGAACCCGAGCCGATCATCTGTGGCGGGTTCCCGGGGACGCCGTGCCCCGACGGCATGCTCTGCCAGTATCGCGACGGCGAGTGCAACATCGCCGACAACACGGGGGTCTGCGTCGACGAGCCGCAGGGCTGCCCCGAGATCTATCAGCCCGTGTGCGGTTGCGACGGCGAGACCTACAGCAATCGCTGTGAGGCCCTGGTGGCTGGTGCGCGCATCGATCACGAAGGCCGCTGCGAGCCGCGACGCTGTGGTGGGATCGCGGGCTTCGAGTGCGACGAAGGCGAGATCTGTGTCTTCGAAAGCGGCCAGTGCATCAGCGACGCGATGGGTTGGTGTGAGCCCGATCCCGGCGGTTGCCCGCGCATCTACGCGCCGGTATGCGGTTGCGACGGCGTGACGTACTCGAACGAGTGCGAGGCGCGCCGCGCAGAGGTCGCGATCCAGCATCGCGGGGTATGCGAGGACACGCGCGACTGCGGCGGCGAACTCGACGTCGTGTGCAGCGAGGGTCACTTCTGTCAGGGCGAGGTCGGCGACTGCCGCGAGAACGCCCCCGGACAGTGCACCCTACGACCCGAGGCCTGCCTGCAGGTATGGCTCCCGGTGTGTGGCTGCGACGGTCGGACCTACAGCAACGGGTGCATGGCCACCGCCGCCGGGGTCACGATCGCGCGCCTCGGCACCTGCGAGGACCCGTGCGACGCGACGACCGGCATCCGGCCCCCGTACTGCGACGTGCTTCCGCCCGACGAGTATCCGAACGCCCACGTCGAGGTGCTGCAGCACGCGATGTAGGCCTACGCCGGCTGACTTTCCTGGATGTAGCTCTTCACCTGGAACTTCATCGCGACGGGGACGAAGAGGATCGCCGCGGCGAGCATCAGACCGGCGAAGAAGAGGAAGTAGCTCGCGCCCTCGAGGCCACCCGTCAGCTTGATGCCCAAGTTGACCCCCGAGGTCACCAGATTGCCGAGCGAAACGCTCAGCATGTAGAGGGACATCACCATCGACTTCATGGCGCGCGGGGCCTGGGTGTAGGAGAACTCGAGGCCGGTGACCGAGACGAGCACTTCGGCACCGGTGATGATCACGTAGGCGAACCACTGCCACGCGATGGTCGGGGTCTGCCCCGCGATGATCCAGCTCTCGACCAGCGCGCAGATGAAGAACGAGATCGAGGTGATGAAGAGCCCGAGCGAGATCTTCCGTAGCGGCGTGAGGGGTGTGAAGCGCTCGATCGCGGGATAGACCACGAAGTTGAAGAACGGGATCAGCAGCATGATCAGCAGCGGGTTGAGCGCCTGGATCTGCGAGGGTAGCCACTCCCTCCCGAACAGCACCCGGTCCATCTTCTGGGCCTGGGCGACCCAGGTCGAGCCCGTCTGGTCGAACAGCGCCCAGAACATCGCGAAGAAGACGTAGATCACCGAAAGCCGCAGCATCGCCTGGATGCCCTCGCGGCTGCGGGCTTCGGCGAAGAAGGTCTGGCCACGCGGCGGCACGTGGATGAAGCGGCGCCGCCCCAGCCAGAACACCCAGGTCGCGAGCAGCATCAAGAAGCCGGGCAGGCCGAACGCCGCGTGAGGGCCGAAGTGCTCGAGCAGCTCCGGGGTGAGGAGCATCGAGAGGAAGGCCCCGAAGTTGATCGAGAAGTAGAAATACGAGTACACGCGCGGCAGGAGATTCGCGTTCAACTCGCCGAATTGATCGCCGACGTGGGCCGAGACGCAGGGCTTGATGCCCCCGGCGCCGATCGCAATCAGCGTGAGCCCGAGCGTCAAACCCGTCAGCGTGTCGTCGAGGGCGAGGGCGAGGTGGCCGAGGCAGTAGACGATCGAGAGCGAGATGATCGTCTTGTACTTGCCGAGGAGGAGGTCGGCGAGCAGCGCGCCGAACACCGGCGTGAAGTACACCGCCGAGCTGAAGTTGTGGTAGTAGATCGTCGCGTCGGTTTCGTTCATGACCGCGAGATCGCCACCGGCGTCGCGCAGGTGCTGGGTCATGAAGACGAAGAGCACCGCGCGCATGCCGTAGTAGCTGAAGCGCTCGGCCCACTCGTTGCCGATGATGTACGGGATGCCCTTCGGCATCTCGCTGCTGCGATCGGGGGCCGTTCGGTAGGTGGGCTGCGGCATCGACCCGGCTAGGCCTCGCTCTCGGCGTTTTCGATGGCCTCGAGGGCGTACTCCGGGCAGCCTTCGACCCCGCGGCGGGCCTTCTCGCGCAGCGTGTCGGGGACGTCGGCGAGTGTCACCACACAGTGTCCCCGCTCGTCTTCATCGAAGACCTCGGGGGCCAGCGTGTAGCAGCGGCCGTGTCCCGTGCAGCGCTCTTGATCGAGGCGGATCTTCAATGCAGACGACTCCCGTTGGGCCGGGAGTGTCCGAGATCGCCATCACGAGGGCAAGCGCGGAGCCGAACGCTACGCTCACGAGATGAGTCTCACCCGTCGACAGGTGCTGCTCGGGATGTCGGGAGCGGGTGCCGTGGCCATTGCGGGCGCGGTCGGCCGCATCGCGATGCCTCCCGCTCCGCGTTATCCGCTGGCGCCGGTCGAAGAACTGGCTGCCGAACTCCATGCAGCCCTCGACGCCGAAACCCGGGCTTCCGTGGTCGTTCCGTATGACCACCCGCTTCGTCAGCACCACAACCGGGGCCTCGATACGGGCGGCTCCCTCGTGCTGACGATGCCGCGAAGGGTTCGCCAACTCGTCGCGGATCTCGCCCATGCTTCCCTTTCGGAGCGCGGGCACGAACGGGTGCTCGATCAGTTGGTGACCTCGCTGCTCGGGGTCCACAGCACCTGGCTTCTGATCGCGGGAACGCCCGGCGCGGGCCCATGGCAGATCATGTTGAGTGGCCCGCACCTGAACCTCCGTGTCGGAGGCCGGAACGTCGAAGGTGTGGCGTTCGGTGGGCCGCAGGTCTACGGCGATCAGCGGGGCAACCATGAAGTCGGGCTTCCGGGCAGCGCCTACCAGTACCAGTTGCAGCTCGGTCAGGAATGGATCGCGAGCTTGTCGCCTGGTGAACGCAGCGGCGTGCGCGTGGAAACCGCGCCGCCGCAGTGCGACGTCGAGGTTCGCGGGAAGGCGGGTCGCTTCGACGGGATCGCGCTGGCTGATCTTTCCGCCAGAAAACGTGCTCGTGCGCGCGACTTCATCGCGAGCGTGCTCGAAAACTACCCCGAGGCCGACAGCGGCTACGCGTGGGATTGCATCGATGGCAACGGTGGAATCGACACGTTCCACCTCGCTGACTACGATATCGACATCCAGGGTGGAAGGCGCGCGGGCGAAGGGCCTTCCCAGATCATCCGCCTCGAATCGCCGAGCGCAGTGTTCCACTACCGCGGAGAGCCGCACCTCCATGCGCTGTTCAACGTGGCGATGGATGGCGAACGACCCCTGAGCCTGGGAGAAGAGCTCGGGCACAATCCGCGCGAACTATCGGGGCTGGGCGTGCGGGCGTTCTTCGAACGGGTGCTGCTCGACGCGACCGACGCCGACTTCGCCTGGTACGCGGCCGATCACGTCGGCGGCCGCTTGCGCGAGGGCGCGATTCGCACCGGCGACCTCTACAACCTCGAAAGCTGGCAGCACCGTGTGAGCGTGCTCGAGATCGAGGGGAAGGACGTATCGCCGGCGCGAAAGCGCGAACTCGAGCGCCGGGGTGGCCAGCTCCGGGACGGCTCCCGCTACCGGATCGCCGTGGTCGACTGGGTGGCGGGGCAGGGGGCCGAGTTCGGATTCGCCGGGGGGCGGGCCGAAACCAGCGACCTCGCCCTGCGGGACGCCGCGGTCGTGTACGCGCGTCGAAACGGTTTCCCGGGTTGATCGACGCTGCACGCTAGAGGCCTCCTTGAATAGGCCGTTCCCGTGCGGGGCTGCATGCGAACTGCGCACTCCTGTGGAGGTTGCGGTTCGCGCGCTCCCCTTCGGCCTCGAAGCCGGTCAAGGCGCCCGTTCCGACCGCCGAACCACAACCTGACTTCATCGGTTGTGAAAACAGGGGAATTCGGAT
>JANQEL010000244.1 GCA_028278345.1 Myxococcota bacterium
CCACGCCGCGCAGGGCCAGGAAGAACTGCTGGCGTTTCGCGGGGGCGACGAACCCTGGCCGGTACGCGACCTCGCGGAGGAGCTGCGCGGCAAGCTGCACGGCGGCTGAGGGGCACGACGGCCAACGCGGGGCGGCCGGATTCGGTCGCCTCCCCGCCTTCGCCCGATCGCGCTCGGCTCTCTATGCTTCGGGCATGACGAAGATCACCCCCCTCGCCTTCATGCTTCTACTACTCGTATCGATCGCCTCGGCCTCCGCCGCCGAACGAAAGCTGATCGACACCACTGACGGCATCACGGTCGAAGAACAGTCCGAAGCCGATCGCACACTCCCGATCCTCTACGGCACGACGACGATGAATGCGCCCCCCGAACGCATCGCCGCGTGGATCGGCGCCGTGCACACCTACACCGAGTGGCAACACAACTGCGAAGAGGCGCGCTCCCTTCCGCAGCCGGATGGTGGGTCGTTCACCTACAACCGCATCGGTTCGCCCTGGCCGGTGAGCGACCGCGATGTGGTTCTGCGATCGGTGCGCGACGACCGCGAAGACGGAAGCATTCGCATCGAATTCCGGAACACCGACGCCAGCAACGCCCCCACCGATACGGGTGCCGTTCGCATGCCGCGCCTCCAGGGTTCGTACGATCTGAAGCCCACCGAGGGCGGCACCCTTGTCGTCTATACCCTCGACTCGGATCCGGGCGGAAGTCTGCCGGGCTGGCTCGTGCGTCAGGCGAGCAAGGATCTGCCGTACTTCACCCTGCGCAATCTGCGCGAGCGCGCGGAAGCCGGTCCACCCCCGACACCGTAGAAACCGCTCGGTACCCGGAAGGGATCGCGAGTTTCCCGCGCACGCGGTTTCGCTAAGCACTCGGGCATGACTTCCGCCGATCGCACCCCCGCCGAGATTCGCGCCTCCCTCGACCATCCGGTGATCGACGCCGATGGACACATCGTCGAGTACTGGCCCGAACTCGATCGTTACATGAAGGCCGAAGGCATCGAGGCCGGCATCGCGGCCTTCATGCAGACCGCGAACTTCGACGGTTCGCCGCCCTGGCAGCGCGTGCTCCCCGAAGACCGCGAACGCAAGCGCGCCTTTCGCAGCCCGTGGTGGGGCTTCCCGAACGACGCGCGCGATCTTGCGACTGCGTCGGCGCCACGCCTGCTACACGAACGCCTCGACGAACTCGGCGTCGACCTCGCGATCTGTTATCCGAGCGTCGGGCTGAACTTTCCCGCGCAGCGTGACGAGTTGGTCCGCCGCAAGGGTGCGCGTGCCTACAACCGCTATGCGCGGGACCAGTTCGAGGGGCTCGAGGATCGGCTGCTTCCGGTTGCGGTGATCCCGACCCACGATCCCGACGAGGCCATCGAAGAGATCGACTTCGCCACCGAAGAACTCGGCATGCGCGCGGTGGTGCTCGGCAGTTTCGCGGCGCGTCGTTTCGAGGACGGAAACGAGAACGCCTTCTGGATCGATGGCCTCGGCCTCGATTCCCTCTACGACTACGACCCCGTGTGGCAACGGCTGGTCGACAGGGGTCTGATGGCTTCCTTTCATTCGGGTTCGATGGGTTGGAGTGGTCGTCGATCGACCACGAACTTCTCCTACAACCACATGGGCAACTTCGCGGGGGCCAACGAGGCGACGGCGAAGAGCCTCTTCTTCGGCGGCGTGTTCAACCGCTTCCCCGCGCTGCGCGCGGCCTTCCTCGAAGGCGGTGTCGCGTGGGCCGTGCAAATGCTCGTGGGCTTCGTCGAGCACTGGCACAAGCGCGGGCCCGAAGGTCTGAAGGATCTCGACCCGAAGGGCTTCGACGCCGACCTCTTCGACAAACTCGTCTCGGAGTACCGTGGCCCCCTCACGCCGGTCGACGGCTGGGGGAAGACCTTCGGCAAGGTCACGGACACGACCGAAGTCATGAACGACTTCGAGCTCGCGGGGATCGAGAGCACGGCGGACATCTGTCGCCAGGTTACCCAGCAGTGCTGCTTCGGTTGCGAGGCCGATGATCCCCTCGCGGGCCTCGCCTACGACACGAAACGCATCCCGGGAGACGACCCGATCCTGCCCATCTTCTCGTCGGACATCGGCCACTGGGATGTCGCCCACATGCACGAAGTGCTTCCCGAGGCCTACGAGCACGTCGATCACGGCTGGATGGATGCGGAGCAGTTCCGCGGCTTCATGTGCGACAATGCGGTGCGGATGTACGGCGAGGCGAACCCGCACTTCTTCGAGGGCACGGTCGTCGAAGACTACGCGGCGAAGTCATTGAAGCGATAGATATCCTCGAAGGCGGAAGAAGCCCATGCCGTTTGCTCGAGTGGGAGACGTCTCCCTCTATTACGAACTCGCTGGCAACGCCGAGAGCGGAAGACGCCTGCTCTTCATCAGCGGCTCCGGTTCGGATCTCCGCCACGCACCGAGCCCCGCGCAGAGCCCCCTGGGTGAGGACTTCGAAGTGCTCGCCTACGACCAGCGGGGGCTCGGGCAGAGCGACAAGCCCGAACGCGACTGCACCATGGCCGACTACGCCGCCGACGCGTTGGGCCTGATGGATCACGTCGGTTGGCAGAGCGCGTGCGTCTACGGCGTTTCGTTCGGCGGGATGGTCGCCCAGGAGCTCGCCGTCACCGCGCCCGAGCGGGTGGAGAAGCTCTGCCTCGCATGCACATCTGCGGGCGGCGACGGCGGGGCGAGCTATCCGCTCCACGAACTCGTGGCACTCCCGAAGGACGAAGCCGCCGGCGTCCACCTGAAGCTCCTCGACACGCGTGGCGAAGATGCCGGCCCTCTCTTGAAGCAGATCGCCAAGGGCATCGCGGCGCGCGACGCGGGCCCCGCCGACCCCGAACGCGACAAGGGCTTTCGACGCCAGCTCGAAGCGCGGCGCGGCCACGACACCTTCGATCGATTGGGGCGCCTCGACATGCCCGTGTTGATCGCGGCCGGTCGCTACGATGGGATCGCGCCGCCGGCCAACCAGGAGGCGCTCCACGGCGCCATCGAGGGTTCGCGCCTCGAGTGGTTCGACGGCGGACACGTCTTCATGTTGCAGGATCCGCGCGCGGGCGAGGTCATCCGCGACTTCCTGCGCTGATTCGATCGAGAACGGGAGAGCAAGAGTGAGCACGACACGTTTCGACTTCGAAGGACGCAACGTCCTCGTGACCGGGGGGAGCAGCGGAATCGGTCTGGGCATCGCCACGATGTTCGCCGACGCGGGCGCCTCGGTGATCGTCACCGGACGCAGGGACGAAGCGAGCGAATACGATGTCGACCTCTCGCGCTTCGGCTACCGACGTGCAGAAATGACGAATCGCGATGCGCTGCTCGAACTCGCAGCTGGCATCGAAGCACTCGACGTCCTGATCAACAACGCCGGCAGCAATCTGATCGCCCAGGACGAGTGGAAACCCGAGACCTTCGCCCTCGCCCTCCAACTCCACCTCGTCAGCGCCTTCACCCTTTCGGTCGCGCTGAAGCCCCTGCTCGAGAAGAGCACGCTGCGCGGTGGCGGAAGTGTGATCAACACCGTCAGCATGTCGGCCTTCCGCGCCGTACCGATCGTGCCCGGCTACGGCGCGGCGAAGGCCGGCCTCGTGCAGATGACCGTCAACATGGGCACGGCCTGGGCCCTCGACAACGTTCGCGTGAACGCGGTCGCCCCCGGGTTGATCGAGAGCAACCTCACCGCTGCCATGAAGATGAAGGGCATGGAGGAGGTCGAGAGGGCCGAGCTCGAACGGGTGCCGATGGCGCGTTGGGGCACGCCCGAAGACGTCGCTCCGGCCTACCTCTTCCTGGCGAGCGAAGAAGCGAGCTTCATCACCGGTCACACGCTTTGCGTGGACGGTGGGTTCATGGCGAAATAACAGCCAGCTTCAGCTCTGCAGCGAGCCCACGGCCGCGTAGAAGGTCTCGGCCTGCAGGATGAGTTCGTCGCCGGCGGGCGTGTAGAGCAACTCGGTCGTGCCCGCTGCCTGGCTCTCCTTCGCGCGCGCGAGCAGGTCATCCGCCTCTCCGACCCAACCGTGCCACGCGATCTCGTCACCCGCCGCCTTGAAGCCGATTCGATCGGCTTCGCTCGGATGCGTGCAGTGACCGGCGTGAACCGCGAGGTGACGCTCGGCCTCGGGGCGTTCGGATTCGATCTGCTTCAACCACTCGGGACCACCCGGGATCCCTGCGAGAATCGCGGGATTCTGTTCCCACATGAAGTGGAAGGCGCCAGCCTGCCAGGCGCCGGCTGCGTCGATGACCCGCGGTGCGTTGGGAGATTCGCCCGGCGCCAACACCGTACCGTTCACCAGATGGACCGCCCAGTCGAACTTCTCCGGCGGTGCGGATGCACCCAGCCAGCCGTCGGCGATCTCGTGGGTGATCGCGAGCCCCTTCGGTCCGAATGCCGAGAGCAGCAGCGGCACATCGATGGGGCGCTCGATCGCGAGTTCGGGGCGATGGATCATCTGGCAGGGTCGACCATCGATCTCGACCACGTCGCCGCGCAACAACCCCCGCAGTTGCTCGAAGTACTCCCGCGTCGCCTTCCACGTGAGCGGCCGCTGGCCGAGCACCATGCGCGCGGTGTAACCGGTACCGAACCCGCAGGCGAGCCTTCCCGGCGACAGGCGTTCGATCGTCGCGATCGCGGACGCCGTGGTCATGACGTGCCGCAGGTTCGGCACGAGCACCGCAGTGCCCAGGCCGATGCGTTGGGTGCCCTCGGCGATGCGCGCCATGTGGATCCAGATGTCTTCGTAGAGGGCGGCCGAATCGTAGAGCCACACGCGGTCGTAACCGAGCGCCTCTGCGCGCTGGGCAAGCTCGAGAGCCTGGGGGCCGGGGGGAATGCCGAGGGAGATCTTCATCCTGCTTGCCTCCATGCAGACGAATTCGAGGCAGGATCCTACGGAGCCGGCCCGAATCGACGCAACTCGCGAACGCCGACGGGGGGTGGGCACACGGCTCGCGTCATCATGCGGGCCCGCCCCCCCTACGCTAGTTCTATTCCTCCCGTCCACTTCCCATTCAAGAACAGAGAATCATGAGCATCGATCCGAAGCGTATTCCCGTCCTGGTCGGCGTCGGCCAGGCCATCGAACGCGAAGCCATCGTCGACGTCCCCGGCCTCGCTGCACGCGCAGCCCAGGTGGCCTTCGACGAGGCCCCCGGAATCGCGTCGCGAATCCAGCGCGTCACCACGGTCAAGGCAGCGTTCTCGATCGCCAGCCCGGCAGTGTCGAGCGAGGTGGCGGCGAATCTCGGCCTCGCCGAAGTGGTCTGCGAAACGACGACGGACGGCGGCAACACGCCCCAGTGGTTGATGAATCGCGCCTGCTCCGACATCGCGGCGGG
>JANQEL010000025.1 GCA_028278345.1 Myxococcota bacterium
CCGGGCTCGCACTCGTTCGTCGGCAACGGCTTCATCAACCACAACAGCGTGGCCATACACGACTTCATTGTTTCCCTCCTCTATCGCTGCGGGCCGGAGCGCTTGCGCTTCATCATGGTAGACCCGAAGCGGGTCGAGCTGACGCTCTAC
Organism: Myxococcota bacterium; assembly: GCA_028278345.1. Classification (GTDB taxonomy): domain Bacteria; phylum Myxococcota_A; class UBA9160; order UBA9160; family UBA4427; genus DUBZ01. The sequence goes on from JANQEL010000025.1 coordinate 151, forward strand.
AACTCGATCCCCCATCTCCTCACGCCCGTCATCACCGACGCGAAAAAATCGATCCTTGCGATCAAGTGGCTCGCGAAGGAAATGGATCGGCGCTACAACATCCTCGAAGCGGAAGCGGTGCGCGACATCACCTCTTATCACACCAACGTCGTCGCGCCCGCCTTGGAGAAAGCTAAAAGCCAAAAGCTGGAAGCTGGAAGCTCGCCTGCCCGCCGAAGTCTCGACGCAGGCGGGGAAGCGAAGCTTCCGGAGGCGATGCCCTACATCGTCGTCGTCATAGACGAACTCGCCGACATCATGTCGGCCTATCCGCGCGAGCTCGAAGCGGGCATCGTACGGCTCGCGCAGATGAGCCGCGCCGTCGGTATCCATCTCGTCCTCTCGACCCAGCGGCCGTCGGTGAAGGTCATCACCGGGCTCATCAAGGCGAACATCCCCGCGCGCGTCGCCTTCCAGGTGGCCTCGCAGATAGACTCGCGCACGATCCTCGACACGGGCGGCGCGGAGAAGCTTCTCGGCGCGGGCGACATGCTATTCCTCTCGGGAGAGATGTCGAAGCCGCGGCGCATCCAGGCACCGATGATTTCCGAAAGCGAAGTGAAGAAGGTCGCCGCGCACGTGGCGCGGCAGGGCGAGGGACAGTTGCCGAGCGAGATTGATTTCAGCGAGCGCGGACAAGCCGGCGGACCCGACGCTATTTTTTCCTCAATGACGGAAAGCGGCGACGAAGAGGAAGACGACGAACTCTACGCAGACGCGAAACAGACGGTGCTCGAAGCCGGCAAGGCATCCACCTCATACCTTCAGCGCAAGCTCGGCGTGGGCTACGCGCGCGCCGCGCGGCTCATGGATCTCCTCGAAGATCGCGGCGTCATCGGCCCCGCCGACGGCGCGAAGCCGCGCGAGGTGATCGGCGC
>JANQEL010000063.1 GCA_028278345.1 Myxococcota bacterium
ATTGGGCGCCCCTTTGGCCCCGCGGGCGGGTTTTCACCGCACCTCGCCCGCCCCGCCCCTCACCCATTCATCGCGAGAAGCGCGAAGCCCGGATCCACATGTCGAGCGAACAGTCGAAAGCGAATAGCGGAGGCGAGCGCGTGCGCTCGATCGACCCCGCCGCCCTGCCCAAGCACTTCGAGGCGGAAGAAGTCGAAAAGAAGTGGATCGAGGCCTGGGAAACCGGTGGTGTGTACCGCTGGGATCCCGATCGCCCGCGCGAAGAGACCTTCGTCGTCGACACGCCGCCGCCCACGGCTTCGGGTTCGCTCCACGTGGGCCACGTCTTCTCCTACACGCAGACCGACGTGATCACGCGCTACAAGCGCATGCGCGGGCTCAACATCTACTACCCGATGGGTTGGGACGACAACGGGCTCCCGACCGAGCGCCGGGTGCAGAACTACTTCCACGTTCGCTGCGATCCGCACACGCCCTACGAAGAGGGGCTCGAACTCAGCGAGGCGAGCGCCAAGCAGCGCAAGAAGCCCGCGCGGCTGATCTCACGCCGCAACTTCATCGAGGCGTGCTACGGCCTGATCAACGAAGACGAGGAGTACTACCGCCAGCTCTGGCGCAAGCTGGGGCTTTCGGTCGATTGGCACGAGGAGTACCAGACGATCGACGACCACTGTCGCACGATCGCCCAGGCCTCGTTCCTCGATCTCTTTGCCAAGGATCAGGTCTACACCCACGAAGCGCCGACCATGTGGGACGTCGACTTCCAGTGTGCGGTCGCCCAGGCCGAGGTCGAGGATCGCGACCTCCCCGGTGCGTATCACCACCTGGAGTTCGCGGTCGAGGAAAGTGATGCGAGCTTCGTGATCGCGACGACGCGACCGGAGTTGCTGCCCGCGTGTGTGGCCGTATGCGCGCATCCCGAAGACGCGCGCTATCGGGAACTCTTCGGCAAGCGCGCCGTGACGCCGCTCTTCCACGCCCCGGTGCCGATCTTCGCGAGCGAACTCGCCGATCCCGAGAAGGGCACGGGCATCCTGATGGTCTGCACCTTCGGCGACGCAACCGACGTGCTGTGGTGGCGCGAGGAAGGTCTCGCCCTGCGACAGATCGTCGGCAAGAACGGCCGCCTCGAAGAGGTGACCTTCGGCACTCCCGAATTCGAGAGCCTGAAGCCCGAGGAGGCGAACCGCTACTACGCCGAGCTCTCGGGCAAGAACATCAAGCAGGCGCAGAAGGCGATCGTCGAGTTGCTCGCCGACCCGGCCGGCAGCGCAACGGGCAATGGTGCGCCGCTCCAGCGCGAACCCGAGGTGATCGAGCACCCGGTCAAATTCTACGAGAAGGGTGATCGGCCCCTCGAGTATCTATCGACGCGTCAGTGGTTCGCGCGCCTCGTCGACAAGAAGGACGAGATGCTCGCGAAGGGTGAAGAGATCCACTGGCACCCGCCGCACATGCGCAATCGCTACAGCGATTGGACGGAGAACCTGAATCAGGATTGGTGCCTGAGTCGCCAGCGCTACTTCGGCGTGGCGATCCCCGTCTGGTATCCCCTCGATGACGAGCGCGAGCCGCAGTACGACAAGGTGATCGTCGCCGATCGCGGGAGTCTGCCCGTCGATCCGATGAGCGACACGCCCCCCGGCTACAGCGAAGACCAGCGCGACGAGCCCGGTGGCTTTGCGGGCGAGGCCGACATCTTCGACACCTGGTTCACCAGTTCGATGACGCCGCAGATCAGCTCGTACTGGGGCATCGACGACGCGCGCCACGCGAAGCTCTTCCCTGCCGACGTTCGGCCGCAGGCCCACGAGATCATTCGCACGTGGGCGTTCTACACGATTGCCAAGGGGCTGCTGCACGAGAACTCGAAACCGTGGGAGCACGTGACGATCTCGGGTTGGATCCTCGACCCCGATCGCAAGAAGATGAGCAAGAGCGTGGGCAACGTGGTCACGCCGATCGATCTGCTCGAGAAGTACACCACCGACGCTGGGCGCTATTGGGCGGCTTCAGCGCGCCTCGGTGTCGACACCGCCTTCGACGAGAACGTCTGGAAGGTGGGCAAGCGTCTCGTCACCAAGCTCTACAACGCGGGCAAGTTCGTGCTCTCGCAGACCGGTGAAGTGGCGCCGATCTCGACGGAGCTCGACCGCGCCTTCGTGGGCGAGCTGCGCGCGCTCGTGGAACGCGTGACCTCGCTCTACGAAGAGTGGAACTACGCCCACGGCCTGCAGGAAACCGAGAGCTTCTTCTGGGCGCACTTCACCGACACCTATCTCGAACTCGCGAAGCCTCGCGCACGCTGGTTCGAAGACGGCGTCGAGGGCGATGCGCTCGCGCAGAGCGGGTCGGCGGTGGCGGCGCTACGGCTCGGCTTCGATGTGCTCTTGCGATTGTTCGCGCCGGTGTTGCCGTACATCAGCGAAGAGATCTGGTCGTGGACCTTCGCGGAGGAGAAGGGCGAAGCCTCGATCCACCGCGCACCCTGGCCCGCACTCTCCGACTTCGAAGCCGTCGAGGCACCGGCGGACAGCGGAAGCTTCGCGCTCGCGATCAATGCGCTGGCCGCGATCAACAAGTCGAAGGCCGACAACGAGGTCTCCCTCGGTCGAGAGGTCGAGAAGCTCGTGCTCCGCGCCAACGCGGCGACGCTCTCGCGTCTCGCCGCCGTGCAGGACGACGTGCTCGCGGCCGCGCGCTGCCAGGCGCACCAGGCCGAAGAAGACGCGTCCATCGAAGACGGTGAGGTCGAGGTAGGCGAGATCGTCTTCGCGCCGAAGCCGGAGAAGCGCAAGAAGTAGCGCCCCGGCTAGTCGCGCCGGGTCCGGATCAAGCCTTCCTGGGTCACCGAAGCGATGCGGCAGCCATTCGGTTCGTACATGGCACCGCGAATCAGCGCGCGTGCGCCGTGGGCAACCGGACTGCGCGAGGTGTAGAGGATCCAGTCTTCGAGTTTCGGCGGGTGATGGAGCCAGAGGGCGTGGTCGAGGCTCGCCGCCATCGTGTCGCGACCCGGTACCAGGCCGGTGGGTCGCGTCGCCGTCTGCATCAAGGTGCGATCGCTCGCATAGACGAGCAGCGCGGTTCGAACGAGCGGGTCTTCGGGCGCATCCCCGTTCAAGCGCCACCACACGTGGCGAACCGGTTCGAGCTTCTGGCCCGATGCGTCGCTGACGTCGTCGATCAGCCGCATCTCCATGACGCCACTCACGATCGGGTCGGGTGGATCCTCTCCGAACAGGCGGGCGCGGATCTCGTTCATCTCCGGGAGGCCTTCGGGCCCCTCGGTCTCGGGCATGGGGACCTGGTGGGAGAGCCCGTCTTCCGGCAGCGCGAAGCTCGCCGAGAGATTGAAGATCGCTTCGCCCGCCTGCAGGGCGACGACGCGACGGGTGGTGAAGCTGCGCCCATCGCGAATGCGATCGACCATGTAGCGGATCGGCCTCTCGTAGGAACCGGGGCGTAGGAAGTAGGCGTGCAGGCTGTGGAGGGGCGCGTCCTCTCGCACCGTGCGCCCGGCGGCCACGACGGATTGCGCCGCCACCTGGCCACCGAAGAGCCGGCCCTCGCCCTTGCCCGGGCTTCCGATGTAGAAGTCGCGATCGACCTCTTCGAGATCGAGCAGTTCGATCAGCTTCGGTACCGCATCCCGGTAGCAACGCCCTTGCGCGCCGTCACCGCTCATTGCGTTCCTCTCGCTGCGCTTCCAGGGCTTCGAGTTCGGCGAGCTCCTCTGCTTCCTCGCGCTCGGCTTCGATGCGGCCGGCTTCGAGTTCTTCTTCGTCTTCGATCTGCCAACCCGTCGGCGGGCGAACGACCGAGTGATAGAGCGAAGCCAACGAGAGGTGCCACCAGAGCAGAGCGGGGATCAGGCCCAGTACCGAAATGCCGAGCAGCGCCGTCACTCCGAAACCGACCGCGTTGATGCCGAGTAGCGGCACGAAGCAATCGCGCGAGAGCTTGATGCTCTCGATGATGGCTTCCGCACCGCCGAGTTCGTCTTCCAGGATCAGGAAGGGCACGAAGCGGGTCGCGACGAAGAACAAGACCCCCGGCACGACGAGGAAGGCCAGCGCGCCGGGCAGGATCGCCGCCATCAAGGCGTTGGCGACGACGAGGGCGCCGTACTGGGGCAGGATCGCGAGCATGTGGTCGAAGTTCACGCGACCACTTCGCACGGCGCGCAGGCAGATGAACGACATCCCCAGCTCGATCGGCCCCGCGATCAGCAGGTAGCTGATCATCGACAGCGCCTGGCCGTATTCGGGAAGGACCCACCAGAACGAACGCGAGGCGACACCGACCACGAAGACGATGAAGGTCAGGACGAGGAGCGGGGCGGCGTCGTCGAGCAGTACCTGGAACCCGTTGGACAGGGAGGCCCGGATGGTGGGTTCAGGGATGTAGCCCTTGGGTTTCTCTTCGCTCAAACGCGGGGTCCGCCTGGTCCGGAGTTGAAGGATCGAAGGTACCGTTCTCTGCGGAGGAACGAAATGAAGTCGCGTCCACTCGCTTTGTTCTCCGGTTCCCTCACCCTCGGGCTGGGTTATTGGCTCGCCGAGTCTTCGCGCGATGCACGCGAGATCTGGCTCACCCTGATCGCGTGGGTTCTCGGCTTCTGGTTCGCGAGCAATCTACTCGGCGAGCCCCGCGAACGAGTCGAAGAACCGGCTGCGGACGACGATGGCACCGAAGAAGAAGAGTACGAATACGACGACGAGGATTACGAGGAATACGAAGAGTACGACGACGAGAACGCGTGATTCGTTCCCCGTGTGCGACGTACTAGCGAGGTGCCAACGATCGCCGAACCGCCTCGAGCACAGCCTTCGGTTCGATCGCGGCCGCCTTCACCGGCGGCGGGGGATCCGCCTTCGCGAGTCGGGTGGCCGCCGTGCGCAGGCTCTTGATGGAGTGCTCGGCCCGGCGCTGGGTCAGCTCGAAGTTGGAGATTGCGTTGCGGTCGAGCCAGAGCTTGCGCAGCCGCCCGACCAGTGCCGTCTGCGTCTTCGCCAGGGCGCGCAACTCTTCGCCCAGGCGCTTGCGCTTCCGCGCGTTCAGGCTCTTCGGGCGCCTGCGCCAATCGTTGTAGCGCCGAGCCGCGAGGGTCTTGTCGACCGCGAAGAGGGTGGCGTCCGCGGCGTACACCAACTCGCGCCAGCTCTCCTTCTCGCGCGCGAAGCAATCCTTCGCCCGCTCGATCTGGTCCCGCACCTTCACCAGGCGCTTGCGCGCTCGATCGAGCGCGGGCTTGCGGGCGTTCGCGATGAAGTAGGCCTGTTCGAGATCGTCGAAGAAGAGGTACTGCATCGGTGAGCCGTTCATCACCTCGAAACCGGCGTCGTGGATGGCTCCGAGTTCGCGATAGATCTTCGCAACGCGTCCGCGCCGCCCGGTCTCGCCGAAGAGCAATGCCGAGAAGGCTTCATCGAAGACCGGTTTTTCGCATGCCCCCGACCAGCTCTGTTGCGCACCCTGGGCGTAGGCGAACCAGCTGTTGCCGAGCAGGTTGTAGTGGCCGAAGTCGCCCCAATCGGTGTTCAACATGCCGAGTGCGCCGTGGCGTCGCCCCGCCTCGGCCCAGCCCGCGATGTTGGCCTCGCTGTTCTCGACGCGCGGGAAGAGGGAGTTCCAGGTCGACGTCCCCGGGCAGACCGCGAAGTCGAGCCCGCTCCGCTCGAACGCCGCGACGCGGTCGTAGTCGAACTCGGCTTCGTACCACCAATCGAGCATGGTGAGATCCTTCGGGATCTCGGCGATGCGCTTGGGGTGCGCGTGCACGACGTCCCCCCAGATCATCGTCTGCTTGCCGTTGCGCGCTGCGGTGTCGCGCAGGAAGCGCACGTGTTCGAGGTAGAGGCCACCCGGGCCGAGTTCTTCGCCTCGCGCCTTCGATTGGCCGCGCCCGAGATCCCACGGTTCGTCGCAGTTCGCATTCATGCGCTTCGAACGAAAGTTCGGAAGGAACTCGTCGTAGAGGTCTTCGATCAGTTCGCGCGCGCCGGGGTGGGTGGGTGCGATCGTCCAACCCATCTCGGTCTCGGCGAGTTCGCGATAGCGCGGCAGGGTGAGGATGTGATCCATGTGCCCGAGGGATTGCAGGCAGGGGATGAGCTCGACGTGTTGCCGGGCGGCGTAGTCGTCGAGGGCGCGGATCGTCTGGGCGTCGAGGGGGCTGTCGCCCCTACCGATCTGCGGGTGTCGGCGAAAGCGGAAGGTGTGTTCGACGTAGAGCATCAGCGCATTGAGCTTGAGCTGCGCGAGGATGTCGACCAGGTCCTTCAGGGTCTGGAGGGTCGGGACCTTTCCACGCGAGACGTCGAGCATCACGCCGCGAAGTGCGAAGTCGGGTTCGTCCTCGATCTGCACGCAGGGGAGCTTGCGCGTTCGGTTCAAGAGCTGAGCCAGGGTTTCGACCGCGTAGCGAAGCCCGCTCGCTCCACCGCCACGGAGTTCGACGTGCCCGGCTTCGATCGCGAGCTGATGGGCATCGGCCTTGATTGCGTTGGCGAGGCCACCATGGCCCAGGGAGAAGTGGGCACCGAGATCGTCGCGTCGCAGGTGCGCTTCGACGGGAAGCCGCACGCCGCAGCGATCTTCGACCAGTTCCTGCAGGCGTCGCGCGGTGTGCCAGCTGCTCTCGCAGGCGCTCGGTGGCAGAACGATTGGCGCCGTGCGCTCGATCGCGAAGGCCTCGCCCTGCAGCTCGATACGGCGGGGTGTCGGCAGGATTGCCGGCAGACGCGGTGCACGGGAGCGATTCGAAGCGCGGGCGGCCACGTGCGGAGTCTACCCAGTCGGCGCGCGCTGCTCGTTCGCGCGTCCGGGGCGCTCGGATTTCGCGCCGGGCCCCACGAAAAAGAAAACGCGCCCGGGCCGACTCCTGACACAAAGTGGCAGGGGAGGGGTAGCCGACCCGAGCGCGAATAAACTCTCTCGCGATGGCGTTCTAGAGAGCAAAGCGCGTGCCAGAACCCCCAGCTGAACGAAATTCTCGCAGGCCATCTCCAAGTGTTCGAAATCACGGTTGATTTCGAAGCACCCCGAATCACCGCCGAGAACGCCCCGTAAGCCGTGTGCAAGTCGCGCGCAACCGGCGTCGGATGGGTGACACAAATTGTGTCCACCGGCTCCGCAAAGTGACCAGAAATGGGAAAAGAAGGTAAGCCCGTGCGCGCAACGCGTGCGCAGCTGCGGTGCAGGTCCGCCCCTCGAGGCGCGCGACGTTGCAAAGGCGAACGCTGCGCCCCCAGGTGCATGCCTGGTTGGCGGTTCTTTCCGGACGCCTGTGCTGCGATGCCGCTCGCCCGTTCAGGCGAAGTAGCGCGTCGACGTCGCCGCCGCGGCGAAGTTCTCCGCGAGATGGGTGAGGCTCTGCGAGTCCGCGTTCACGCAATCGAGCCCGTGCTCGAGCACGAAGGCGTAGCTGCGCTGGAACGAAGAGAGATCCGCGGCGAGGTAGGGGGCCTCGTAGTACTCATCGAACGCGCTCGGTCGTCCCCAGCCGAGGAACTTGCGCCCGGCGAGATAGCGCCCGGCCTTCATACCGATGAGCCCGATGCCGGCTTCGCGCGCACGATCGAAGAGCGGTCGCAGCTCCTTCATCGGAGGCGAGCCGGCCAGGATGCCCTTGTCGTCCCAGTCGTACCAACCGGCCGGGGTGACGGCGATCTGGGCGAGGGCGTACTCGCCGGTTTCGATCGCGGCTTCGAGCACCTTGTCGGCGTTCTGATGGGTGCTGAGACCGAGGTGGGAGATCTTGCCGGCTTCTTTCGCTTTCTGTGCGGCGCCCAGGATCTCGTCGCTCTTGATCAGCGTCGGGTTGAAGGCGGCCATCACGTAATAGGCATCGACATGGTCCGTGCCGAGCTCCCGAAGGCTGCCGTCGATCGCATCGCTCCAACTGCTGGCCGCGAAGCGCGCCTGTGCCGCGCTGATGCTCTGGTTTGGCTTGGCTTCGAGGCGCGCGTAGCCCTTTGAGATGAGGAAGATGCGATCGCGCACCCGCTTCGCGAACGGAGCGAGGTTCTTCTCGGCGTCGTTGTAATACGCGCGATAGCCCACGTCGTAGACGTTCACGCCGGCGTCGAACGAGGCTTCGAGCAGGTCGTCCTTCGGCCCGCGGGAGAGCGCAGCACCACAACCGAAGACGAGGCGGCTCCCGGCGAAGCCCGTCTTGCCGAGCGTGCGCTTCGGCATCTCGGGCCAATTCGCGACGGCGGGCACCGCGGTGTCGCGGGCCGCGTCGACGGCCGCGCGTACGTCGCCGGAGCGCAGCAGCGTCTGCGAGCCCACACCGATCATCGCGAGGGTCTTGAGGAAGCTGCGTCGGTTGGTCGGTTCGAAGGGAGGGCTCATGTGGGTCTCCATGTTTCGGGCGCGGTGAAGTGTTGGCGATCGGCGCTCACGGGTCGACGGGCGCGCGACCCTCGAAGCGCACGGGCAGATGCTTCAAGCCGAACAGGCGGTTGTCACGCGTCCAGACGGGCGCGCCCGTGATCTCGATTTCGTCCCAGGCCGCCAGCAGCTCTTCGAACATCACGCGGATCTCGAGCTTGGCGAGGTTGGCACCCAGGCAGCGATGCACGCCCCAACCGAAGGCCACGTGGGGGTTCGGGTCGCGCGCGATGTCGAAACGATCGGGGTCTTCGAAGACGCGATCGTCGCGATTCGCCGACATTTCCCAGAGCGTCACCTTCTCACCGGCGCGGAACTCCTTGCCGTGGAACTCGAGGTCGCGCGTCACCGTGCGCCGCTTGTAGACGGAAGAGGTCGTGTAGCGGACGATCTCGTCGACCGCGGTCTCCATCAGCTCGGGATGGGCGCGCATGCGTTCGAGTTCGCCCGGCGTTTCGAGCAGCGCCTTGAGCCCGCCCGCGATGGCCTTGCGGGTGGTCTCCGTCCCCGCGGCGAAGAGCAGCATGTAGAACTGCAGGATCTCGGCGTTGCTGAGCGTCGGTGGATCCGCGTCCTCCATGCGGGCGTGGATCACGATCGAGAGCATGTCGTCTTTCGGGTTGCGCGTCTTCTCGGCGATCAACTCCTGGGCGAAGGCGATCATGTTTGCGTTGGCCTGCGCGGCCTCTTCGCTCACTTCGCCGAGCTTGCGTCCGCTGTATTCGAGTCCGATGTCGATCCAGTCGCAGAGCTGCCCCCGCATCTCCTGCGGTACACCGAGCAACATCGAGATCGCCTGCAGGGGAAGTTCGCGTGCGACTTCGACCACGAAGTCGATTTCCCCCTCGTCGCCGACATCGGCGAGGATGGCCCGCGCGCGTCGTCGCAGTTCGGGTTCGAGGGCGCCGATCACCCGCGGTGTGAAGCCACTGTTCACGAGCCCGCGAATCCGACGGTGTCGCGGGTCGTCCATCATGTTGAGCATGAGCCCGGCCGTCTTCACGTCGGCGATGAAGGTTCCGCCGTAGGGACGATCGCCCCCGGTGTGGGAAGAGAAGTCGCCGGGGTTCTTGAAGACCTCGACCACCTGGGCATGTCGTGACAACACCCAGAAGCCTTCGCCGTCGGGTGTGTTCGCAGTGGGCTCGTGCCAGTGGATCGGATCGTGTTCGCGCAGCGCGCGAAAGGCCTCGAAGGGAAAGCCGTCCCGGAAGTTGTCGAGGTCGGTGAGATCGAAGTCGAGATTCGCCGCCGGCAGGCTCATGGCGGCAGTATAGGAAAGGCGCTTCGCAGCGCGCGGATGTGCTCGGGTGTCGTTCCGCAGCAGCCGCCGATCATGCGCGCCCCGGCCTCGACCCACTGCTCGGCAACCGACACAAAGGACGCCGGGTCGTGGTCTTCGACGCGCTGATCGGGCGAGTTTTCATAGGGGGCGCCGAGGTTTGCGTATACGCCGAACGGGATCGCGCTGCGTGCGAAGACTTCGAGTGCCTTCGGCACCGCAGACGGCGGCAGGCAGTTGATCGAAACGAGTTCGGGCTCGAAGCGGGCGACCCGATCGAGCGCGGCGGAGAGATCTTCTCCCGAGAGCAGCCGCGCCTGCGCGTCGCAGATGAAGCTCACCCAGAAGGGAAGCCGCGTGCGCTTCGCAGCCTCGCAGGCTGCGCATGCTTCGGCGATGGAGTTCATCGTCTCGATCAGGATCAGATCGACGCCGGCTTCGGCGAGATGCTCCGCATGTTCGCGGTGTTCGACTTCGAGAGCGGGTGCTTCGGGGACGCGCTCGGGCAGGTAGCAGTCTTCGAGGGGCGGTGCGGACCCCGCGATCCAACAACGACGGTCGGCCGCGTCGATTCCCCGCCGCGCACACTCCACCGCAAGGCCGGTGAGTTCACCCGAACGCCCTTCGGTTCGCGGATCGCGCGCGAGTACCCGCGCCTGGGTGCGGAAGGTGTTCGCGGTGATGACCTCTGCGCCAGCGCGCGCGTATGTTTCGTGGACCGAGGTGAGAACCTCGGGTGCTTCGATCAGGGCCAGGGTCGACCACAGAGGAAGCGCGCTCGGCACGCCGCGACGTTCGAGTTCGGTACCCGTTGCGCCATCGAGAACGAGCGGCGCATCCCCCGCGATGCGCTGGGCGGTCGTCGTGGGACCATCCTCTCGGTTGCGGTGACCGTTTCCCGTCATGATCCGGACGCACCTCGCTTTGCCTGCGCAGGACAGGTAGTGTTGCTCGCGTGCCGGCCCCACACACCCACTTCTCGCCGGGCTGGCGGCTGCGAGGTTGAAGGTTCCGCGATGAGTGAAGACGACGACGGTTTGACGCCCACCGAAGATCCCGCCGTGGCGCTGGCCCGCGCCAGGGCCCTCGCGGTCTTCTGCGACTTCGACGGAACGTTTTCCGTGCAGGACGTGGGTTCGACCCTTGCGAAGCAGTACCTCGGACCGAGTCGTATCGAGTTGTTGGGCCGCTGGCAGAGCGGCGAGCTCGACGCCTGGACGTACAACATCGCGCTCTTCACCGGCTTTCGCCTACCGAAGGACGAGCTGCACGACTTCCTGGCGACGATCGAACTCGATCCGGGTGCTCGTTCGTTGCTCGCCTGGTGTGCCGAGGCCGACGTGCCCTTTCGCATTCTCTCCGACGGTTTCGACTACAACATCGATTGGCTGCAAGAGCATCACGGGGTTCGCTTCGACTACGCCTCGAACCACCTCGAGTACGGCGGGGCTGCTGACGACGAATGGCGCATCGCGCCCGGCGCGCGAAACCCTGCGTGCTCGTGCGGCACGGGGACCTGCAAGCGCGGCATCATCTCCGCGGTGCGCCGCGAGCGACCGGGCACCTTCTGCATCCACATCGGCAATGGGCGGGTCTCGGATCTCTGTGGTGCAGAGGAGGCCGACCTCGCCTTCGCGAAGGAAACCCTCGCCGACGCCCTGCGCGAGCGGAAGTGCCCCTACGAACCCTTCGAGACCCTCGACGACGTGGTGGCGAAGCTCACCTCCCTGGTCGCCGAGGCGCGTCAGTTGCGAGAGAGCTAGCGTCTGCGCCCCCATTCCACCGGTCGGAGTGGGGAGCAGGTAGAAGGAAGCAACTCGTCGTGGGCGTGAGCGTAGCCGTCATCGGTGCAGGTCTTGCGGGCTTGCGCGCAGCCACCGCGCTTCGGCGCGCCGGCTGCGAAGTGACGCTGCTCGAGCGCGAAGGGCACGTCGGCGGGCGCGCCGCCGGCGGGCTGGTCGAGGGTTTCAGTATCGACGGGACACTGCCGTTGGTGCGTTCCTCCGATCGCGCGCTGATTTCGTTCATCGATCGCATGGAACTCGGCGAACGCCTGCTGCCCCCGCACGAAGTCGAACTCGCGCAGATGTTCCACGCCGTTCCGCACACGGTTGCGACGTCTACGTTGCAGGAACTCGCGGCCCTGCCGGGGGTTCGCTTCTGGGACAAGAAGCGGTTGCTGCGCCTGCCGCGCCTGATGGATCGCTATCGCCCCCTGCTCGATCCCGACGCGCCCGAACGTGCAGCCGAACTCGATTTCCGAAGCGCCCGCGATCACGCGACCCTCTACTTCGGGGCTTCGTTCTTCGACCACTGGGTCTCGCCCGAGACTACGAGCGAGTACGTCGACGACGAGATGGAGATCAGCCGCGTGGCGTTCCTGCTCTCGCGCATCGCCTCGCGCGAAGGGCGTGCGACCCTGGGATCCCTGCGCCAGGGGCTCTGGGTGTTGGCCGAACGCGCTGCGGCGGATGTCGGCGTCGTGCGCCGAGCGGTCGTGCAGGATATCACCTGTCGTTCGGGCGGTGGCTACGCGGTGCGGTGCGATGGACAGCCGGGCGCGCGGGTCTTCGATGTCGAAGCCGTGGTCGTCGCGACCGCACCCGAAGTCGCGGGCCGCATCGCTGGTCCCACCCTGGTTCCCGCTGAACGGGACTTCTTTGCCGACTATCGAAGCGGGCCCGTGGTCTCGCTCTCCCTCGGTCTCGAGACACCTCTCGGAAACACCCAGCGCTTCGTTCGTGTTCCGAAAGCGGAGGCCTCTTCGATCGAGTGCTACCTCTGCGAAGCCGGCGACGGGGCGCGCGCGCCGAGAGGCGCGGGGCTCATCACCCTGCGCGCGAACGAGCGCTTCGCGACCGCCAACGCGAGCGCGAGTGACGAAGTCGTCGAGAAGTCGTTGATCGCCGCCCTCTCGCGCTTCCACCCCGAACTGGTCGAGCGCATCGAGCTCGTTCGCCTGCGCCGCGAAGCCGCGGAGAATCCGAACTTTCGCGTCGGGGCGTATCGCGCGTTGGATCGCTTCGAGCGTGTGCAGGTCGACCGCCGCGAACAGGGGCGGCGCGTCTATTTCGCCGGGCCCTATCGAATCGGCCCGCGTCCAGAGCACGCCCTCGCTTCGGGGCGTCGTGCGGCGGCATCACTGATCGAGGACTTCGGGCTCGAAGCGTAGTTTCGGCGAAGGCCGCTCGGGTGGCGCGCGCGTGTCGCCGATAGACCCAGGACCCCCAGTTTCGAGGCTCCGGTGCGGCACTCCCTCCGAACCCACTCCATCCCGATCACCCTGCTCGCGTCGACCGCGCTGGTCGTGGGCATCGCGGGCTGCGGCGGAGATCTGTCCGAACTCCAGGACGATGATCTCACGACGGTCACCGCCGAGATTCGCAAGTACCGCAACGCGATCACAGCCCTGGGCCACGCGATCGAACTGCTCAACGTTCCCGAGGACTCGACGGAACAGATCGAACTCATGCTCCTCGGCCACGAGTGGGACGACGCGGGGGTCGAGGAGCTGCTCGAGAAGAACGTCAATACCTTCGTCTTCTTCGAACGTGCGATCGGTCGCGAGGGCTTCCAGGTTCGCGTGAAGACGAGCCACGGCGAGCAGGTCGTGCTCGATCGTTGGATGATGTTGGCCCGGCTACGCGCCCTCAAGATTCGCGCGCTTGCACGGGAGGGGGATGCCGTGGCCGCCCTCGACGATCTCATCGAACTCGCGGGCTTCGGTACGCGGGTGCGCGGCCTCGACGGGGGGCGGATCGTGCATCACCTGATCGGCACGTCGTTGGTTCGCATCGCACTCACGACCCTCGAGAGCATGTTGATCGAAACGCCGCTCACGCGCGAGCAGGCGAAGGTGCTGATCGCGAAGGTCGAAGCCCTGCGCATCGATCGAGAGGGCTGGCAGCGGGTGCTCGCCGGCGACTACCAATGGCGCGCGGCGGTGCTCGACGAATCCATCGCTGCACGCGGCGGCGATGGATCGAATGCTTCACGCGATCCCTTCGCGCGCGAGGTACTCGACTCGATGGTAAGCCTGCTGCCGCACGGGTACACCCTGCAGCGCAATCGTACCCTCGACCGCCTGGCCAACCATTATCGCGCCTACGGGGATCTGCCCGGCACGCCGTGCCGCGAGAGCGACCCGCATCGCGCCCCCGGTGCAAAGCTGTTGGGGGGACCGCCCGATCCGATGACCTTCGAGCAGAATGCGATCGGAAACTACTGGGCGGACCTCACGGGCATCACCTTCTCGATCCACCACGACACGATGTGTGTGGCCGACAGCTTCGCGTCCGCCATCGTCGCGATGATCGCCCTGCGTGCCTACGAAACGGAGAACGGCACGATGCCGGAGGCCCTAGACGCGCTGGTCCCCGACTACCTCGACTCCGTTCCGATCGACTACTTCGGCGGTGGACCCCTGCGCTACTCGCGCGAAGAGCACCTCCTCTACTCGATCGGAACCGATTTCGTCGATGCGAAGGGCGTTCACGCCCAGGGCGAACGCTGCACTTCCGAACTCGCCTGGCCAATTCCCTTCGCGGCGGACGGGCGCGCGGCGCGTCCGCCCGAGCGTCTCATCTGCGCAACTCCGCGATCGTGACGCCATCGCCTCCCTCACCGCGCTCGCCCGCGCGGTGGGAGACGACGTGGGGCGAGGCATGAAGGTGTTCGCGCACGGCGGCGCGGAGGGCGCCCGTCCCGATGCCGTGGATCACATGGAGGATCTCGTCGCCGTCGCGCAGCCCGGCGTCGAGTACCCGCGCAAGTTCGTCGAGGGCTTCGTCGACCCGGCGTCCGCGCAGGTCGCACTCTCGCGTGCCCCCCGCGATCACGGCGTCATCGGCGGGCTTTGATTCGCGTTCGAAACTGACGCGCGTCTCACTCTCCTTCGCTCTCGACTTCGCGCGTTCGCGCACCTTCGAAGCCTCGATGTCGAGCTTTGCACTCGCGACCTGCACGCTCACGCGACCCCGTCGATCCGGCAGGCTCTTGAGCACGCCTTCGCGATCGCCGGGAAGCAGCACGGGCATGCCGGGCTTCGCCTTGCGCCAATCGATCGCATGGCTCGGTGCGGCTTCGGGCTCGGGCTTTGGTGCGGCTTCCTGCGCCCTGGCTTCGAGGTTCAGCAGCCGTTCGCGCGCGTGCGCCGCGCCGCGTGCGGCGTCGCGCGAACTGCCTTCGCCCGCGCGCTGCAGGCCGCGAATCACGGCCGCCACCTGGGCGTGGGCATCCTTGAAGCGTTCGTCGAGATCGCTTCGCATGTCTTCGAAGAGCTTGTCGCGCCGCTCCTGCAGGCGTTGGAGCTTGTGTTGATACTCGCGCCGGGCGCTCTCGCCTTCGGCGCGCAAGCGCGAGGCCTCCTGCTTCTCGCGCTCGAGCATCGCGCGTGAGTTCGCGAGTTCGCTGAGCATGCGATCGAGCCTGCGGTCTTCGCGTTCGAGCAGCGCGTTCGCGCGTTCGAGGACTTCTCCCGGCATACCCATGCGCGCGGCGACGGCGGTGGCCGAAGACGCACCCGCGGTTCCGCTGTGGAGGCGGAACGTCGGCGCCAGGGTTTCGGGATCGAACTCGACGCTGGCGTTGCAGAAGCGCTCGTCGACTTCGGCCATCTCTTTGAGCAGGTTGTAGTGGGTGGTGGCCATCACGCGCGCATCGCGATCGGCCAGGGCTTCGAGGATCGCCTGGGCGAGCGCGGCCCCCTCGCTCGGGTCGGTTCCGACCCCGACCTCGTCGAGCAGCGCGAGGGTGTCCGGGCCCGCCGCGTCGACCACCTGCGCGAGGTTCACCATGTGGGCGGAGAAGGTGGAGAGGCTCTCACTGATGTCCTGTCCATCTCCCAACTCGACCAACAGTCGATCGAAGAGGTCGACCCGTGCGCCTTCTTTCGCGGGAACGTGGAGCCCGAGGCGGATCATCACGGCCGCAAGGCCCACGGCCTTCATCGCAACGGTCTTGCCACCGCCGTTGGGGCCCGAGATGACGAGCACGCTGTGGTGTTCGCCGAGGGCGATGTCGTTCGGGACGGCCTCATCGCGGGGAAGTAGTGGATGGCGCAGGTCCTCGAAGCGGAAGCACCCTCCCCGCTCGACGACGGGTTCGCTCGCGTCCATTGCCTCGGCGAGGTGCGCGCGTGCGAAGGCGAGATCGATCGACGAGATCGTTTCGAGCGCAGCCGAAAGGCCGGGCCCGACGCGCGCGACGGCTTCGCTGAGTTCGCGCAGCACGCGTTCGACTTCGCGCGCGACGTCGAGTTCGGCCTGCTTCAAGCGATTGTTGAGTTCGACCACGGCCTCGGGTTCCACGAAGAGTGTGGTGCCCGAGCGCGAGGCGTCGTGCACGATGCCGCGAACCTTGCCGCGGGCATCGGCGCGCACCGGGAGCACATAGCGATCGTTGCGCACGGTGAAGTACGAATCCGAGAGCGCGCCCGAAACTTCGTCGTCGTTGAGGTAGCGACCGAGTCGCTTCTGGAGTTGCGCGCCGAGATCACTCGTGAGTCGCCGCGCATCGCGCAACAGCGGTGAAGCGCTGTCGCGCACCTCTCCCGATGGTTCGAGGCAGCGATCGATCTGGTCGGCGACTTCGCGATCGACGGAGATGGTCTCCGCGAGACCGTTGAGCCGGGCTGCGATCTCCTTTTGCCCGCGCAGGAACCGCACGATGGTCGTGGTGGCGGCGAGGGTCCTGGCTGCATCGAGCAACTGATCGGAGGAAAGAACGCCCCCCATCGCGGCGCGTCGCAGGGCGCGGCGCAGATCCGCGATGCCGTGCAGCGGCGGTGGCGTTCCGGCTTCGAGGACCGCGCGTGCTTCGCTGGTTTCGGTGAGGCGCTCGCGAACTCCCGCGAGCGAGGCCTCGAACTCACCGCGGGCGAGTCCTTCCCCGACTTCCGAGCCTTCGGCACCCGGGTTGCCGGTTGCTGTGCCTCCCGCTGTATCCCCTTCGTCGGTCACGAGGTCGGCCGGCCCCAGGCGCAGGCGCGCCTGGGGGGTTCGGCAATAGCGCGTGAGCATCGCCACGACCCGTTGCCATTCGAGGCTTTCGAGCGTCTTTTGCGTGATGGACTGCATTCGTTCCGGCTCGTCCGGCGGCGCGCCACCGGGTAGCTCGCGGCGCATACTAGTCGTTCAGCTTTCGAGAACAATCGGCCGAAACGAAGCGCGATGCCCCCCACCCGGCCGACAGAAGCGGTCCTCGAACACGCGCGCGATCTCGATCGGCGTTCGACCCGCGAGATTCTCGAAGTGATCCACGGCGAAGATGCCGTGGCGCTGGCCGCCGTGCGCGAAGTGCTGGCGGAGATCGAAGCCGCGGCCGAGGTGCTCGAGGCCACCATGGCGGGCGGCGGCACCTGGTTCAACATTGGCGCCGGCACCAGCGGTCGCATCGGGGTGCTCGACGCCTCCGAGATCCCGCCCACCTTCGGCCTCCCGCCTTCGCGCGTGCAGGCCGTGATCGCAGGGGGCGACAAGGCCCTGCGTCATGCCGTCGAAGGTGCGGAAGACAACATGGAAGCCGGTTCCTGGGAAGTGAGGGAGCGCGGACTCACGATGGGGGACGCCGTCGTCGCCCTCTCTGCGAGCGGTTCGACGCCCTACGTCCTCGGCGCGGTCGAAGCCGCGCACGACGCCGGCGCGCGCAGCATCGCGATCACATGCGATCCCGACTCACCCCTCGCCGACTCCGTCGAGATCGCGATCGCACCCCGCGTCGGTGCCGAAGTGATCGCGGGCTCGACGCGAATGAAGGGCGGCCTCGTGCAGAAGATGATCCTGCATTCGCTCTCCACCGCGGTGATGGTCAAGCTCGGTCGCGTGCACGGCAATCTGATGACCAACCTCGCCCCCGGAAATGCGAAGCTTCGCGAACGCGCGCTCGGCATCCTGATGAAGCTCTCCGGCCTCGACGAAGCCGAAGCCCAACGCCTGCTCGACCAGAACGGCGGCTGCGTCGAAGCGGCGCTCCAGGTGGCGCGCAAGTAGCCTCTAGAAGGTGAGTACCACCCCCACCTCGGCCCCATCGAGACTCGAACCGCCGATTCGCTCGATGCGGTAGCCCCCGCGTAGCGCAACGAAGGGGAAGTCGGGATGGCGGAACAGCGCACCCGCCCGGTAGTCCTCGAGCGTCCCGTCCCCGATGGCGGCCCAGCGAAGGTCGAGTTCGAGGCCCATCCACTCGACGGGATGGAGCCCGAAGGAGAGCCCGCCCTGAAGGCCGGTCTCGTCGCGGTCGCCGTCGAGTTTCCGGGCGCCGATGGCCAGGATGAGGTTCATCCGATGGCAGGGAAGGAAGCGGAACAACAACTCGCCCGAGGTGAGGTCGAGGGATTGCTTCGGAGAGCCTTCCTTGTAGCGGGTGAACTCTCCGCCGATCCCGAGGGACGACCAGATGAACTGGCCGCGCGTCGTATGGGCGTCGACATCTCCATCGGCGAGCCGTTGATACGTGCCTTCCAAACGCAACATCGAGGGCGCGGGCTCACCGGCTCGGCGCTCCCGGAAGACCTCGTTCGTACGGGATGCGGTAAACAGGGCGAGCCCGGGCAGCGCGAGTGCTCCACCGAGGAGCTTGAACTCGTCGTCTTCGTCTTCGGGGCTCTCGACCCCGATTCGCGAATTCTCCACCCCCGCGGCCTTCTCGAACTCGCCGAGGGTGTCCTCCTCGGCGGCGCTCGTCGTCGTGGCCAATGCGATGGCCACGACGAGTGGCAACGACGGGGAACTGCAGCCTCGATTCATGGGTCCGCCCTGATCAGCTGGAATCGGAAAGAAGCCTGCTGATTCGGGGGGACACCCGACCGGCGAAAACGGTTCGCTAGAGAGCGCGCATTCCCGTGATGTGTTCGCCGAGGATCAGGGTGTGGATGTCGTGTGTGCCCTCGTAGGTGCGCACCGTTTCGAGATTCACCATGTGACGCATCGCGGAGTAGTCGTCCACGATGCCGTTGGCGCCGAGCAGGTCGCGCGCTTCGCGGGCGATCTGGAGCGCCACGTCGACGTTGTTGCGCTTCGCCATCGAGACCATGACGGGCTCGAGTTCGCCTTTGTCCTTGATGCGACCGAGGTGCAGCGAGAGCAGCTGGGCCTTGGTGATCTCGGTGAGCATGATCGCGAACTTCTGCTGGGTGATCTGCTTGCCCGCCAGCGGCCCGCCCTGCACCACGCGCTCCTTCGTGTACTGCAGCGCTTCGTCGTAGCACGCCATCGCGGCGCCCATCACACCCCACGCGATGCCGTAGCGCGCCTGGGTGAGACACGAGAGCGGCGCACCAACCGACTTTGCACCGGGGAGGCGATTCTCCTCGGGCACTTCGACGTCGGTCAGGAAGAGTTCGGAAGTCACCGACGCGCGCAGGGAGAACTTGCCCTTGATGTCGCGCGCCTCGAAGCCCGGGCGATCGGTTTCGACCACGAAGCCGCGAATGCCCTCGTCGGTAGTGGCCCAGATGATCGCGATGTCGGCGAGGGTGCCGTTGGTGATCCAGCGCTTCACGCCGTTCAACACCCAGCCGTCGCCCTTCCTCTCGGCGCGGGTCACCATGCCGGTGACGAAGCTCCCGAAATCGGGTTCGGTGAGACCGAAGCAGCCGATCGTCTCCCCTGCGGCCATCGAGGGCAGCCACTTCTCCTTCTGCTCGTCGGTGCCGTAGGTGTAGATCGGATACATGCACAGCGAGCCCTGCACCGAAGCGAAGGAACGCAGCCCCGAGTCGCCGCGTTCGAGCTCCTGCATCAGCAGGCCGTAGGAGACGTTGTTCATGCCCGCGCAGCCATAACCCTTGAGGTTGGCGCCGAACATCCCGAGTTCGGCGATCTGCGGCACGAGTTCCATCGGAAACGAGCCGTCCTGGCGCACGTGTTCGGTCACACACGGAAGGAACTCGCCGCTCACCCACTCGCGTACGGAATCGCGCACCAGGCGCTCCTCTTCGCTGAAGTGGTGATCGTCGAGCTTCATGAAATCGGGGGATTGGTAGGTCGCCACGGGGTTCTCCTCTCGAGCGGACAAGCTGGGATGCGGCCTCGAACACTAGCAACCACGCTTCGGCGGGCAGATTGGGCTGCGGGCAAAGAAAAGGCCCGATGGCTCTGGGTTCCATCGGGCCTTCTGGGCGGAGTCGCGGGCGGCGGCTGGGTGCGACGACGCACCCGCGCCAGCCAGGCGACTCGCGAGACGCGCGAGGCGGTGCCTAGTTGGCGGCCGCCTTCTCGAGCGCGCGAACCTTGCGGTTCAGTGCGTTCACCTTGCGCTCGAGCTTCTTGACTTCGCTGTTCGAAGCGATCGGCATGCGCGACATGAAGTCGTCGCGACCCTTCTCGATCTGCTTGCGGACATCGTTGGTGAAGTCCTCAGCCTTCTTGACGACCGAAATCTTGCGGAAGTCCTTCTGGGCCTGCTGCACGCGCTTCTCGGCGCGCTTCTGGAAGTCGCGGCGGTTCTTCTCCGCGCGCTTCTGCATCTTCTCCAGTTCCTTGCCCGCCTTGCGGAAACGGGTCTGGATTTCGTCGAATCGGTCTTCGAGGGTGGTGGCGCGAGCGGATCGCGTAGCCATGGTCTTGCTCCTTGGTTTTGCTTTGGCTGGCCCGTCGCCGGCAGGACGCCGGCGATGGGCCGCGAAGTCACTTGGGAATGTTTCGAGAAGGCTTCTCGATGGAGCGTCGAACGACTCTCCGGGTGGGGGGCTCTCAGGCCGTCGCTCGGGCGCTGTATCGGTCTGAAAGCAAGAGGATCTTAACACGGCGCGTCACCGCGTCAACGCGGGGCGGCATCGACGCAAATCATTGAATTTCAAGCGAATTTAACGAATAACGCGCCGCAGCAAGACGCGATGCAGCAATCTGCTGCACCTGCGGGGACGATTTTCTTGCGTGCGCGCGGCAGGAGCCCGCAGAGCCCCCGTCTACCAGCGGACGAGCGCGCTCGCCCAGGTGAAGCCGGAGCCGAAGGCGGTCATCGAGATGAGGTGGCCCGGCTTCAGGCGCCCGTCGCGGGTGGTCTCGGCCAGCAGCATCGGGATCGAGGCGGCCGAGCAGTTGCCGTACTTCTGGATGTTGTTGAACAGCCTGTCTTCACTGAGCTCGAGCCGCTGGGCGACGGCTTCGTTGATGCGCAGGTTGGCCTGGTGGAAGAGGAAGAGGTTGACGTCTTCGAGCTTGTGACTCGTGGCGTTCAGGGTTTCGAGCAGCACCTCCGGCATGCGCGTAACGGCGTGCTTGAAGACGTAGCGCCCTTCCATCTGGGGGAAGATGCGCGCGTCGTCGATCATCTCGTGGGTGATGCGCACGGGCGTATTCGCCGAAGTCGGCGCTTCGATCCACAGGCGTCGCGCGTGCTTGCCTTCGGCGTGCATGCGCACTTCGATGATGCCCGCTTCGTCGCCTTCGTCTTCTTGCGGCTCGACGATCACCGCCCCGGCGCCGTCGCCGAACAACACCGCAACGTCGCGACCGCGCGTGCTGACGTCGATCCCCGTCGAGTGCACTTCGCAGCCGATCACGAGCACGCGCTTGAACTTGCCCGCGATCACCAGGCTGTCGGCGATCGAGAGTGCGTAGAGAAAACCGCTGCACTGTGCGCGCAGATCCATGCAGGGGATCTCGCCCATGTCGAGGGCTTCGTGGACGAAGAACGAAGAGCCGGGGAAGTCGTGCTGCGAAGACAACGTTGCGAGGAGCAGGCAATCGATGTCGCCCGGTTCGCAGCCGGCCTGCTCGCATGCCTGTTCGATTGCCTGCTTGCCGAGGTCGGCCGGGGTCTCGCCGGGGCGGATCCAGCGGCGTTCCTGGATGCCGCTTCGCTGTCGGATCCACTCGTCGCTCGTATCCATGCGCTGGGCGAGGTCGTCGTTGGTGATGACCTGATCGGGAACGCACATCCCGGTGCCCGTGATCTTCGCGCGCAGTCGATTCGTGTTTCCCATCCCCTCACGCCCCCTCGGCTTCCAGGCCGAGTTCCGAGAGCTCGCTGCCGTCGATGTCGGAGGCCCATAGTATTTCTTCCGCGCGAACCAATAGCTCGCGCAGGCCCTGATTTTTCAGCGCGGATACGGCGATTCCATCGTGACGTCGGGCGATTGCCTCTCCGACCCCAGGTGGAAGACGATCGATTTGATTGAGAATCAGCAGCTGCGGCACGTGACCGAGATCGATGCTCTCGAGTACCTCCTGCACGGCTTCGATCCGACGTTCGATGTCGGGTGCGGACGCGTCGACGACGTGGAGCAGCAGGCTCGCGTCGCGAAGCTCTTCGAGAGTGGCGTGGAAGGCCGCGACGAGCTCTGGCGGCAGATCGCGAATGAAACCCACCGTGTCGGTGATGATCACTTCGCGTTCGCGCGGAAAGCGAAGCCTGCGACTCATCGGGTCGAGGGTGGCGAACATCTTGTCTTCGACGAAGGGATCGCTCTGGGTGAGCGCGCGCAAGAGCGTGCTCTTTCCGGCGTTCGTATAACCGACGATCGAGAGCACGGGCACGCCGCGGCGATTGCGTCTGCGCCGCCGCTGTTCGCGCTGCTGCATCACCTTCTTCGTTTCGCGTTCGAGTCGATTGATGCGATCGCGCACGCGGCGGCGATCGACCTCGAGCTTCGTTTCACCGGGACCGCGACCACCGATGCCGGCACCGAGACGCGAGAGCGACACGTCTGCGCGTTGGGCCAGACGCGGCAGCCGATACTTGAGCTGTGCGAGTTCGACCTGCAGTTGACCGTCCCGCGTCTGCGCGCGCCCCGCGAAGATGTCGAGGATCAACTGACTGCGATCGAGCACCCGCAGTTCGAGTCGCTCCGAGAGGTTGCGCGCCTGGGTGGGTGTCAGATCCTGATCGAAGATCACGAGATCGACGTCGTTCTGGAACGCCATGATCATCAGGTCCTGCAACTTGCCGCGACCGACGACCGTCTTGACGTCGGGTTGCCTGCGGTTCTGGGTGAGCACGTCGCAGATCTCGACATCGGCGGCGCGCGCGAGTTCGCGCAACTCGTCGACGTGGAGTTCGAGTTCGTGGGCGCTTCTCCCGGCCGTCACCGAAACCAGGATCGCGCGATCGCGCGCCTCGACCTCGCGGCCCTGGACACTGCGCGCGAGATCGTCTTCGAGTTCGCGAATGAAGTGCTGGAAGTCGATGTCGATGCGCGCGGGATGAACGGGTTCGTGTTCATCGATCCCCTTGTGGCTGCGCACCGTGGGTTCGAGGCTCGCGATATAGGCGAGACCGGGAAGACCATCTTCCTGCGCGGCGACGCTCACCATGGCGTCGAGGCGAAGCAGCAGGAGGTCGGTGAGGTCGTCCCGCGTGAGCCCTTCGTTCGACAGGTGCGTGTGGATGCAACGCAGGCCCCGCAAACGCCCTTCGCCGGCGCGCAAGCGCCCCCAATCGGGCAATTCGATCGAGTTCGGGCCGCCCACCATCACATGGGCCACCGTGCCGCGACGATCGACCAGCACCCCCACCTGACGGCGAATGTCGCGCGATAGCTCGGTCAGATGACGGGCGAACTCGTTGTTGAGCAGGACGTTCGCGTCGAGGCGTCGTCGAAAGAGGCGATCGAGCTGTTTGACCTGGCTGGCCTTGAGGCCGCGCGTATTGCCGTAGACCTGGATGGTGGACTCCCCGAAGCAGAGTTGCTTCGCGAAGAAAGGCTAGCAGCCCATCGATGGACGCGGGTTTCGGCGCGCGTTCAGATGGGAATCCGGTTCGCGCGTTGCAGCCCGAGCAGGGTGATTCGTTGCTCGAAGCGCTCGAACTGTGGGAGGCAGACGATGCCGTCGACATCGGTGAGTCGTTCGGAACCGGCACCGCCGAGGAACACCTGCCGGGCCGGGTCGAGGGACGCGCGGACCGACTGGACGTAGTGACGCGCGGCCGCGTGTTCGAGACTCACGACGCTCAACGCGACAGCAGTCGCATCGACTTGTCCCGACACCGCGACCAGTTCTTCGTGCGGAAGTTGGGCGCCGAGGTAGATCGGATCGGCCCCCGCTCCGAGAGCGGTGAGCGCTGCCATCATGAGCCCGAGTTCGTGCAACTCGTCGGGCGGTGTCGCGAACACGATCCGGGGCCCCAACACCGAGGCCGCACTCGGGAGCATCGCGGCACCGAGCAGGGATCGAAGGTGCGAACTCAGCAGGTGCTCGTGAGCGATGCTGATCTCGCCGCGTGCCCAGCGAGCGCCCACGTCTTCGACCAGGGGCGCCGCGAACTCGCGCGCGAAACGTGCCGGGCCGAGCGCCGACATCTGGAGCGCAAGGAGATGGCGGATCTCACTGGAAGCCAGGCGGTCGACGGCCTCGAGGATGGCATCGAGGTGGGTCCAATCGTGGGAGAGGACGTGTTCCGCGCAGCGCTGCAGCTCGTCCGTTTCGAGATCCGCGACGCTGCCGATGCGGTGTCCCGCGTCGACCGCCGCCTTGAGGAGGCGAAGCCGCTCGAGATCCGAAGCGGTGTAGCGGCGGCTGCCGCCCGACGAGCGCAGCGGCTCGACGACGCCGTAGCGCCGCTCCCAGGCCCGAAGCAGCTCGGGGGAGAGGCCCGTCAGTCGCGCGGCGGCGCGCAGGGGATAGGTGGGTTCCGCGGGATCGGTCTGGCTCAAACTCATGGGTCGACTGATTAGACCCGACCCCCGTCGTGTTCAAGTCTGTATAGGTAAAATTTATACAAAATTGGGTGAAAGCGACCTGAGATCGCCTAGAGGCGAAATAGTACACCTCGGCGCGGGCCTCTCCGGGGCCTCAGCCTCCGCGGAGCGGGAGGCGGACGACGACCCGGGTCCCGCCGAGGCTCCCGTCCTCGATCGCGACGCGGCCTCCGTGTGCGTTGACGATCCCCTGCACGACGCTGAGCCCGAGCCCCGTTCCCCCGCCGTTCGCGCGCGTCGTGAAGAAGGGTTCGAAGGCCCGTTCGCGAACCTCGGGCTCGATCCCGCAGCCGTCGTCTTCGATCGCGACGCCCGCATGAGGGGGTTCGCGAAACAGGTGCACGCGCACGCGGGCGTTGCTTTCGCGAGATTGGATCGCGTTCATCAACACGTTGGTGACGACTTCCTGCAATTCGATCGGATTGCCGATCACCGGCAATCGCTCGACGTCGGATTCGACCTGTACTTCCGCTTCGTTGTGTCTGCGCGCTTCTTCGCAAGCCGCGACCGACGCATGGGCGACCGACCGCAGGCAAGTCGGTTCGAGCGCGCCGGGCCGGTTGCGCGAATAGTCGAGCAACCCCTTCACGATACGCCCGCAGCGCTGGGCGTCGTCCTCGACGCGCTCGAGAGATTCGCGCCAGATCGCGTTCTGGTCGTCCGCGCCCTCCTGGTGGAGCGCGAACTGCACCGTCATCAAGATCGCACCCACCGGGTTGTTGATCTGGTGGGCGAGGCCGGCGGTCAGCGTGCCCATGAACGCCATGCGTCGCGACTCGGCGAGTTCGCGCTCGTAGCGCGCGATCTTCTCGGCGCGCGCTTCGACGAGTTCTTCGAGATGATCGCGGTGACGCGCCAACTCGGCTTCGGAGCGCTTTCGCAGCGCCTCGGTCTTCAGGAAGCGGATCACGCTGCCGCACGTCACGATCAACGGAGAGAGGCTCTCCGCCAATACCTTGTCGTAGCCGCCGGGGCGGTTGGCGAGCCCGATCATGCCGATCATCCGGCCCTGATCGTGGATCGGGAGGCCCATGAAGGCGTGGAGGGGCGGGTGGCCTGGCGGGAGGCCGCCGCGTCGCGGATCGGTTTCGGGGTGGTTCGAGATCACCATCTCGCCCGATACCAGAGACAAGCCGAAGAGCGTGTCGAGGTTGTCGAAGCGCAGGCCGCGTTCGTCGGCCGAATCTGCGAACGTCCGGCTCGCTGAATCCCATGCGATGTCGGTCCACGCGCGAGCCATCATGAATGGCGTGTCGTCTTCTTCGTAGAAGACCTCGGCGACGAAGCCGTACTCGCTGTGGGTGGTGCGCATCACCACAGCGAGCACCTGCTGGTAGATCTCGGCCTCGGGGGCGTCGTCGATCACACTCAGTTGGATGCGTTGGACGCTCTCCAGCAGCCGCTCGTCTCGCAGCGTCGCGCCGTCGCTCTGCACCATGGCCTTCTCCATGTTCGTTCGACGAGCAGGGGATGACGGGGGGCGACACGGCGGCGATGAACTCGAAACACTTCGGTGTCGAAGGATATCCCAACGGTCGTGGATGGGGAGAACAATGATCAGCCCGGTCGAAGACATCGGCCGGAGCCGACGGGGGACGCGATTCGCGGAAGCGGTCATGGCGCTCGGCCCGAATCGAAACGCGAGTGGGCGGGGCCCCGCAAGCCCCGGAGGCCATTCGACAAATCGCTTCGCGCGGATCATGATTGGGCTCCTCCCCATCCCCCGAACCCACGAGGAATCTCCATGTACGACCTCATCATTCGCGGCGGCACCGTCGTCGATGGCACCGGTGCTCCCGCGCGCAAGGCCGATATCGCGATCCAGGGCGATCGCATTGCGGCCATCGGCGACGCGCCCGACCACGATCTGGGCGAAGCGCGGCGCACTCTCGATGCCACCGGCCTGCTCGTCGCCCCCGGTTGGGTCGACATCCACACCCACTACGACGGCCAGGTGACCTGGGACCCGCACGTCACACCCTCGGGTTGGAACGGAGTGACGACGGTGGTGATGGGAAACTGCGGCGTGGGTTTCGCTCCGGTGCGTCCCGGTCAGGAGGACTTCCTCATCCAGTTGATGGAAGGCGTAGAAGACATCCCGGGCACCGCACTCCACGAAGGCATCGACTGGAAATGGGAGAGCTTTCCCGAGTATCTCGACGCCCTCGAAACCATGCCGCGCTCGGTCGACGTGGCGACGCAGATACCCCATGGCGCCGTGCGGGCGTACGTGATGGGGGAGCGCGGTGCGAAGAACGAGAAGGCCGAAGCCCACGAGATCGACGAGATGGCGAAGATCGTGAAGGAAGGCCTCGAAGCCGGCGCACTCGGCTTCTCGACTTCCCGCACCATCCTGCATCGCGCGAAGGACGGCGAAGTCGTCCCCGGCACCTACGCCGAAGACGAAGAAGTGCTCGGCATCGGTCGCATGCTCGGCGAAGTCGGCCACGGTGTCTTCGAAGTGGCGAGCGACCTCGCACCCGAGGGCGACGAGCTGCAGTGGATGCGCAAGCTCGGCAAGGAAACGGGCAGGCCCGTCACCTTCGCCTGCCTGCAGAGCCCGCGCGACCCCGATCAGTACAAGCGCCTGCTCGAGGTCGTGAACGAAGACATGGCCGAGGGCGGCACCCTCACGCCCCAGGTGGCCCAGCGGCCGGCTGGTTTGATCTTCGGTTTCGACAGCTCGGTTCATCCCTTCCGTTTGAAGCCGGCCTTCAAGCCACTGCTCGATCTGTCCCCGGAAGAGCGCCTCGCAGAACTTCGCAAGCCCGAAGTGCGTAAGCAGGTGCTCGAGCAGGAGTCTGCCGCGGGTGCGATCCCCGGCATGACGGAGATGTTCACCAAGGCCTGGGGGATGATGTATCCGCTCGGTTCGCCTCCGCAGTACGAGCCCAGCCGCGAGGATTCGATCGAAGCGGAGGCGAAGCAGGCGGGTGTGGCTCCCGAGGAGTTCGCCTACGACCTGATGCTGCGAGGCGAGTTCATCTACATGCCCATCCTCGGCTACGCCGAGGGGAATCTCGAAGCGATTCGCACCATGATGCAGCACGAACGTGCGGTGTTCGGGCTTTCGGATGGGGGTGCGCACTGCGCTCTCGTGTGCGACGCGAGCATGCCGACCTTCCTGCTCACCCACTGGGTGCGCGATCGCTCGAAGGGTGAACGCCTTCCGCTCGAATGGATCGTGCAGCAACAGACGAAGCGCACTGCCGAGTTCTACGGCATGAACGATCGCGGCGTGCTGGCACCGGGCATGAAGGCGGACGTCAACGTGATTGACCTCGACGCCCTGCACATTCACGGTCCCGAGATGGTCGATGACCTGCCGGCCAACGGCATGCGTCTCGTCCAACAGATCGACGGCTATCGCTACACGGTGAAGAGCGGCGAGGTCACCTACGAGGACGGCGAGGCCACGGGCGCATTGCCGGGCAGGCTCGTGCGCGGCCCTCAGGTAGCGCCCACGGCCTGAGCAGCGCCTGCGGCCACAGGAAAGGCCCATGACGACGACGAAACCCCTCGATCACGAAGTCATCCTGATCGGCGCAGGTGTCTGCGGCATCTACCAGCTGCTCCGCCTCGTCGAGTTGGGTGTCGATGTCACCGTGCTCGAAACCGGCGACGGGCCCGGCGGTACCTGGTATTGGAACCGCTACCCCGGCTGCCGCTTCGACTCCGAGAGCTGGACCTACGGCTATTCGTTCTCGCGGGAGCTGCTCGACGAGTGGCACTGGACGGAGCACTTCGCGCCGCAGTACGAGACGCTTCGCTACCTCGAGCACGTCGTCGAGAAGTTCGACCTGCGCAAGTACATGCAGTTCGGTCAGAAGGTCGAGCGTTGCGTGTGGGACGAGGAAGATCGAAGCTGGACGGTCGAGATCGCCGGTGGAAGGACGCTTCGCTGCCGCTTCCTGCTGACGGCGATCGGTCTGCTCTCGGCCCCGACCCTGCCTGCGATCGAAGGGCGTGACGACTTCGCCGGACCGAGCTTCCACACCTTCTACTGGCCGAAGGAAGGCGTCGATCTCGCGGGAAAGCGCGTCGCCGTGATCGGGACCGGTGCCACCGGCGTCCAGGTGATCGGCAAGATCGCGCCCGAGGTCGCTTCCCTCACCGTCTTCCAGCGAAGGCCCAACTGGTGTGCGCCGCTGAACAACGCGCCGATCGACACGGACGAGATGGCGAAGATCCGCGCGCGCTACGACGAGATCTTCGCCAAGTGCGCAGAAACGCCGGGCGCCTTCATCCACGGCCCGATCGACAAGAAGTTCTGGGAATCGACGCCGGAGGAGCGCCGCGCGATCTGGGAGGAACTCTACAAGGGTCCCGGCTTCGGGATCTGGCTCGGACAGTTCCGCGAAGTGCTGATGGACGAGGAGGCGAACGCCGAGATGTCGGCCTTCGTGGCCGAGAAGATCCGCGAGCGCGTGCACGATCCGGAAGTGGCCGAGAAGTTGATCCCGAAGGATCACGGCTTCGGGGTGCAGCGCGTTCCGATGGAGACGAACTACTACGAGGCCTACAACCAGGAGAATGTGCGCCTGGTCGATCTCTCGGAAACGCCGATCGAACGCATCACCGAAACGGGCATCGAAACCAGCGATGAGAGCTTCGAGTTCGACGTGATCGTCTTCGCCACCGGCTTCGACGCGATCACCGGCGCTTTCGACCGGATCGAGTTCGTGGGGACCGACGGCCAGACGTTGAAGGAGAAGTGGGCCGACGACGCGTTGATCTACCTCGGCATCCAGAGCCACGGCTTCCCGAACCTGCTCGTCGTATCGGGCCCCACGGCGGGTTCGGCCTCGACCAACTTCCCGCGCGCGATCGAGAGCATCGTCGACTGGATGACGCCCTTCATCGCACACCTGCGCGAGCAGGGCATCACACGCGTCGAAGCCAACTCCGACGCGGAGCGCGAATGGGCGGAGCACATCAAGGAGCTCTACCAGATGCTGCTCCTGCGCAACGCCAAGTCCTGGTTCACCGGCTACAACGAAAACGTCGAAGGCCGCCAGAAGAAGCGCCACCTCATCTACAACGGCGGCGCCCCCAACTACCGCGCCCGCCTCGGCGAGGTCGCCGCCGAAGGCTACGCGGGCTTCGAGATGAGCTGACCCGTCAACTGGATTCGAATCCAGTTGATCCCGTAGCCGGGCTGGAGGAGGCGAGCATGACGAGCGAATCCAAAGGCGGCAGCGGCCAACTCGAGGGTCGCGTTGCCGTCGTCACGGGCGCGGGGAGTGGCATCGGTGCGGCGATCGCGCGCCGCTTCGTCGCCGAAGGCGCGAAGGTGGTGATCGCGGAACTCAAACCCGATGCCGGTCGCGCCATCGCGGAAGAACTCGGCACCGCGGCGCTCTTCGTGCAGACCGACGCCAGCCTGAAGGAAGAGAACGAGAACATGATTGCCGTGGCGGTCGACCGCTTCGGCACCGTCGACATCCTGGTCAACAACGCCTGGGGCGGAGGCTCGATCGGTCGCATCGAGAAGAAGAGCGTCGACGCAATGAACCACGGCCTCGCGATGGGTTTTCTCGGCCCCTTCTGGGCGATGCAGGCCGCGCACCCGATCATGAAGGCGCAGCACTACGGTCGCATCATCAACATCTGCTCGCTCAACGGCGTGAACGCCCACATGGGCACCGCCGAGTACAACACCTCGAAGGAAGCGCTGCGCACCGCGACGCGGACGGCCGCCCGCGAATGGGCCGATTGTGGCATCACCTGCAACGTGATTTGCCCGGCGGCCAAGTCGGCCGCCTTCCACTCCACGATGGCCGAGCACCCCGAACTCGTCGCCGCGGCCGACGAGGCGAACCCGATGGGCCGGGTCGGCGACTGCGACGAAGACATCGCCCCGGTCGCCCTCTTCCTCGCGAGCGAGGGCTCCCGCTACCTCACCGGCAACACCCTCTTCGTCGACGGCGGCTCGCACATCAACGGCTCCGCGTGGGCCCCGGATCTGGACGCGTAGGGCCGACGCGCTACCAGACGATCATTGCCCCGGCCGTGCCACCGGAGTCATCGGCGTCGAGCAGCGGCACGAAAGCCCATTTGCGTTTCTTCTCGTGTTCTTCAATCAGCGACACCCGCTTCGCAGCAGATTGGTTGCCACGCCTCTTCTGCTTCGCGTCTTGATCGCGCTGACGATCACGCTCCTCGTCGAACCGAGCGTTGTAGGTGTCGACCGCCTTCAGGTAGGTGTTTTCGCCGAGGATGGCCAGGACGGTTCCAGCGATCACCAACCCGGTTCCGATTCCGATCTTCGTTCTGTTGACGGGCCTTTCGGCGTCTCCCGCTCTTCCGGCTTCCCAGCCCACCATCATTCCACCAGCGAGGGAGCCGGTGAGCCCCGGGAAGGAGAGCATTCGGCTGCCGTTGACCAGCGCAGCCGTCTCACGGTCCTTCTCCAACTCGCGAGTCAAACTCGAATTGGTGATGTACTGGCCATCCTGCAGGAAGTAGGTCGCCATGAGATACTGTCGAACCTCGACCGGGCGATTCGGGTCAAGGGGGACTCTGCTCAGGCAGCCCGTCGAGGTCGAGATTGAAAGCAGGGTGATCGCGGCAGCCATCCAGCGCATCGAGTGCAAGATTCGAATTCTCCATGGTTGAGCTGCCCGAGGGGCCGGCTGCGGAATCGCCCGCACCGAGACCCGGCCCCGGCCGCTCGCGGAGGCGAATTATGGGCCCGGGCGCCGTGCGAGTGGGCGACCGATTCGCTCCACGTGAATTTCGCCCTCGGATGCACCCCGAGGGGGCTACACTCCACCGCCGCTCGCGCCGATGGACTGGAACAGCAACTCGCAGGCGCCGCTCGATCTCGCCGATGGTGATTCGGAAACAGCGTTTGCATCCAGACCATCTGCCCCAACCCGATTGGACCCGATGACTGCTCAGAACGATCCCCTCGCCGTCGTGATCCTGGCCGCCGGCCAGGGCACGCGCATGAAGTCGAGCCGCGCCAAGGTGCTGCACGAGTTGTGTGGGCGGACGATGCTGGGTCACGTGGTGGAGGCCGCCGACGTGCTGTCTCCCGAACGCCTCGCCGTGGTGGTCGGGCGCGATGGCGATCAGGTGCGCGCCGCCTTCGATGGCCGGGTCGACTTCGTCGAGCAGGCCGAGCAGAAGGGCACCGGCCACGCAGTCAAGCAGGCGCTGCCCAACCTCGAGGGCTTCGAGGGCGACGTTCTCATCCTCTACGGCGACACCCCGCTACTTCGACCCGAAACCTTCGAGCGCATGCAGGCACTCAGGAAGGAGACAGGGGCGGACCTCGTCATGCTCACGGCGATCGGTCCGATTCCGGGCCGCGTGGTGCGCGATGCCGACGGTCGCGTCGAGCGCATCGTCGAAGCGCAGGATGCGACCCCGGCGGAACTCGAAATCGAAGAGCGCAACACCGGCGTCTACATGATGAGCGCGCCGCTCCTGCGCGAGGGGATCGCGAATCTCAAGGATGACAACCAGCAGGGTGAGTTGTACATCACCGACGTCGTCGGCTACGCGGTGCAGAACGGCCGCAAGGTCGAAGCGCTGCTGCTCGAAGACGGCAACGAATGCCTCGGCATCAACACGCGGGGTGATCTCGCTCTGGCCACCGAGGAGATGCGCCGCCGCATCAACGCGCGCCACATGGAAAACGGCGTGACGTTCATCGATCCCGCGCAGGTCTACATCGATGTCGACGTCGAGATCGGCTGCGACACGGTGATCGAACCCGGCTGTGTGATTCAGGGGAACTCCGTGCTGGGCGAAGGCGTCCACTTGAAGTCGCAGTGTGTCGTGGAGTCGAGTCGCCTGGACGACGACGTGATCCTCGGCCCGATGGCGCACCTGCGTCCCAACTGCCACCTCAAGGCGGGGGTGAAGATCGGCAACTTCGTGGAGATCAAGAACTCGACCCTGGGCGAGGGCTCGAAATCGGCGCACCTCACCTACATCGGCGATGCGACGGTGGGCGAGAAGGTGAATTTCGGTTGTGGCGTCGTGGTCGTGAACTACGACGGCATCGACAAACACCAAACGACAGTGGAAGACGAAGCCTTCATCGGCTGCAACGCCAACCTTGTGGCACCGGTGACGGTGGGGCGCAAGACGTTCATCGCGGCGGGGACCACAGTCACGAAGAACGTGCCGGAAGACGCGCTCGCGGTGGCGCGCAGCAAGCAGGAACACATCGAAGGTTGGGTGTCGCGTCGCGAAGCGCGAAGCAAGAAGAGCAAGAAGTAGGAAGCGAAGAGGATTCGATATGTGCGGAATCGTGGGATACATCGGCCGTGAAGCGAACGCATCCGAGATCTTGATCGACGGCCTGCGCCGCCTGGAGTATCGCGGCTACGACTCGGCGGGTGTCGCGATCTTCGACGGCGACGTGATCGACGTGCGCCGCGCCGAAGGCAAGCTGATGAATCTCGAAGGCGAGATCCGCACCGCGCCCATCGAAGGGCGCGTCGGTATTGGCCACACCCGCTGGGCCACCCACGGCAAGCCCTCCGAACGCAACGCGCACCCCCAGCGCGCCGGCAAGGTGGTGATCGTCCACAACGGCATCATCGAGAATTACCGCGAACTGCGCGCCGAACTCGAAGGCGTCGGACGCGAGATCCTGAGCGACACCGACACCGAGTTGATCTCGCACTGCATCGAGCAGAGCTACGACGCGGGCAACGATCTGCTCACCGCCGTGCGCGAAGCGTGTGCCCGACTTACTGGTGCGTACGCGCTGGCCGCGCTGTGCGAAGACGATCCTTCGACGATCGTCGCGGCCAAGAACGGCGGTAGCCCGATGATCCTCGGCGCGGGCGAGAAGCAGGCGTATCTCGCCAGCGACATCCCCGCGATCCTGCCCTACACGCGCAGCATGGCGTTCATCGACGACGGTGAGTTCGCCGTGCTTCGCGAGAGTGGCATCGAGATCGTCGACGCCGCGGGCAACCCGAGCCCGCGCGAGTTCAAGACCGTGCAGTGGGATCCGATCTCGGCGGAGAAGGGTGGCTACGACCGCTTCATGCAGAAGGAGATCTTCGAGCAGCCCCGCGCGATCACCGACACGATCGGCACCCGCATCGACGAGGCGTCCCTCGACATCGACCTCGACGGCATCGCGTTCGACGCCGATTGGGTGAGGAGCATGAACCGCGTCACGCTAGTGGCCTGCGGTACCGCGTCCTACGCCTGCATGGTGGGCAAGTACATGATCGAGCATCTCGCGCAGATTCCGTGCGAAGTCGATCTCGCGAGCGAGTTCCGCTACCGCAAGCCGATCCTCGACGATCGCTGCATGGTGGTGCCGGTCTCGCAGTCGGGCGAAACCGCCGACACCCTGGCGGCGCTACGCGAGGGCAAGGAGCAGGGCGCGCGCATCCTCTCGATCACGAACACCCGCGACTCCTCGATCGCACGTGAGAGCGACGACGTGCTCTACACCCACGCGGGTCCCGAGATCGGCGTGGCTTCGACCAAGTGCTTCACCGCACAGGTGGTCGCCCTCTATCTCTTCGCAGTGAAGCTCGCGATGGTGAAGGGGCTGCTCGACGACGAGCAGAAGCAGAAGCTGCTCCACGACGTGATCAGCCTGCCGCGCATCGTGCAGAACACCCTCGGCCTCGACGAACAGATCGAGCAGCTCGCGCACAGCTACTTCAAGAAGTCGGACTTCCTCTTCCTCGGCCGCGGCATCATGTTCCCGCTCGCCCTCGAAGGTGCGCTCAAGCTCAAGGAAATCTCGTACATCCACGCCGAGGCCTACGCCGCGGGTGAGATGAAGCACGGGCCCATCGCCCTGATCGACGAGAACATGCCCGTCGTCGTGATCGCGAACCAGAGCCCGCTCTACGACAAGCTCATCTCCAACCTCGAACAGGTGCGTGCGCGCGATGGTCAGGTGATCGCGATCGCGACCGAGGGTGATGGCGAGATCGGCGACAAGGCCAACGACGTCATTTACGTCCCGGATCTCGGCGAATTTCTCACAAGTGTCGTCGTCTCGATCCCGCTCCAGCTCTTCGCCTACCACGTGGCAACGAGAAAGGGCACCGACGTCGACCAGCCGCGCAATCTCGCAAAGAGTGTGACGGTCGAATAGGCCTTCGGGCCATCGTCTCGGGAGAAGTCCCGGGGTGGCAGCCTCGCGCGTGCTCTAGCTTCGCGCGATGCCGCGAACGCTGAAGTTCCCTTCGTCGTTTCGCGAATCGCTCTCGCGCCGAGCACACTGGTGGATCTTTGGCGCTGCTGTCGCGGTTCGCGCGATCGTGGCTGCGCGCACCTCGGTGATCTTCGAGGATGGCCCCTACTTCCTCGATGTCGCACGGGCGTTTTCCGAAGGGCGTTTCGCGGATGCGCTCGCGCATCCCTATCACCCCTTGTACTCCGCTCTGGTCGCGGCGGTGCAGCCGATCTTCGGTGACTTCGAACTCGCGGCGATGGCGGTTTCGTGCGTCGGCGGTGCGATCGCGGTGGCCGCATGCTTCTTGCTGTTGCGCGAGGCCTTCGGCGAAAGGCCCGCTTGGATCGGCGCGATCCTGCTCGCGGTTTCGCCCTACCCGGTTCGCTTTACGGCCGATGTCGCGAGTGAAGGGGTCTATCTCGCGTGCTTCACTGCGAGCCTCACCCTGTTCTGGCTGGGTGTGCAACGCGACCGCCGCGTGTCGTTGTTCGCGGCCGGGTTGCTCTCGGGGCTGGCCTACCTCGCCCGACCCGAAGGCGCAGGCCTGATCGGGATTGGCCTGGTGTGGTTCGTCTACACGCTCGTGCGTGGCGAGAGAACGCCGGGCGAAGCCGGCCGCGACGCAGCGGCATTGCTTGCGGGTGGGCTCGTCTTCGTGCTTCCCTACGTGGCGGTGGTGAGTCAGCGTGCCGGCTCGGTCGCGCTTTCGGGAAAGAAGAGCCTCGCGCGAACCCTCGGCCTCTCCGAGGGACCGATCGCGGAGCCGTGGCTGCTGGCGATCGCCCTCGTTGCCCTCGTGCTCTCGATCGCAGGGGTGGCGTGGCTTCGCACTGCACCGGGGAGGCCGGTCGCGCGCACTGCCATCCGCGCTCTTCCCACAGTCGTGCTCTTAGCGTTCGTGGTGCTCACCGCGATCGATCGGGTGGCCGCGGCCGAGTTTGCCGCCGTCGTCGGTTCGACCCTGCGACCCGAGATCCTGCTGTTCGTCCTCGCGGGAATCTGGGGTGTCAGCCGCGAGGGTTTCAAGGATCGCGACACATTCTTCTTCCTCGTCTTCACCGCGTACGCGGTGCTGCTCGTCGGGCTGCTCGAGAGCTACGGCTACCTGAGTCGAAGACACTTTGTTCCCCTCATGCCGCTGCTCGTGGGTTACGCGGGCGTCGGGGTCACGGTGTTGGCCGACGCAATCGCGGCGCAGCGCCTTCTGCGTCTTGCGATGTCGCCACCGCGGGTCGCTTTCGCGCTCTGCACCGGACTCATCCTCATCGCAGCACCCAAGACCCTGCACGACCACCGCCGCGAAGCCCTCGCCGAACGACTCGCGGCCGAGTGGATCGCCGAACAGGAGCTGCGCTCGGGCTGGGTGGCGTCGGACAAGCGCCGAATCGCCTACTACGCGGGACGAAAGTGGCAGCCGATCCGAGTCGGTCGCGAGGTCCGTCCGCTCGAAGAACTCGCAGGGGATCGGGTGCGGTACATCGTGACCCACGACCCGGCTTCGATCGAGGCGGCCTCATCCGACACGCTGCCCCGCTATACGACGCGCGAGATCCATCGCATCCATGCGGGGGGGCGAACCGCCGTGGTGTACGCACTCGAACGAGACGCCGAAGCCCACGTTTCTGCGGGGCCGGCGATCCGCGAATCGTACGATTCGCGATCGCCCTGAGGTCTGGGATCGCTACGATCTCGTCGTGGCCACCCCACGCGAAATCCGCTGGTTGCAGCGTGAACTCCCGGGTTGGGTCGAGCGGAATCTGATCAGCGGTGATCAGGCCGACGGCATTCGCGCGCTCTACGCAGAGCGCGACTCGAGTCGCGTGATCTTCGTGCTCTTCGGCGTGCTCGGTGCGGCCATGATCGGCGGCGGGATCGCCCTGCTCATCGCGCACAACTGGGACGGTCTCTCGCGCTTCGACCGGGCACTCCTGTGTGTCGCGATGCTCGTGGCGGCACAGGCTGCGGTGGCGTACGCGGCCATCAAGCAGATGGAGTCGGTGGCCTGGCGCGAAGGAACCGTCGTGGTCCTCGCGCTGACGATCGCCGCATCGATCGCACTGATCGGACAGACCTATCACCTGCCCGGGGATGGACGCGCATTCCTCGGTACGTGCATGTTGTTGACGTTGCCCGTCATCTATCTCCTCGATTCGCGCGTGGGCGCCGGGTTCTATCTGGTCGCGGTTCTCTCCTGGCCAGGTGTCGAGAGACTGGAGGCCGGCGATCGCCTGTTGTTCATGATCTACCCGGCGTTGATCGCGCCCTACCTCATTTCCCTGCGACGAATCCGAGAGCACTCGGCGTTGTTGGCGTCGCTGGGGGGATTGTCGGTCATCACCCTCGGTGTCGTCGTGATGACGATCGTGTCCGATCTCATCCCGGAGGTTTCGGGATTCGTATGGGCGGCCTTTGCAGCTTCCCTTTACGCGGCGGGTTCCGATGAGCGCAGTCAGGCCGAGATCCCGGGTTACGCGGGCGCCGCGCGCATCGTCGGTTCCCTCGGCATGGCGTGGGGAATCGCGGGTCTATGCTTCGTCGAGGCGTGGAGCTTCTTCGATGGACCGAACTCGAGCCGGTTCGGTCTTGCCGACCAGGTCGCCTATGCGCTGGTGGCGCTCGTGGTGAGCGCGGTGTGGGTCTGGCGATCCATGCGGCTGGAGGGGCCGTGGCATCGTCGCATGGCCACGATGCTGCCCGTGGTCGTCGGCCTCGGCATAGCACTACGCGCCGCCTTCTCCGACCCCACTGCGAGTGTGCTCGTGATGTCCGTCTATGGACTCGTGCTCGGCATCGGTGGTCTCATGTCGGGGGTGAAGCACGGGGCGATTCGAACCGCGAACGCCGGACTCGCGCTCATCGTCGCCGTCCTGGCCGTTCGCTTTGCAGACGCAGAGTGGAGCTTCGTCGTGCGGGGGCTCGGGTTCATCGCCCTGGGCATCGCCTTCCTCGCCCTCAATGCCCGCTTGTTGCGCGCACGACGCGGAGCCGAATCATGAAACCGCGCATGCGTGCGGCGCTGGTCGCGGTCTTCGTCATCCAACTCATCGTTCCCGTCATGATGATCCGCTCGGCCGAGCGGACGATCACGGATGGACGTCCCTTCCGTTTCCAGACCATTCCGGTGGATCCCGTCGATCTGTTCCACGGGCGCTACGTTGCCCTGCAGTTCGCCGAGACGCGAGGACCCGGTGTCGAGGGCGAGACCCTCGAATGGGGAACCCGCGCCTATGCGGTGATCGAAGAAGACGCCGACGGGTTCGCGACGATCGCGCGTGTGCAGGAGGGGCAGCCCGATACGGCGGACTACCTGACCGTGCGCGTGCGGGGAAGCGAGGACGGCGAAGTGCGATTCGATTTCCCCGCCCGGCGCTTCTACATGGAAGAGAGCATCGCTCCGGCCGCCGAAGCGGTGTATCGCGAACGCTCACCCGGTCGCACCTGGGCGCGCATCCGCGTACGCAACGGTCACGCCGTGATCGAAGACGTGCTGATCGACTCGGTCCCCCTGAAGGAGGCGGCCGAGCGCTATCGGGACGAAAGAGCGCCCTGAATCTTCGCGAGGTATTCCGCGATCACCTCACCCAGGTGATCCGGGTTGAAGCCGAAGGGCCCGATGCCCGGGTTGTACTTCACCACGCCGTCTTCGCCGATGAAGTAGATGCGTGTTGGCTTGGCGGCGTAGCGCGCGCTCACCGCGTCATCCATCGCGTCGACGTAGAGCGGAACCACGCCGTCGAAGAGGTTGGCCTGGCAACTGGCCGCCACCTTGCGGCGTTGTTCGAGGGTGACGGGTTCGGCGACGTCGAGGCGGGCGGGGTTGCCCGACCACTCGTGGAAGACGGTCTGGGTCCTGGAGCGACCGAGCCACCACTTGTCGGTCGGGTGCGCTTCCTTCACATAAACGACGATGAACTCGACCTGCTCGCGATACTGCTGATACAACTCTGTGAGACGCACGGTCCCCTGAGAGAAGGGCGGTCAGGTGTAGCTGCCGAAGATCAGCGCGACGGGGCGCTTGCCGTAGAACTGGGAGAGGCGAACGCGTTCGACGCCAGCGGGGTCCTGCAATGCGAAGTCGGGCGCGCGCTCCCCCACCTTGGGTGCTTCGAGGTCGTTCGCGAGCTGCCATTCGAGTTCTTGTGCTCGCCAGCCGTTCGCGGTGACGATCACGTCGACGCCGAGGGCGAGCGCATCTTCGCCCTCCCAGACGGTGAACAGGAGCAGGACCCCGCTACACGCGATGGCGAGGCGACGGGTGATCCTTCCCGTGCGCTTCTCATCTTCTGCGAGGCCGCGCTCGAGGAAGACCAGGAGTCCCAGGGTCGCCACCAGTGCCAGGAGCGAGAGCACGAAGGGTGCGCCGAAGGCCAGGGGCGCGAAGAGGAAGATGCCGAGCCCGAGGCGCAGGCCCCCGACCTTCTGCGTGGCTTCGGGCACGATGCGAATCGCGCCGAGTCGGCGCAGCAGGGTCGAGTCTTCGTCCGGTGCAAAGAGGTTGAGCAGCCCGGTTCCGATCAGGAAGGTCGCGACGCCGAGCTGTATCGCGATCGTGACGACGTGAATCACGACGGCGGTCATCGTCCATACGATCGTGCTGGGGTCGACGACGGTTTCGTATCCGGTGTCCATGTTCCCTCCTTCCCGTTGCTCAGCGTCGATCGACGATGGGGAGCCCCGGCGCTCGCCAGACCCCGTCGGAGTCGGCGTCGACGCGAATCGGATTGCAGAAAGCGTAAGGGCGGTGTCCGCCCAGGATCTCCGCATAGTCGCCCGACGCCTCTCCCACCACCTCGACGAACACGAGCCCATCGGAATCGAAGTCGAGTGCTTCGCTGATCGCCCGATCCTCGGGGATCGCAACTTCCTTCATGAGTTCGGTGTTGCGCCAGACGCGCAGGCGGTCCACATCGACCCACGAGGCCGAGCGGATCGTGGCTTCGAGGGTGGGGCTCGCACCCGAAGCCATCTCACCGGGCCCCGCACCGCCGACCTCGATCGAGAGCCACGGCCCGGTGGTTCCGCACGCGCGCCCTTCGCTGAGCGATGTGACGAACTCGTCCTCGTCGAACGCCTCGACGCGATCGTCTGCCACCTGCACGTAGTTGCGCGGCACACCCACGACGGCCTCGAGGGTGTGGGAGTCGCTGTTCGCGGTGCCGGTCAGCCGTTCTCCCTGCACGAGGAAGCTGAGCCAGTCGCGCACCATCAGCTCCCCCGATTCCGGGTATGGGCCGTTCAGGATCTCCATCGCGTCGAAGTCGAGATCGCGAAGACCGCTCTGCGGATCGGGGTCGATCAATATGCGGTTGGGTTCTTCGGTGAGGGGGACACTTGGATCGTAGGGCGTGTTGATCGCTCCCATGTGCGAAAGGAAGGTGCGCCAGTGCACGGCGATGCGATGGGAGCGGGCGTGGTTGAGTTGAACCAACCGCTCGCCCGGGAGCGAGCGGAGGTCGCCGATGATGTCGCGCCAGCGCCGGTTCTCGTTCGCCACCGTTCCGCGGCGATAGGCGTATGGGTCGCGGGGCATGGGGATCACGTTCGCGTGGCCGGTCGAGTTGGGGAACTCGGCCGTGCGTACTTCGCCTGTGACCTCGAGCCCGACCACCGTCGCGAGACGATCGCCGAGCCCCATGCGCGCCACGTCGGGCCCGTAGTCGTGGACGTTCTCGTGATCGGAGGAGACGAGGACCTCTGCGCCCTCGGCCACGTAGCTCGCCACCCGGTGATCGTTCAGCGTGGGCGTGTCGAAACTCGCCGCGCCGTGGACGTGCAGATCGGCGGAGATCCAGCCCGGCGTTTCGATCACACGCAGTGGAGAGGCGATCGAGAGTACGACTTCCCTTCCCGCCCGGACTTCGAAATTCGCGTGGCTGAGTCCGAACTCGGGTCCACGCGTCGCGATCACGCGATAGCGCCCGGGCGGGATCGCAACCGACACCGGATCCCAGTCCGTGCCGGTGAGATGGAGATCCCGCAACGGGCGAAACGAACGGAACTGCCCATCGTTCGCCCCGAGGCGATAGCCGCGCAGATCATCGGACCAGTTCGGATCCGGCGTACCGTCCTCGCCGATGAAGACGAGACGCATGGGCCCGTTGCGCGGCAGCCGCACGCGCGCGATCGCGCCGACTTCGAGGGTCCCAACGTC
Source organism: Myxococcota bacterium (assembly GCA_028278345.1). Classification (GTDB taxonomy): domain Bacteria; phylum Myxococcota_A; class UBA9160; order UBA9160; family UBA4427; genus DUBZ01. The sequence goes on from JANQEL010000063.1 coordinate 40,646, forward strand.
GAGATCCCCGACGTCGACGTGCAGCTTGCGCTCGACTTCGCGCCCCGCAGTTCCGCGAACCCGAAGCTTCCACTCACCCGTCGGCACGCGAACGCTGAAGCGTCCGTCGGCATCGGCGCGTCGTTCGGTGAAGGGTGTGCCGTCCTTGCGGTCGATGTGTACGGAACAGCCGGGGTCGTCGCAGCGTCCGCTGACCCGCGGCGCCCGCGGCAGGAGAAGGTCGGTTACCGAAGCGGCGTCGGCGCGCTCTCCGACCCAAAGCTCTTGAGCGATCGTGAGCGTCGACCCCTCGTCGAGGTCGACGCGACGAGCCTGCAGTAGCTGCAGCCAACCCAGCCGCGACTGACCGAACCAGAAGGGCTCGCTGAACACCGCGAGCACCGTCGCGATGCCTTCGGGCAGGAAGTACGCCGGCAGCTTCCTGGATTTCGCGTTGGGCGCAGAGACCGATGCCGACACCAGGCGCTGACCGTAGGCGACGCCCGGCTGCTGGCGCGGCGGTCCGGTGGCGATCACCAACTCGCTCGATACGGCCGCCTTGCGCAGGGCCCCCGCGCCCTGCCCCGTCCAACTCGGATGCACGTAGCCCCGGGCCGGACGTTCCGGGTCGAGGCTCGTCGCGAAGGGTTCGAGGCTGCGCACGTTCGCGACCCCACCCGCGATCCCCATGAACTTCGGTCCGGGGGCTGTGCGCGTGACCTCGGTGCGAATCTCGAGGCGCCGCGGAACGCGTTGGTCGACCGAGTATCGGGTGACGACTCGCAGATCTTCGCGTCCGCCTTCGGCGATCAACGCGGCACGCGTCTCGTCGACTTCCGCGCGCACGCGTTCCACGACGACCGGGGTCTGCATGCTGTGATTCAGCAGTTCCTGGTAGAGGATGAACTGGTCGTCTTCGCGCCCGCACAGCCCGAGGTCGGCGAGTGCACCGCCGCTTACGGCGATGTCACTCTCGTGGCTCGGATCCGTGAGGATTGCGCACACCACGCCGTTGCCGAGAAACCAGTCGTCGACACCGCCAACGGCGTCGGTACCGGCGCGAACGAGCTCGGCGGCGTTCTCACGGGTGATGCGTCGGGCGTCGAGCCCATCTGCCGCGGCGCCGACCGCAAGAATCATGGCCATCCCTGCAAGCGCGAGGGATCGAATCGTCCTCATGGATCACATGCCTCTTCATCGCGGGCGCGCTCCCCGTCAGCCGCGGGGTCAACCGGATGGCGCATTGTAGACGAGACGGCGTGTCCTTCGGAGGCCGATCTACGTGTGCGAATGCTTGATACGCACGGGCAGTGGCATCGCTTCGTCGTGCTCGGGGTGATGCGAAGCGATGCGCTCGGTAAAGCGGCCGTAGCGGCGGGCGAGCGGGTAGGCCGTCGCGCCGTGAAGCAGGGTGCTGCAGAACACGGTCAGCGTGACGGTGGCCATCAATGCGGGTGACGTACCCTCTCCCAATACCAGCAGGCCGAAGAGGATCGAAGCCAGGCCGCGAGGTCCGAACCAGCCCAGAAAGGCCACGCTCTGCGAGCGCAGCCCCGTTCCCACGAGGGAGAGAGCGACGGGGCCCATCCGGACGACGGTCAGGGACAGCGCGACGTAGAGCAGGATCTCGGGCGTCGCGTGGTGAAGCGCTTCGGGAACCATCGTGGCGCCGAAGGCCATGAAGACGAGAAGCGTCAGCAGTTGCCCTTCCGCTTCGCCGAACTCGAACAGGCTCTCGCAGACCGGCCGCGAGGCAGTGCCCAGGGTGAGGCCCGCCACGAACGAGGCGATGAATCCATTGCCGCCGATCGATTCCGCGGAAGCGAAGGCCAACAGCGCGAGCGCCAGCCCCGAGATGCGCTCGAACGGTCCGTTGATCCAACCCTTCCCGATTCCCCACGCGATCACCTGCCCCCCGAAGCCGCCGACCGCCAGGCCCGCAAGCGGGCCCAGGGTGACGGCCAGCAATGCGACACGCAGCCAGCCATCGGTGCCCAGGGTGGCTTCGTGCACGCCGGCCATCGAGGCGAGGACCAGGACCAATGGGAGCGCGAGCCCGTCGTTCAGCCCCGACTCGACGTTCAGGCTCTGCCGAATTCGCAGGGGAATGGCGGGGTTGGTCACGACCGCCTGTCCGAGGGCCGCGTCGGTCGGCGCGAGGATCGCGGCGAGCAGCAACGCATCGGGCCAGTCGAAGCCGGGAAGCAGCGCGATGGCGGCCGCCGCCCCGAGCCCGACCGTCGCCGGCAAGCCGATCGTGAGCATGCGCAAGGGCAGACTCGCTTCGCGACGCAGGCAAGCCAGATCGATTCGCGTTGCATCGGTGAACAACACCAGCACGAGCGTGAACTCGGCGAGGACGTGGATCGCAATGTGGTCGACATCGACGTCGATCCACGCGAGTCCTTCGCCGCCGAGGATCAATCCTGCGGCGACGAAGAACATCGGCGGTGTCACGGGGCTGCGCTCGGCTCTTCGCGAGACGGCCGCGAAGAGGAGAACGACCAGAGAGACGCCCGTGAGGGAGAGGGGATCCACCGCTAGCGATACGCGGGATTGGGGAAGTCGAAGCGGCAGCCGGCATCCCACTCGGAGCGCTGGTTACCGTGGGCGGGGATTCCGCCGGCATCCTTCAGCAGTCGCGCCATGTGCATGAGGTTCCAGGTCATGAACGTCGTGTTGCGATTGGTGAAGTCGTTCTCGGGGCCACCCGAGCCGGGATCGAGATACGAGGGTCCCGGGCCGGCCTCGCCCAACCAATCGGCGTCGGCCTGGGGGGGAATCGAGTAGCCCAGGTGTTGGAGCGAATAGAGGATGTTCATCGCGCAGTGCTTCGCGCCGTCTTCGTTGCCCGTGATCAACGCACCGCCGACGCGACCGTAGTAGGCGTACTGGCCCGCGTCGTTGAGGTGACCGGAAGCGGAATAGAGTCGTTCGACCACCTTGGTGCAGATCGACGTCTTCTCCCCCAGCCAGATCGAAGTGCCGATCACGAGGATGTCCGCCGCCATCACCTGCTCGAGCAGCTCGGGCCACGCATCCACCGCCCAGCCGTGCTCACGCATGTCGGGTTGTACGCCGTAGGCGATGTCGTAGTCGACCGGCCGCAAGAGCGTCGTCTCGATGCCGTTCTTCTCCATGATCTGCTTCGAGATCTCGATCAGGCCCTCGGTATGCGATAGCTCGGGGGATCGCTTCAGGGTGCAGTTCAAGAACATCGCCCGCAGGTCGCTGAAGTCGTACGGGCTCGTCTCACACATCTTCTCTTGTCGTTCACTGAGTGCCATGGCGCTCTCCTGGTTCGGATTCCGTCGATTCGAATCCGATCGAAGCGGGCTGCTCCCTCGCGGGCGGCCCGGCGAGTCGTTTCACGGCAACGGTTACGCGCGACAGCAGACTCGGTTACTGCGAATCGTGAGAACTCCTCCCGCCCCCCCTCTCGATCAGTTCTCGCCAAGCCACGCGAAGGCGCGCTCGAAGAAGGCGCGCGCATCTTCGGTGACGCAGAGTCCGTGGGAGACGACGATGCGATCGAATTCCCACGAGAGGATCTCGGCCACGCTGGCTCGCGCCGCCGCGCGATCGCGCACCGTGAGTCGCCAGTCGCGAGGCGCGGTTCCATTGGGAGCCAGGATGCCGTTCAGTCGTTTCACGAGGCGCCACGCGAACCCATCCGTGGCCGGGTCGTGGTTCTGGATGATGTCGGTCACAATGAGGGTGCGGGACGGGCAGTGAAGGAAGACGAACTCCGGAAGCACCGTCGAAGCGGCGAACCAGCAATGATCGATTACTCCGCTCCATGCCTCGGGGGCCCTGGCGGCCAGCGGTCTTGCGATCCCCAGATCGGGGCGACGCGCCAGCAGCGCGGGTTCGCCCCAGCTCGTCGCGTCCGGAAAGCGCCGGGTCCAATCGGGCACGAAGAGGTGGTGGAACTTGTTGGGGGCGACGATGTGCCGCACCGGCCCGAGCGATTCCACCGCTTCGACGCGATCCGCCGAGGCGACCACCGGCGAGTGGAGCCACAGATCTCCGTTCGCAAGCCGGGCGATGGTCATCCTGGTTTCGAAGGGGATCCCGAGCATGCGCACCCGCTCCCCCTCCAGGCACCACAGATCGCGACCGATCGATGACAACATGCGCGGTACCTCCGCGGGTGCATTGAGCCGCCCAGGCGACGACGTTACGATGCGCCAACCCCGCCCCCCCCCGGTTCCCGCTCCTTCGGAGGTTACGCTCCTTTGCGACTCGAAACGATTCTCGATGGCCTCAACGACGAGCAGCGCGAGGCCGTCGAATGCGTCGAAGGGCCGTTGCTCGTGATCGCGGGCGCGGGGTCGGGCAAGACGCGCGTCCTCACCCACCGCATCGCCTACCTGATCGGCCACTGCGGCATTCCCCCCGAATCGATCCTCGCCGTCACCTTCACCAACAAGGCCGCGCGCGAGATGCGCGAGCGGGTGGAGAAGACCCTCGGCGCCGATTCCGAGGGGCTCTGGCTCGGCACCTTCCACTCGACCTGTGTGCGCATCCTGCGGCGAGACATCGGGCACCTCGGTCGCTCACGCGGCTTCGTGATCTACGACGACGCGGATTCTCTCGGCGTCGTGAAGGAAGCCCTCAAGCGCCTGAACCTCGATCCCAAGGAATACGAGCCGAAGCGCTTTCGCTGGCGCATCGACCAGTGGAAGAACGATGGCCTGCTTCCCGCGAAAGCCGCGGAGGCGGCTTTCGACCTCGACGACGAACTCTCGGTCGACATCTACACCGAGTACCAGAAGATCCTGACGGACGCCGACGCCCTCGACTTCGGCGATCTGCTGCTGCTCACCGTAGAACTCTTCCGCAAGCATCCCGAGGTGCTCGCCCACTACCAGCGGCGTTGGCAGTACGTCCTCGTCGACGAGTACCAGGATACGAATCGCGTGCAGTACGAACTCGTGCGCATGCTCTCCGATCAGCACAAGAACCTGTGCGTGGTCGGCGACCCCGATCAGAGCATCTACGCATGGCGTGGGGCCGACATTCGCAACATCCTCGACTTCGAGAACGACTACGATGACACCCGGGTGATCAAGCTCGAGCGAAACTACCGCTCGACCCAGCCGATCCTGAAAGGGGCCTCGGCCGTCGTGGCGAACAACGCCGATCGCCACGAGAAGACGATGTTCACCGAGCGCGAGGGTGGCGACCTCATCCGCTTCTTCGAAGCGGTGGACGATCGCGAAGAGTCGGCGTTCGTGATCCGGGAGATCCTGGGCAAGAACCGCCGCGAACACCGCCCCTACGGCGACTTCGCGATCCTCTACCGCACCAACGCCCAGTCGCGTTCCTTCGAAGACGAATTGTTGAAGTACGACATTCCGTACACGGTGGTGGGCGGCGTCCGCTTCTACGACCGCGCGGAAGTGAAGGACGTCATGGCGTACCTGCGCCTGATGGTGAATCCGGCGGATGACCAGGCGCTGCGACGCGTCGTCAACAAGCCCACCCGCGGCATCGGAAAGACCACCGTGGACAAGAGCGCTGATCTGGCCTTCGAGCGTGGGCTGTCGCTCCTGCAGGGGCTCGCGGCGTTCGCAGAGACCGCGGCGGCCCGCACCGCGAACAAGGTGCGTGACTTCCTCGCCATGATGGATCGTCTGCAGAGCGAGTTCAGCGCGCGGCCCGTCGACGAGATCATCAACGAAGTCCTCAGGGTGACGGGCTATCTCGCTTCGCTCGAGAAGGAAGAGACGGAAGACGCAAACAACCGCATCGAGAATCTGCGGGAGCTCTGCGTCGCGGCCGAAGATTTCCACATCGCGAACGTCGACAACCCCGACACCGAGCGCAGCGAACTCGAACTCTTCCTAGATCAGGTGGCCCTGGTCTCCGATCTCGACAGCTATGAGCATCAGACCGAGGTCGTATCACTGATGACGGTGCATTCCGCCAAGGGTCTCGAGTTCCCCCTGGTGTTCCTCGTCGGCATGGAAGAAGGCATCTTCCCGCACGCGAACTCGAGTCGCGACGCCGCCGGACTCGAGGAAGAACGTCGCCTCTGTTACGTGGGGATGACGCGTGCGATGGAGCACCTGACGCTCAGTTACGCGGGCGAGCGACGGCGCTATCGGGATCTGAGCTACCAGACCCCCTCGCGCTTCCTCAACGAAGTGCCCGAGGAGGTGATCGAAGGCGTGGCCTCCCGCGGCGGTCGCACGCGAGAGCAGACCCTCGACGACTACGCGCAGAGCGACGACTTCGACTACAACCAGGACGCGGGCGATGGCAGCGGCGAGGTGGTGCCCGGTATGAGGGTGCGCCACTCGGTCTTCGGCGTAGGCGTGATCCTCTCGAGTTCCGGCGAGGGCTTGAACCAGAAGCTCAAGATCAAGTTCGAACGCGCGGGGGTGAAGACCGTGATGGTCCGCTACGCGAACCTCGAACTCGCCTGATCGACGTCGACTCGAGGCGGATCGGCGAGCCACCAGACGCCGAGGGCGTAGAGGATCACGAGGGCACTCCCCTGGACCAGGGGGAAGTAGGTCTCGTGGGGCAGCCCGGAGATCCCGTACGCGGGCGTTGCGAGCAGTCCGAGGAACGCGACCGCGGGCAGGATGCGAAAGCGGAGCCAGGCGACGACGTCCATGCGCTTCCCGGCGAATGCGTTGCCCGCGACGGCGAGGCCGAGAGGAAAGGCGAGCAGGAAGTAGTGCTCCCAGACGAGGGTGGCACTCATCAGGGCGATCACGCAGCCGAGCCCGATCACGAGCGCCGCGAGCTGTGAAGGCTCGAAGTCATCGGGACGCTCGCGCGCTCTCCAGAGTGCGTAGACCACGGGCACGCAGAGCACACCCGCGGAGAGGGCCGAGGTGGTGCCGCTCATGCCTCCGAGCAGGATGGGTAGGGGCGCGTAGTTGCCGAGGGATACGCGGATGATCTCGTCGGGTATGACCGACAGGGTGCGCGCCCACTCGCTCCACGCCTGTGCGGAGTGAAAGAAGAAGACCGAGAGTGCGAAGCAGAGCGCGGCGCCACCCGCGATCCCGCCACCCAACGAAAGCGCAGCACCACGGCCGCGAAGTATCGCGATCGCGCACGCAACCAGGAAGATCGCGATCGCGACGTTGGGCTTGAACATCGTCGATGCGCCAAGGATGGCCCCAGCGGCGAACAAGGCGGCATTCGAATCGCGCCGGCCGAGGAGCACCCCTGCCAGCGCCAGCCCTCCGAGCTGCGCGCGGTTCACGTTCGCGACCTGGGCTTCGGACTGGAACGGCGCGGCGAGGGCCACGATCAGGATCAGCCCCGTGAGCGCCGCCGCGAAGCCCATCCCCGCCATCCGCCCGAAGGCGACCACGCCGAATACGAAGGCGACGAGAGACATTGCATGCCAGCGTGCGAAGTCTCGCTCGTAGTTTCCCGAAGCGAGGGCGTGCACCGCGGTATAGAGGAAGGGTGTCGAGTAGGTCTCGAGCACACTTCTCGCCTGGGCCGCCGCGTGCCGTCTCGAAGAGGGGATCGAGCGTTCGAGGTAGCGCTCGCCGAGATGCGCGCGCACACGATCCGAGTAGGGGTTGGTGACCGCGTCGTGGTCGACCGCCTCGCCCACCACCCAGAACTGGTAGTAGTCGATCCCCGCGACCGATTGCCCGAGCTGCCAGCCGCGCATGAGCGCGAGGCAGGCCACGATGGCCAGGACGACGACGAGCGCACGTTCGAAGGTCGAGCTCGCCCCGAACCCGAATCGATCCTGCATCTCGAGACTCTAACCGAGATAGGTCAGCACGATCACCGTGGCGGTCGTCCCCAGCCAGGCGTGGTAGAGGATGCGCGACGCGGTCGCACCTCGAGCCGCCAGGCGATCGTCGATCTCACAGATGCCGAGCGCCGCGGCGAGGGAGAACGGCAGCGTTGCACCCAGGATGTAGAAGGCCTTGGCCTGGGCGTAGTAGGGAACGCTCATCGTCACGACGGTGATCGAGAAGAGCATTACGACGATCACCGTGAAGACGAAGGACGCCGCGATTCGCCCATGCAGTGAGGGCGCAACGAAGGCGCGTCGCAGCAACACCACGCAGCCGTAGCCCACGACGAGGGTCACGGGCAGCGCGAGGCTGTAGCCCAGGGTCATCAGGTCGTAGTTCCAGAACGGATGTCGAGTGGTCGCGCCCACCATGCCCGCGAGCAGGCCGTCTCCCCAGAGCGTCGAGTAGAAGCCATCCCAGAACGAAACGAAGCCGGCGTAGAAGGGGTGCATCAAGACCGAGCCGAAGCGTAGGTAGTAGTCGGCGGAGTGAAAGCCCGGATGCTCCCACCACGTGGTATCGCCGGGGAGATCGACGTTCCAGATCACCCATTCGCCGAAATGGAAGTAGTTGCGCAGGTACCAGCCGCCCCCGACGAATGCGACCGCGACGAGCATCGTTGCGAGTGAAGCGATGGCGCGTCGCGTGCGCTGACCGGCTGTCTCCCCATCGAGCAGCGCGATCTTGGTGGCGATCACGAGCACGACGATGGGGACGAGGATCAAGCCCGAGAACTTGGTCGAGATCGCGAGCCCGAGCGCCGCTCCCACGCTCAGCCACTGGACGAAGTTGGGGCGCTTGCTCGTGATGGCTTCGATGGCGAGCAGCAGCGCGAAGGTCGACCACAGCGCAAGCAGGGATTCGTTCGACACGTAGGCCGAGACGTAGAGGTTCATGGGGAGAAGCCCGGCGAACAAGACGGCTGCGGCGTGTCGCCAGGGATCGCGCTCGAAGTAGCGTCGCGCACTCAAATAGGTGGCCCAGACGATCGAGAGCCCGGCCGAGAACGACACCAGGCGATAGACGATCTGCCCCGCGGTCGATTCGCGCACGACGTCGAACAACAGCACGAGCCCCGTCGTCAGCAGGTAGAAGAGGGGTGGGTGGTAGGTCGACCACGATTCGTTCGCGCGCGGAAACCTGCGGAATTCGATCAAGTAGTCGATGTACGCGAGGTGTGCGGGTATGTCGAAGCCCATCAGCACCGGCAGTTGCACGATCTTGAAGCCGAATACCGCGATCCAGTAGAGGGTGACGGCGAGCAATGCGTAGTCGGGCAGACGCTTCCCGTGCGCGGAGAGATCGCGCTTCTGGAGCGCTGCCGATAATCCCGCGAACAGGAGGAACACGACGGCGACGAGGAGCCCGCGCTTCGAGAGCGCGTCGTCGAGGCCGGGCATGATGTAGCTATCGCCGAAGGGCTGGCTGTTGTTCGCCAGCGTCGCCCGTGCCGCGGGAACCCCCGGCGCCGAGACCTGCCACTCTTCATCGGTTTCGATCGAGAGGCCATCCCCTTCGAGTCGCAGCTGGAGCAGGGGCGGTCCGCTCGGGTTGCGCACTCGCACGCGCAACAGGTTCTCCCCGGCCTGCAACTTGCCATTGACGTCGACTTCGATGGTGTCCTTCCAGGAGGTGAGCTGGGCGTCCCAGAGCACCCGCGAACCGTTCACACTGAGTTCGAGGGAGCGAAGCCCGCGGGCCCGTACGATGGCACTGGGGGGTGGATCGGCGAGTTCGAAGCGCCGCTCGAAGGTGTAGGCGGGCACTTCGTCGCGCAGCACGGGAATCGCCCCGCTCGACGGCGGGAGGGGATAACCGATCCACGTCGCGCCCATGCCGCGCGTCAGAAAGGGCGCATCCGAGACGTACGCCTGGTGGGCCACGGCGCCAACCATGATCGCGCAGAGCAGAACCAGCGAGGCGATCTGCAGCCGGGTGAGCGTCGAATCCCGAATCGTGGCCATCGCGCGTTGGCGACCTCGCGTCTTCGCACCTGGGTGTGTGCCGCTGCGTCAGCGACGATCGCGCCGCCCGCGAAACGCGGTCGAGAATAGTCGTTGCCACGAGTCCAACCAATGCTGCGATAGACTCGTTGCGATGTTCAACGCTCGCGATGCCCGCCATGCCCGCGATGGCAAGGGACTCCTCGCGCTCTCCGTCTTCGCGAGCAGCACTGCCACCCTGGTGTTCTTCTGGTGCGTTGCAGAGCGCATCTCCCACCCTTTCGAACTCGAATGGATGGAGGGTGGCTCGCTGCAACACCTGTTGCGCATCGCCGAGGGTTTGCCCCTGTATGACGCGCCCTCCCTCGAATTCGTTCCCTATCCCTACCCCGCGCTCTTCTACTACGCGGCCTGGCCGTTCGCGGCGCTCATGGGATACGAGCTGCCCGCCCTGCGCGCCCTTTCGGTGGTGTCGACGATCGCGAGCGCACTGCTGCTCTTCGCCCTGGTTCGATTCGAAACCCGAAGCCCTGCGATATCGATCGCGGCCGCGGGCCTGTTCATTGCGACCTACCTCGAGAGCGGCGCCTACATGGACGTTGCGCGTCTCGACGCCTTCTTCCTGATGCTCGCCCTCGCGGCCACGGCCGCTCTTCGCATGCGCGACGACGGGATCGGTTGGTTGCTGGCGGGCCTGCTGATGGCGGCGGCCACGCTCACCAAGCAGACGGCACCCGCGATCTTCGCCCCGCTCCTCCTCTGGGCATTCGCGAGGGATCGCCTCGTCGGGGCGGATGCCGACCGGGGACTCTCACGCGTTCTGCGAATCGTCGGGGTCGCGGGCTTCGTCGCTGCACTCGGCGCCTGGACGTGGAGTCGCGGGGAGAACGACTACTTCCTTCATTACGTACTCGGCGCCCAGGCGGGCCACGAGATTCGCTGGGAAATGATCCCGGCCTTCTTCGGCGTCGACCTCTTCTACACCCTGCCGATCGCGACGATCGTCGCGGTGTGGGGGCTTTGGCGACACGCCGACCGCACTTCGTTCTGGTTCTACCTGGCCTTCTTCGTCGGTGTCGTCGCGGCCTGCATCGTTCCGCGGGTGAAGGTCGGCGGCGCGATGAACAACCTGATTCCCCTCCACGCGGCGGCCATCCTGCTGGGCTGCGTGGGTTGGGGTGCGTGGCGCAACGCACGGGGGGAAGGCGTGCGCTTCGAGCGCTTTGCCATGCTGGGACTCGTCGTGCAATTCGCCTGGCTCGCCTTCGACCCCCGCGTGGCTCCGCCACGTGACGGCGACGCGGAAGCCGGCGCGCGCTTCGTCGAACAGCTCGCGCGTATCGACGGAGAAATCCTGATGCCTGCCCACGGCTACCTCGCCGGGATGGCCGGAAAGCGCGTGTTCGCGCATCAGATGCCCGTCGACGACATCCAGGACAGCGGTCTCGCCGAAGCGAAGGCGCTGCGCGGTGAATTCGCGCGTGCGATTGCCGCGCAGGAGTTCGCCCTGATCGTCGACGCCGCCGATCGCTTCCTCGAGCGCTATCCCGATGCGCAGGTGTTGAAGCAGCACTACGAGCTGCGAGGCCCCGTCTTCCAGGAAGCGCACGTCCTCGTGCCGCGTTCCGGTTGGCCCGTCTCGCCCGGAAGGGTCTGGGTGCCGAAGCGGAGCGCGCCCGTCAGCGGAGCCCGGCGCGATAGCGCAGCGCCTTGACGGCGTTGCCGAGCTGCAGTCGCGATAGCGAACGCAATGCGCGATAGCAGAGATGGAGCCCGATGATGCGCTTGCGCCGCGCAACGGCCGCGGCGCGCATCCAACCGAGGCTTTCGAGTTCGTCCGCGATCGCGTCGAAGGCCTCGACCTCCTCGTCGAAGCGAAGCAGCGACTCGGACTGCACGCTGGTCGCGCTCGCCTCGTGGCGTCGATACGCGTAGGCGATCTCGCGCGTACCCACGATCTCGTACCCCACCATCAGGAGCGCGGTCACGAAGACGAGATCCTGCACCTGCCGCCAGCGCGGGTCGAAGCGTCGCCCGTCGAGGCGTGACTTCCGATAACACAGGGTCGGGGTCATGATGAAGTAGCCCGCCATCAGATCGGCGACGGCGTCTTCTCCCGAGAGTGTGACGACCCCCTGTCGACTCGAAGGTCGGATGAAGCCCTTGATCCAATCCGCCATCGAGAAGCGTTCGCATCCCTGCTCGTCGATGATCCGCGTCTCGCAGTAGAGGGCGCTCGCATTCGGATGGGCTTCGGCGAGTTCGATCAGCGTGGAGGCGTAGTGGGGTAGCAGCTCATCGTCTGCGTGGAGGAGCGTGACGAGATCGCTCGTTGCGAGGTCGAGGCCGCGATTCCAGGTCGCCACCATGCCGAGGTTCTCGGGGTTGCGGTGGACACTCATGCGCGAATCGCCGTAGCCCTCGACGATGCCGTCGACCCCCAGGGCCTCTCCCGAATCGTCGATCACCACCAGCGCCCAATCGTCGCGATCCTGCTCGCGCACGCTCTCGATCGCGAGACGCAGCAGTTCGACATCGCGATAGAAGGGGATCGCGAAGGTGATCGCGGGTGGGTTGGCGGAGCCGGCGGCGCTCACGTTGCGAGTTTCCCGTTGCGCGACACCCCGGCGCTGCGGTCGAGGCTGAAGAGCACGAAGCCCACCGCGGCCCAGAGCAGCGCGGTGGCAAGCAGACATAGCGAGAGCACCAGGGCCACCTCGGAGGCCATCCCCACCGCGCCGAACAACACGACGTACAGGCCTTCGCGCACCCCTGTGCCACCGATGCTGATCGGAACGAGGCTCATCAAGGTCACGAAGGGAACGATGATCGCGAACCAGAAGGGATGCGGCGTGGTGCCCGCAAGCGGGAGCGCCAGCACGTAGACCGCGACCACGGGAAGGCCCTGGTTGACGAGACTCAGCCCGAATGCGGTGGCGAGGGTTCGCGGCGCCTGGGATGCGCTTTCGCCCGCTTCGAGGGCTCGCGTCGCGCGTTCGCCGAACGCCGCGCCGAAGCGCGGGAGCCACCCGGCCACCCACTCGACGAAGGCCCGCAACCACGCCTGTCCCCTGCGATGCAGCGCGAGTCCATTCGCGAGGGCGATCACGAGGCAGAGGGAGAGCAGCGCGAGAGCCAGGCTTCGTCCATCTCCTTCGAGGGGCACCCAGGGTGCCGCGACGAGCCCCACGCACCCGAGCGACGCGAAGCCCAGCAAGCGTTCGACGACCACGATGCCCAGGGTGCGCGAACCCTCGCCGACTTCGCGGCGCACGTCCCACACCCGATACACGTCGCCGAGGATCGCTCCGGGCAGTACGAGGTTGAAGAAACCGGCGACGATCAGGGCGCGTAACGAGTTCGTCCACGCCATCTCGATGCCCGCGGTGCGCAGCAGGATCGAGAAGCGCACGGCCCCCACCGCGAAACTCACGCCGAACAGTACGAAGGCGGCGAGGATCGCCATGCCCACTTCGGCCGGCCCCACCGCGAAAGCTGCGCGCAACGCATCGCTACCGCGGGTGTCGTCGGGCAGGGCCGCGCGAACCACGAGATAGAGAAGCAACCCCGCGCAGGCGAAGCGCAGCAGCAGCCTGGGCCAGGCACCCGGGGCGAGGAGCGCGGGGCTCTGGTTCACGACTTTTCGTGGGGGGGAAGCAGGCGTTTGTGGAGCACGTCGCGCGGCACGTTCTGGATGTCGAAGTTCAGGAAGGCGAGGATCAGCTGCACGCCGAGCAGGACGGGCAGTGCCGCGACCATCACCGTGCCACTCGTCGCGGGGATGTTCTGCGCGATTCCCGCGAGCCAGCGCGTGAGCCCGAACCAGGTACCCCACACGAGCGCCGCCGTGCCGACCACGATCTCCACCGACGCGATGTTGAAGTCTCGCAGGTAGTAGTTGTAGAAGAGGCGCTTCGCCGTGTTGGCGAAGTGCTTCCAGGCGAACTCGAAGACCACGTGGCGAACGCGAAGGTTGCTACGCTCGTTTCCGTAGCGCACCGGCATCGGGACGTCGGTCACCACCGCGCGCAACGTGCCGAGGCGAAAGAGCATGTCGCTCTCGAAGAAGAAGCGACGGCTCAGCTTCTCGAAGGGGAGTTGTCGAGCGACACCCGCGTGGATGGCGGTGAAGCCGTTGGTCGGATCGAAGACGTTCCAGTAGCCCGTCGAAACCTTGTTGACGAAGGAGAGCAGCGAGTTGCCGATCAGGCGCACCGTGGGCATCGATTGCAGGCCGTCGAGCTCGAAGAAGCGATTGCCCTTCACGTAGTCGGCCTCGCCCTGCTGGATCATCGCGACCAGCCTCGGGATCAGGGCGGGATCCATCTGCCCGTCGCCGTCGAGCTTGACCAGGATATCGGCGCCGTCGTCGAGGGCGCGCTCGTAACCCGCGAGCACCGCACCGCCCACGCCCTGGTTCTCGGGCAGGCGGATCAGCTGGACGCGAGGATCATGGCACTCGGCTTCGACGAGATCGGCCGTGTTCTCGGGACAGGCATCGTCGACGACGTAGATCGCCTGGCACTCGGGCCCGATGCCGGCGAGCACGTCGAGGATGGCGTCGCGTACGCGGAAGCACGGGATGACGACCGCGAGGGTCGGGTTGAGTGGAGTGGCCGGGTTGCTCATCTAATTCGGGTGTTGACGTCCAGGTGTTGGCGGGCGCGATCCATCGCTTCGAGCCCGCTTCGTATCGTCCGTTATCGGCATTCATCGGGCCACGCCAAAGCGATGCGCGAGAAAGTAGCACCCGGTGTGCAACTCCCGTCGGCCGCGGTTCAAGCCCGATGCTCTTCCGACACGGTGGCGCGCAGCATGATCTCTTCGCCGCACAGCACCCCCGTGCGGGTGAGCGCGTACTCCCATAGCCAGAACACCGCGCTCTCCAGCAGGATCGCAATGCTGACGTCTTCGACGCGGATGCCCGGCAGATTCCCGCGACGTTCGAGCATGGCACTCGCCTGGTGGACGAAGTGATAGGAAGAGGCCGGCGTCTCGACGCGTTCGACGCGAAGCCCCGCCCTGCGAACCAGCTCGGTGAGGGTGCTGGTGTTGAAGAGATGGATGTGGCGGGGCGGATCGAGGTGCAGCCAGTTGCGTCCGAAGTGACGATGGCCGCGGCTCTTCGTATTGGGCGTCGTGATGACGAGCGCTCCGCCGGGACGCAGGGCGCGCGCGCAATCGCGTAGCACCGCGACCGGGTCGAGCAGGTGTTCGATCACATGGGAAAGGGTGATGGCGTCGAAGCCATCGGGGTTCGCGTCGAGAGCGTCTTCGATCGATGCGTGCACGACATCGGCTTGCAGGGTATTTCGGGCCGACTCGGCTGCGCGCGGATCGCGCTCGACCCCGGTGATCGACCAGCCGAGGGTTCGCATGTGATCGAGGAAGCTTCCATCGCCGCAGCCGAAGTCGAGCAGGCGCCCGCGATCGCTGCCCGCGAGCCCCATCACCCCGCGTACACCCATCTCGCGGATCGGTCCGATCAGGGAGAGGAGCGCTCCGCCGCGTCGCACGGCGGGTTCGAGGGCCACGTCGTCGTAGCCGAGGGCCGCGACGGGCACGCCGAGCGCGATGGCGCGCAAGAAGCGCGAGTCTGCGGGCACCGCGGTGTGGGTGTAGTAGTCGGCGTAGAGCTTGGGGAGATCGGCTTCGGCGGGCTTCGGGTTCAGCCACACGAGTTCGCACTGGGGGCAGAGCAGATGGCTCCAGGTGCCCGGCGCGTCGAAGTGGCGATCCGCCAGTTCGGGGGTGTTGAGTTCGCCCGTTGCGCCGCAGAGCATGCAGGTGAGATCGGGCAGGGCCTCGAGGGTGATCTCGCCCGAGGGTTCGCGCGCGGCGGTCGATCCCGGCGTGTCGCGATGGCCCTGCGTCATGCACCCCCACCCCGTCAAAGCGCTCGGCGGAAGTCTCGCGCAGCTTCCCGCGGTGCGGGAGGGGCATCACCCCGCACCCGCGCAGCGGCGCGTTAAGCTCCCGCCGGCGAGGAAAAGCACCCGTGTATCGTGGCTTGCGCGTCATCGCGATGGCGCCCGTACTGAACGAAGAGAAGAAGATCGGCGAAGTCGTGCGGCGCACCCCGCGTCCGCTGGTCGACGAGATGCTGGTGATCGACGACGGATCGACGGATCGCTCGGCCGAAGTCGCGCGCGAACTCGGTGCGCGTGTTCTGCCGATGGGGCGCGTGGTCGGGGTGGGGGCCGCGTTGCGTGCGGGTTATCGCGAGGCGGTGCGCGGGGGGTTCGACGTCGCGGTCGTGATGGCGGGCAACAACAAGGACGCCCCGGAAGAGATTCCGCTGCTGCTGGATCCGATCGTCGACGAAGGCGCAGAGTTCGTGCAGGGCTCACGCTTCTTGAAGGCGGATGCCAACTTCGGCCCCATGCCCTTCTATCGCAAGATCGCAACGCGCATGCATCCGCTGCTCTTTTCCCTCGTTGCACGCAAGTGGGTCAGCGAGAGCACCAACGGCTTTCGCGCAGTGACGCGCCGGGTGCTCGAAGACCCCGAGATCGATCTCGAGCAGGAGTGGCTCGACGAATACGAACTCGAGCCCTATCTCTACCTGCGAACACTGCAACGCGGCTACAAAACTGCCGAAGTACCCGTGACGAAGGTGTATCCTCCCAAGTCCCTCGGACAGACGAAGATGCCGCCCATCACCGGCTGGTGGTCGATCCTTCGTCCGCTCGTCCTGATCGGTCTGGGGATACGCAAATAGGGTAGGTGCGGTTGCTCGACCGTTCGCAGATCGGGCGCCGAGCCGTGTTTCTGCAACAAGGAAGTCGCATACCGATGCTCAAGATCGCGGTCGTGGGTGCGGGGCATTGGGGCCCCAACCTCATCGGCAACTTCCACGATCACACGCGCAGTGAAGTCGCCTGGGTGATCGATCGCAGCGAGGATCGCCTCGCCGCGGTGCGCACGCGCTTCCCCGACATCCAGACGGGGACGGAGGCCCGGCTTGCCTTCGAGGATCCCGCGGTGGACGCCGTCGCGATCGCGACCCCCACCGCGACGCATCACGAGCTCACCCTCGCCGCGCTGCGCTCGGGCAAGCACGTGCTGGTCGAGAAGCCCCTGGCCGAGACCGTCGAGAAGGCGGAAGAGATGCACGCCGTGGCGCAGGAAGTCGGCCGCATCCTGATGGTCGGGCACGTCTTCGTCTACAACGCGGCCGCCCAACTCGCGAAGCAGTACATCACCAACCAGGAGCTCGGACGCGTCTACTACATCTCGATGGTGCGCACGAACCTCGGGCCGATTCGCGTCGACGTGAACGCCGCCTTCGACCTCGCCGCCCACGACATCTCGCTCGCGAGCTTCTGGCTCGACGCCACGCCCATCTCGGTGACGGCGACCGGCGGCTCGTGGATCAATCGCGGCATCGAGGACGCGGTGTTCGCGACGATCCGATACCCCAACGACGTGCTCGTGAACCTCCACGCCTCCTGGCTCAACCCGATCAAGACGCGCGACATCCGTGTGGTGGGCGACAAGCGCATGCTCACCTTCGACGACGTCAATACGGGCGAGCCCCTGCGCATCTACGACAAGCAGGTGGACGAGCAGACTGCGCAGGTGCCCTTCGTCGATTCATTCGCGTCGTTCCGCATGACGGTGCGCGAGGGCGACATCGTGGTGCCGCGCGTTCCGATGAGCCAGCCCCTGAAGCAGGAGTGCGACCACTTCCTCGATTGCGTCGAAAACGGCGAGACCCCGATGTCGGGCGGGCCCGAGGGCATCTCGGTGGTGCGCACCCTCGACGCGATCTCGCGCTCGATGGCGGATCGCGGTCGCGAAGCGCTGGTGGGTGGATAGGGCGATGGACATCCCCCTCGTCGACCTTCGGCTGCAGCACGAAGAGATCGCCGAAGAAGTGAAGCGCGGCTTCGACGCGGTGTTCGAGCGCACGGCCTTCGTGCTCGGCCCCGCGGTGGAAGACTTCGAGCGCGCCTTCGCGAAGTACTCCGATACACGCCACTGCATCGGCGTCGGGAGCGGGACGGACGCGATCGAGATGATCCTGCGCGCCGAGGGCATCGGCCCCGACGACGAGGTGATCGTTCCCGCCAATACCTTCATCGCGACCGCGCTCGCGGTGACCCGCGTCGGCGCGACGCCGGTCTTCGTCGATTGCGACGCCGACTACTACCTGATCGACGTCGCGAAGACGAAGGAGGCGATCAACAAGCGCACGCGGGGCATCCTCGCCGTCGATCTCTACGGGCAGATCGCGCCCTTCGAGAAGCTCGAAGACCTCGCGCGCGGTCGCGGCATCACGGTGATGGAGGATGCGGCCCAATCCCACGGCGCGCGCCGCAACGGTTGTCGCGCAGGGGGCTTTGGGGTCGCTGCGGCGATGAGCTTCTACCCCGGCAAGAACCTCGGCGCCTACGGCGACGGGGGTGCCGTACTGTGCAACGACGACGCCTTCGACCAGCGGGTGCGTGAACTCCGCAACTGGGGTGGAACGGTGAAGTACGAACACCCCGTGGTGGGTTTCAACTCGCGCCTCGACACACTTCAAGCGGTCGTGCTGCGCGCGAAGCTCGATCGGCTCGAAGACTGGAACGAGCAACGTCGCGAGGCGGCTGCCCGCTACGACGAGCTGCTCGCCGGCGCATCGGATGTCGTGCTGCCCAAGGTTGCGCCCGGCAACGAAGCCGTCTGGCATCTCTACGTCGTTCGCGTTCCCGAGCGCGATCGCGTGCTAGCGCAGTTGCACGAGCAGGGCATCGGCGCGGGCATCCACTACCCGACCCCGTGTCATCTCCAGGGCGCTTACGCGTCGATGGGGCTCGGCGAGGGGAGCTTCCCCGTCGCCGAGAAGGCTGCGCGCGAGATCCTCTCGCTCCCTCTCTTCCCGGGTATCACTGCGGATCAACAGGAGAAGGTGGCAGAAGTCCTGCTTCGCGCCATCTGAGACGGAAACCCTCGCGCGCCGCGTACGACAACGTGTGCGGTCGATCGAAGCGCACGCTCTCGAACACGACGTCGCCGCGCCCGTCGCGATATTCTTCGACGCGCGCGTGCTCCCGATGGATGCGGACGAGGCGCGCGAAGGGTTCGCCCAGGCGGAAGAGATCGTCCTCGCCTTCGTGCATCAGGTAGATGGTGTCGACACCGCCATCGGCTTCCCAGGTCTTCCCACCCACCATGGCCTGGGAGATCTTCCAGATCGGTTCGCGCGACTCGAGCTTCGTGGTCGAGAAGTGGACCGGCTCGTGGAAGCCCCAGTCGAGGGCCACGACTTCGAGCCCTGGCCTTTCCTCGCCATCGAGCGCGATCGCGAACTGCTCGAGGGCGTGACTGAAGCGTCCCGTGCCACGCGTCTCGTGAATGGTGTCGGCCGTGCCGACCAGCACCGCGACGTTGGACGCGACGCACAAGAGGAGCGTGATGGCCGCGAGCGCGCGAACCGCTCGTCCACCGCCCTGCGAGCGAGTCGGAGCCTGCGCCGCGCCCACGAGTGCCGCGGCGACCACGAGCTGGGGCAGCGGAGCGATGTTCAACATATGATGCGCGCGAACCGCGCCACCGATCGCCAACATGGCCCCGGCGATCGCGATCAACGAGATCACCAACCATCCGACCCTCGCTCGCTCGCTCCCGTCACCACGCAAGGCGAGCACGGCGACCACGATGAGGCACGCCGCGAAGACCGCGGGAAAGACCGTCGAAACCGCATCGTGCACGAACATGGCCTCGAAGCGCCCGCCCACTTCGAGAAGCCTCGCGAAGTGGGAGCCGTCGAGAATGCTCAGGAGCACCTCGGCGCGATACGCGAGATCGCCCCGCCCCGTGATGCCGCCACCGGCGCCCAACACATCGGCCACCACCACGGCGACGGGAAGCAGGGAGACGGCGAATCCCGCACCGGCGAACATCAGCTGTGGCCGCTGCTCTTTCCAGACCCGGGCGAGCCACGGTCGCGCAACGACGAGGAGCGCGAGCGCGTAGCCGGCGAGGATCACAGCGAAGTCGACCCGGCTGTAGACCCCGAGCCCGAAGCAGACGGCGCTGGCGATCCAGGCCGAGGTGCTGCGCCGTGCAACGCCCACGAGCAACAACCACACGCCGGCCGCGCGGCAGAGAAAGAGACTCGTGAAGGGCCCCCACTCGAAGTGGGAGAAGAAGTGGAAGGCGGGATCACTCGCGACGAGCACTCCCATCGCGATCGCCACCCGATCATCGAACACGCGCCGCGCCGCGAGCATCGCCAAGAGCAGACCGAGAAGGGCCACCGCCATCGTCGAGTACCGCAGGGTCATCTTCGTCGCGCCGAAGAGCGCGAAGCCGGGGATCGCGAGCTGGCTCTTGAGCGACCCCAGATACGCGGCGTTGCGGATCGGAAAGGGCCTCCCGAAGAGCTCGCCTGTGGTGACGCTCGGTGGGTGAACGGCCGCGCGCGCCGGTTCGGTGAAATCGCGCGCCTGTTGGGCCATGAAGGCTTCGTCGTAGTAGAGCCCCAGGGCCTCGATCTGCGGGCCGGCGAAGGCGAAGCTCGCAACCGCGATCGCGAGCCAGGCGATCAACGTGCCGGCGGGCGACGATGCGGTGCTCGCCATCACCTCATCCCCCCGCGGTCGCCCCGACCCGGAGCGCTGCCACGAAGTGCAGGCCGCGATCGAACAGCATGCTGGCGGGCCACGGATAGATGCCGAGCTTCTGCTTCCAGCTCCGCACTTCGAGGGCAAGCTCGCCGAAGGCGGCGTGCCATTCTTCGTGGCTCCAATAGTTGTACGGCAACTCGACACCGAAGCGCTTGTTGCCGACGTCGTCCATGAAGCGAAGGGTCGGCCCGGCCAGCCATCCGTTGCGTCGATGGTCCTTGATCACGATGACTTCGCGCGCGACCCGCCGCGCCTCGCGCAGAAGCGCAAGCCCGTCCTCACTGTGATGCAGCACGTCGACGAAGAGCACGCAGTCGAAAGAGTCGTCGGGATGCGGGATCGTCGTGCCGTCGAAGGCCTTGACCTCGATCCGCGTTTCCGGGCGCACCAGGACATCGATGCCTTCGATCGAAACATCGGGGCGCAGCTCACAGAGCAGGCTGTCGATGGTTCCATCGCCACAACCCACGTCGAGCACGCGCGCTCCCCTCGGAAGCAGGCCTTCGATGTGATTGGAGAGGACGCGGACCCGCCGGTCGAAACCGTAAGCTTCGTGAAGCTTCTCGGCGACGCTCACCGCCGACCCATACCCAGGATGCTGACGAAGAAGCCCGAGAGCACCGTCTGGAAGCCGAGGGCCGCGAGCGTCATGCCGGGAATCACCCAGCGCAGGGTCGATTCGTAGTCGAGGGGACCGAAGTCGGATGCCCACCACTGCATGGCGGTCTTGCTGATGAGTGCAACGCCGGCGAGAAAGGAGAGCCCGCCGAGGAGCAACCCCTTCTCGAGGTTCACCACGTCGAAGAAGCGGATCACGCGTGGATCTTCGGGCATGAGCCCCTCGGTGATCGCGAAGGTCTTGGTGAAGATCGCGAATAGGATCGATTGATAGCCGAGCAGGAGCGCGAGGCTCGAAACGAGCAGGGTGTGGGGTCCGAAGTCGATCCCGAAGACCGGCGACGGCGCATACGCGGCGCCATAACCGAGCATCCCAGAGAGCACGAGCAGGAAGCCGGGTACCAGGAAGAGCCAGCGCGGGCTGTACATCAAGAAGAAGCGAACCGTGCGCCAGCCGTCGCGGAAGGTGCGCAGGTGCGGCCCGTGCGCCTTGCGTCCGTCGGGATGCAGGGTGATGGGCACCTCGGCGATCTTCGCTTCGTGGAGCGTCGACTTGATGATCATCTCCGTCGCGAACTCCATCCCGGTGCAGCGCTGGTCGAGTTCGAGGTAGAGCTTCTTCGTAAAGCCGCGCATTGCGCAGTAGATGTCGGTGACGGGGGCCATGAACATGAAGCGCACCATCGCCGAGAGCGCCGGGTTGCCGAGCCAGCGATGCAGGAAGG
>JANQEL010000082.1 GCA_028278345.1 Myxococcota bacterium
GCCATGCGGGCCCAGAGATAGGCGAGGACGACGTAGCCGGAGAGCATGGCGAAGTCGACGGACGCTGCGCCGAGTTCGTCGAGGTTCTGGATCGCACGTTCGCTGACCGTCTTCGTGAGCTCGTCCCAGGCCTCGTTGTATTCACGCAGTGGCGCGATGAACTCGGCCAGACCCTCGTCGTCTGCATGCGCGTCGCAGTACGCGCGAATCATCGCGGTCGCGTTGCGAAGCAACGCCCCGCCGGTGCCGAGCACCTTGCGGCCGATCAGGTCGAGGGCCTGGATGCCGGTGGTGCCCTCGTAGACCGTCGAGATGCGGCCATCGCGGATCACCTGCTCCACGCCGTTGTCGGCGATGTAGCCGTGACCGCCGAACACCTGCATGCCGAGAGCACACACCTCCTGGCTCACCTCGGTGCAGAAGGCCTTCGCGACCGGGGTCAGCAGTTCGAGTAGATCGTTCGCTTCCTTGCTGCGCGCTTCGTCGCCATGCGCGGCCAGGTCGACCAACTGCCCGAGCCAGCTGATGAGCGCGCGTGAACCCTCGACCAGCGCCTTCTGGATCAGGAGCATCCGGCGCACGTCGGGATGCACGATGATCGGGTCGGCTTCGCCCTCGGGGTTCTTCGGCCCGGTGAGCGAGCGCATCTGTTCGCGCTCGCGGGCGTAGGCGAGGGCCCATTGATGAGCCACCTGCCCCATCGCGAGACCCTGGAGGGCGGTGCCGAGGCGCGCGGTGTTCATCAACTCGAACATCACTTCGAGACCGCGCCCCTCTTCGCCGACGATCTCCCCTTCGGCCTCGTCGAAGTTCATCACGCAGGTGGCCGAACCCTTGAGCCCCATCTTGTGTTCGATCGAACTGCAGCTGACGCCGTTGGCTTCGCCGAGCGAACCATCCGGGTTCACACGCCGCTTGGGCACCACGAAGAGCGATACCCCCTTGGTGCCGGCGGGTGCGCCTTCCACGCGAGCCAGGATGCTGTGGACGATGTTCTCCGTGATGTCCTGCTCACCGCCCGAGACGAAGATCTTGCTGCCACTGATTCGGTAGCGACCGTCGCCGATCGGCACGGCCTTCGTGCGCAGCAGCCCGACGTCGGAACCGCAGTGCGCCTCCGTCAGGCACATCGTGCCCGCCCACTCCCCGGCGAGGAGCTTCGGCAGGTAGGTCTGCTTCTGGGCGTTCGTTCCCGCGGCGAGCAGACAGGTGACGGGCGCCAGCGCGAGCCCGGGATACATGCTCCACGCCCAGCAGGCCGAACCCACGAGCTCGGTCACCAGAAAACCCATCGAAGGTGGCAGGCCCTGCCCGCCCACTTCGCAAGGTGCGGTCAACGATTGCCAACCGCCTTCGGCGTAGCTGCGGAAGGCCGCGGAGAAGCCATCGGGGGTCGTGACCGCGCCGTTCTCGAAGCGACAACCCTGCTCGTCGCTCACGCGAAAGAGGGGCGCCACCTCCTGCTCTGCGAATTCCGCCGCTGCACGCACGATCGTGTCGAGCAACTCGAGGTTGACGGATTCACAGCCTTCGAGGCCGGCGTAGTGCGCCTCGGCGTCGAAGACATCGCGCAGCAGGTAATCGATCTCGCGCAGGGGGGCGCGGTAGTCGGGCATGGGGGATCGCTCTTCGATGAAGGTCGATGATGGGTGAGGGCGGCCGAGCCTAACGCGTTTGCCCCTCCCCCGGTTCGAAGCACGAGCATCGATTCGCCATTCCGAAACGAACGCAACGCTCGGTCCAGAACCGTTCTTCGATCAGGAGGCTTCGCCTTCCGCGACGATCCGCTTCCACGGTTCGCTGAGTTCGACGACGCCGAGGTAACCGCCGCCGGCCGCGAGATCGTCGTGGATACCGAAACCGAGCAGTTCGCGCGCACGCTGAGGCATCGCGCGCACGACTTCGGGCGGAGTCGAGAGGCAGTTGTTCTCTTCCGTGCGTAGCCAGCCAAGCGTGTAACTCACGTGGATGCCGCGGCGGATCACGTCCGAGGTCACGTTGGCGCCCCCCGCGTGGAACGTGCTGCCGAGGTAGACCACCGCGCTGCCCGCCGGCATCGCAGTCGCCACCGCCTCGTCCGGTTCGGGGTAGCGCCCCTCTTCCCAACGATGGCTGCCCGGCACGACGAGGGTGCCGCCGTTGTCGGCGGTGAAGTCGGAGAGCGCGATCAACGACGCCAACTGCACCTCGCCTTCGAGTTTCGGCAGGCGCTTCCAGACCCATTCGTCGCGGTGAAGGAACTGCGCCTCGCTGCCGGGGAGACGTTCCATCAGGTGGGCGATGTTGAGTTGATAATCCGCGCAGTTGGGAAGCAGCATGCGATCGCAGATCGACATGTACCGCGGATGGCAGAGCACATGGTCGACGAAGCAGCGCGACTTCCCCGCCACCCCCGAGACGTGGGTCACGCGATCCCCGAAGAAGCCCGCGATCGCCTCGTTGGGGAAGTCGCGCACGATGCCGCGTTCGGCGGCGATGAGCTGGTCCACTTCGCGATTGAAGGTCTCGAGCACCTCCGGCGACAGGAAGTCTTCGACGATCACCGCACCGACCTCGTCGAGGGCGTCGAGCATGACGTCGTCGGTGGCGTCCGCGGGGACGCTCGGAATCACTTCACCCATGGCTCGTCTCCTTCGTCGCATGAAGTGCTCGAACGCGACTCCTCGACAGCATATGCCCTACAGCTTCGCGCGCTACGCTGGCGCGATGGCCGCAGCCGATGCCACGACCCCCGATCCGAGCGCCGTCGATTTCGCCTTCGACGAACTCCCCGGCGAGTCGCTCCACCGCACGCTGCACGCCCTGCGCGCCATGGGTCCCGTCACCCCGACGCGCTTCCTCGGTATCCCCTCGTTCGTGATCTGTGCGCGCGAACCGCTCTTCGACGCCTTCATCGACACGGAGCGCTTCCCGCCCCATCGCATGTACCAGGCCTCCTTCGAGGGCGCGATCGGCGAGAGCTTCATCTCGATGCCCGAGCCCGAGCGACATCGCGTCTACCGCCGGCTCGCCACGCCGGCCTTTCGCTCCCGTGCCGTCGATCGACATGTGGCCGAAGGCCTCGCCCCCATCGCGAACGAGTTGCTCGACGAACTCGAAGGCCGCGAGCGTTTCGATCTCGTCGAAGACTACGCGGCGCGCTTCCCCTACCTCGTGATCACGCGCCTGCTCGGCCTGCCACGCGATCGCGAGGAGGCCTTCCACCGCTGGGCGTTGGCGTTGTTGAGCTTTCGCGACGATCCGATCGAAGCGGCGAAGGCCGCCGAAGAGCTCACGGCCTTCCTCGCCCCGATCGTGCACGAACGCCGGCAGCAACCGCGCGACGACGTGATTTCGGCGCTGACCCAGGCCGAGGTCGAAGGTCGCGCGCTGACCGACGAAGAGATCTATAGCCACGTCCGCCTGCTCTTCCCGACCGGCGGCGAGACCACCCACGGCTCGCTGGGCAATGCACTCTCGATTCTGCTTCGCCACGAAGATGCCTGGTCGCGGCTGCGCGACGACCCCACGCTGATCGAACCCGCCGTCGACGAAGCCCTGCGTTTCGAAACCCCGATCGCGGTGCTCCCGCGTATGTCCGCCAGCCATCCCACGTGCTTCCACGGCGTCGACATCCCGGCCGATAGCTGGGTGCTCTTCGCGATCGCAGGCGCGAACCGCGATCCGGCCTGCTTCGACGACCCCGATTGCTTCGAGATCGGGCGCAACACGAGCAACGCCCTCACCTTCGGTCGCGGCGTGAAATCGTGCCCCGGCATGCACCTCGCCCGGCGCAACCTCTGCACTGCGATCGAGATCCTGCTCGAGCGCATGCCCCGCCTCGAACTCCTCGACCCCGAAGCCGCCGAGCCCCGTCGAAGCGTGCTGCGCTGCCCCGACGCCCTGCACGTGCGCCGCCTCGACTGAACGCGAAGCGAAAGCCTGGAGACTCCCATGAAACCCCTGCGCGTCGTCCAATGGAGCACCGGGGGCTGCGGCGCGATCGCGGTTCGCACGCTCTCCGATCGCCCCGACCTCGAACTCGTGGGCGTCTGGGTTCACGCCGAGGCGAAGCGCGGGCGCGATGCCGGCGAGGTCGTCGGGCTCGACCCCATCGGCGTCGAAACCACGAACGATGCCGACGCCCTACTGGCGCTCGATCCCGACTGCATCTCGTATACGGCGAGTGGCGAAGCCCGGCCCAAGGAGTGTGTCGACGACTTCTGCCGTTTTCTCTCGCGCGGGATCAACGTCGTCACCACTTCGGTTCCCGGCCTGCTCCACCCGGCGGGCTACGACCCGGACGCGGTCGCCGCGATCGAAGAAGCCGCGCGGGCCGGAGGCGCCACCCTCTACGCCTCGGGAATCGAGCCCGGCTTTGCCGGCGACCACCTCGCGCTCGTGCTCGCGACGCTCTCCCACCGCATCGATTCGATCCGCACCCAGGAGGTCTTCGGCTACGAGACCTATCCCGTCCCGTTCACCATCTACGAGGTCTTCGGCTTCGGCAAACCACCCGAGCACCGCTGCCTGATGGAGCTTCCCGGGGTACAGGCTTCTGCGTGGGCGCCGCCGGTGCAGATGGTCGCGGATCACCTCGGTGCACCCCTCGACGAGATTCGCGAGACCTACGAAAAGCGCATCACCGAACGCCCGCTCGATGTCGCCGCCGGTCACATCGAAGCCGGCACGGTGGGGGCCGTCCGCTTCGAGACCATCGGCGTGGTGGACGGGCGCGATGCGATCGTCATCGAGCACATCAATCGCCTCGCTCCCGACATCGCACCCGATTGGCCGACCGCGCGGCGCGACGGAACCTATCGGCTGCTGATCGAAGGCGATCCGAGCTACCAGTGCGAACTCACTCTGGGCAGCGCCGACGACTACAGCGACCACGGCATGGTGGGAACCACGATGCGCATCGTGAACGCCATCCCCGCGGTGTGCTGAGCGGCCCCGGGCATCACCACCGCAGCAGATCTCCCCCTCACCCTCCCGCCACAGGCCTTCCGACGCGGATGAACCCGACGACCCGCTCACGACTCGATCGATTCGAAGACCAGGGCTTCGTGATCCTCGAAGGGCTGCTCTCGCCAGACGAACTCGAGGAGATCCGCACCCGCATCGACGACTACACGGGTCTCGGTTGGAGCGGACGCAACGACTTCGAAGGCGTGAGGACCCAGCGCGTGTATTCGCTCGTCGGCCGCGGAAAGGTGTTCGAAGCCACCGTGGAACACCCAGCGGTGCTCGACGTTCTGGATGCGCTGCTCGCACCCAACTACCAGCTCACCGCCAGCCAGGCGATCTGCATCGCCCCCGGCGAGAAGCCCCAGCCCGTGCACTACGACGACACCTTCTATCCGATCCCCCGACCGCGGCCGGCGATCAGCGTGTCGACGATCTGGGCGGTCGACGATTTCGCGGCGAGCAATGGCGGAACCGAGGTGATCCCCGGCAGTCACCGCTGGAGCGACGACGAGGTCGCAACCAGTATGATCAGCGCCCCCGACGGCCCCCAGAACCCGGCCTTCGAGGCGAAGCTCCAGCCGCTGGAGATGCCCGCGGGCTCGTGCGCCATCTTCTCGGGCACCCTGCTCCATCGAGGCGGCGGCAATCGAAGCGACCGACCCCGGCGCGCCTTCAGCCACCAGTACTGCGAGCCCTGGGCCCGCACCCAGGAGAACTGGTTCCTCTCGATCCCGAGAGATCGCGTGGCCGCGATGTCACCCCGGCTGCAGAGCCTGCTCGGCTACTCGATCCATCCACCCTTCATGGGCCAGGTGGCGGGTCGTCACCCCACCAAGAGCCTCGAACCCGACCATGTGAATTCCCTCGTCGACGAGGACGCGAAGGTCGGTGGACGCGGCTGACGCCACAAATCGCCACGTTCCTGCAACTTTCTCGACCATCCCCGCTGGAAAATCGGCAACAGACGGTGTAACTGAGCTGCCGAGGACCTTTGATTCCGGGAGGTTTGGCGCGTAGCCGAACAGCGTGAGCACGGTATTCCCATCGATTTCCCCGTCGATCGCCATCGCGAACCACACGCTTGCGGGCTTTCCCCCACGACGCACGACCGATCCGATCGCATGAGCCACGAACCAATGGGTGTGCGTATCAGACGGCTCCCCGACACGGTCGCCGAGCACTGACTCCGAAACGAGCCAGCGGCGTCCCGGGGAACGACAGCGAAATGGGAAGAGAAGCATGAGCCCCGCGAAATCGACCCGAAAGAAATCCAAGCGATCCACTGCCAGGGGCCGCGCAAAGACGTCCCGCAAGACCGCGAAGAAGAAGGCCCGGAAGAAGGCTGGAAAGAAGAAGAGTGCGCGCAAGGGCGCGAAGGCCAGGAAGAAGACCTCGAAGAAGAAGAGCGCAAAGAAGAAAGTGAAGACGAGCGCAAAGAACACGGCAGCGGCGAAGAAGAAGGCCGCGGCAGCCAAGAAGAAGGCGGCTGCGGCAAAGAAGAAGGCTGCGGCTGCCAAGAAGAAAGCCGCCGCGGCGAAGAAGAAGGCCGAGGCCGCGCGCAAGAAGGCCGCGGCAGCGGCCAAGAAGAAGGCGGCCGCGGCGAAGAAGAAGGCAGCCGCCGTCAAGAAGAAGGCCGCGGCTGCGAAGAAGAAGGCTGCCGCGATCAAGAAGCGCAAGGCGCTGATCGCGAAGAAGAAGGCGATCGCCAAGAAGAAGGCCATCGCGAAGAAGAAGGCAGCGGCAAAGAAGAAGGCCGCTGCGATCGCGGCAAAGAAGAAGGCCGCCGCCAAGAAGGCCCTCGAAGCCAAGCGCGCGGCTGAGGCGAAGGCCAAGGCCGAAGCCAGGGCGAAGAAGGAAGCCGAAGCCAAGCGCATCGCCGAAGAGAAGGCGGCCGCCGCCCTCGCCGCCCGCCGCGGCAAGGCGAAGCCGACCGGCCCGCGTCATCCCAAGCTCGGGTACAAGTGGGAGTGCTTCAACTGTGAGGCGAAGTTCTACGACCTCGGCAAGGAAGAGCCCGTCTGCCCGAAATGCGGCGCTGACCAGCGCGACAAGCCCAAGGACGCCCCCGTCGACAAGTCGAAGAAGAAGGGCAAGAAGCCGAAGGTACGCCCGATGGTGCCGATGTTCGACGACGAAGCGCCCCAATCCGACGACGACATGTCGATGGACGATCGCCCGACCGCCCCCGGGACGGGCGAAGAGCTCTTCGAAGATTCGGCCGATGCCGAAACGGAAGACGACGATGTCGTGGACATCGTGGACGCCGTCGAAGGCGCGGAGGTCGCCGACGCGGCCGACACGAACATCGACGACAACGACCCGGTGTCGGGCACCACGGGCGACCCGATCAAGATCGAAGACATCGAGGACAAGTAGGCGATCGCCCCCTGCCCTCGCCGCGCGCGGGGATCAGATCGCGGTCAGGCGCTTCAGGTGGAGCGACCACTGGCTCTGGTTGCGCCGCCAGTTCTGCTCGTCGGTGATCTGGCGCAGCCGCGCCTCGGCATCGGCCACCTGCGAGGTCGCCACGCGCACCGAATCGCCGATCTTCTGGACGCGCTCGAACTCGGCGACCTTCTCCGAGATCAGCCCGTCGGTGTCGCGCACGCCGCCGACCTTCTGCATCGAGGCCTTGTACTTGCGCTCGAGGATGTCGGCCTGTTCACCGTAGGCCTCCGCCAACTCGGCGAGGGCCTCGTCGGTATAGCCCTGGAAGGGGCGCGACCTCGCCTGGGCCTCTTCCTTGGAGAGGTTGCGGTGGTAGTTGAAGGCACCGAGGCCACCTGCGATCAGGAGCACGATCAGAAGCAGCGTTCCGGTACCGCTTCCGCCCTTCTGCTTCGTCTTCTTTCGGCCCATCTGCGCCTCCTGCCCCTCGTCGTTCGAACCTTCTCGAAACTCTTCGGCAGTTGGCGGGCGTTCCACAGTGAAAAGCACCCGATTGCGCAGGGGGTCGGCAAGGCGCACGCAACCCGGGCGCGTGCTCGGCCCCTCCCCGCGACCCGGATCAGTAGAGGACGCGATAGGCGTGATAGCTGCGCAGCACGCGCTTCACGTAGCCGCGGGTCTGGTCGTAGGGGATCGACTCGACCCACAGGTCGTCTTCTTTCGCGGTGGGCTTCTCGAGCCATTCCGCCACCGCGTTCGGGCCGGCGTTGTAGCTCGCGATCGCGGCCGAGCGACGGCCATCGAAGCGCCCCATCAACTCGGCGAGGTAGTAGGCGCCGAGCTTGATGTTGGTTTCGGGATCGAAGAGATCGTCGGGCTGGTACCCGGTTGCGCCCATGCGATTGGCCAGCCGATCTCCCGTCGGCACCATGATCTGGAGCAACCCCCGCGCGCCACTCACCGAGAGGATCTTCGGCCGGTACCCGCTCTCTTCGCGCATGATCGCGTAGACCAGCGCGGGCTCGACGCTGTTCTCGTCCTGGGTCGAAGCCGAGACCAGCTCCTTGAACGCCGACGGCCAGGCATGCCACCAGAGCTCTTCGAGCTGCGGCACCGGCCCGCGCGCGAGGTCTTCGGTGTAGGCGTCGACCACGATGCGAAGCGCGTCGTAGTAGGCCTCGGCTTCGCTGAAGAGCTGCGCCATCGCGAGGCGATCGGCGAGGCCGCGGGCGCGCCGGGCGGTGCGTCGCATCTCTTCGAGGGCGAGCTTTTCGAGCCCGGCGGCGAGCAGGATCTTGGGGCGCTCGAGATCGCGGCCGGCCAGACGCGTGCTGCCGGGGTCGGGTCGCAGCCCCGGGCTCGGATCGTCGTGATCGCGAATGCGATCCCGCGCCCGCCAGCCGTAGTAGGAGAAGGGAAAGTCGTTCGCGATCGTGCCGAACTCGTCGGTCGCCTGGGCGATGTCGCCCTTGCGTTCAAGGGAGCGCGCGCGCCAATAGCGCGTGCGCAGGCGTCCGATCGGGTCGTCGTCGTCCGAGAGCAGGCGCTCGAAGTGTCCAATGGCCGTCGCGTCGTCGCCCCCTCGATACGCCGCCCAACCGAGGCGCCAGAGCGCCGCACTGCTGAGCCCGGGCGACACCCGATTGCGCGACACCCAATCGAAATGCGCTTCGGCGCGATCGATGTGCCCGCGACCGTCGAGCAGGAGCCCCGCCAGATAGGTGGCGCGAACGCTGATCTCGCCCCGCGCCTTCTTCGCGAGCTTCTCGAATTCGCTCACGGCCTTCGGGACTTCCCCGCTGCGCGCCAGCGATCGCGCGCGCCAAAGAGGCACGTCGTCTTGTTGGGGCATCGCGCTGAAGGCCTTCACGGCCTCGGGGTAGCGGCGCAGGCGGAAGAGCGTGTGGGCCCGCTGGTTCTCGGCGCGTTGGCGTTCGGACTTCTTGAGCTTGCCCGAGAGTGCGCGGTCGTAGGCTTCGAGGGCCTCTTCGTTGTGGCGCTTGCGATAGAGCTGATCGCCGCGCTTGCGCCAATCGTTGGCGGTGCGCGGGGGCACGCCCGGCTTCCGTTCGACGCTCGCGAGGCGGGCGTCGACCGCTTCGGCTTGTTCGCTCGTGGCGTGCTTGGTCCAGATGCGGCGATAGACCGAGGCCGCATCCTTGAAGTGCTCGGTGCGCTCGAGAGAAGCCGCGACCTTCATGCGCAATGCGGCCTGGCGCTCGCTGTCTCGCGTGGCGCGGATGCCGCGCGTCCAGGCGTCGCGGGCCCCATCCTCGTCTCCCGTGTGTTCGCGGGCATCGCCGAGGGTCTCGAAGAAGTCGGCGCGCAGGGGCGAGTCGCCGTGGCGTTCGATCGCGGCCGCGACGGTGGCCGCGGCTTCGGTGTGGAGGTTGGCTTCGGTGAGGTTGCGCGCTCGGAGCAGCGTCGCGTGGTCCGCGATGATCGGGAAATCGTCGGCCACTTTCGCGAAGCGCGCGGCGGCCAGCATCGGATCGTCGACTGCGAGGGCGTGGCGCAACGCGCGCGCGGGGTCGCGGCGGAGGATGTCGCTTGCGAGGACAGCGGGATCGATCGAGGCGGCGCCCTCGGTCCGGGCGACCCCTGCCACCGAAGCCAGCCGCGTCTCGGCCGCGAGGCGCGTCGGCGCGGACGCATCTGCGTTCGCAGAGGCACTGCTCGGCGATCCACCGAGCGCTACCCAAAGCAGCGCGCAGACCACCACTGCTGATCTCGCGCAAAGCGGACGAACGTGTCCCCTCTGCCGAGAAAGCCCAAACCGGCGCCTCACTCGACTCCCCCCAATGAACCGACAGTGTGCAGGAGGTGTTGCACGTGTCAATCGCAGGCGGATCAGGCTGCTAGGGTTCCCCAACTTTGACCTCTTCCTCTCGTCGCATGCGGATGTTTCGAACCTTCGGCGCCCTGGCTTGGATGCTGAGCGTCTTCCTCGCGTTCGCCCCCGGTTGTGGGAATCCACAGTCTCCGGACAGCCTTCCCGCGGTATCGGCCGGGCCGCCCGCACCGAGCGAAGCCGAAGCCCCGGCTCCGGTCGAGGCTGGCGCCTACCGCGGCCTGTGGGTGCTCTGCGAAGGATCGCGGAGGGTCCTCGAGGCACCTGAGCGCACCGACGAGCTGATCGCCGACGCCCTGGCGCTCGGGGTGAGCGACCTCTTCGTGCAGGTCTATCGCGGAGGGCGCGCCTGGTATCGCAGCAGCCTGGCCGACGCGGCGCCCTACCAAGCCATCGTCGATGCCCACGGCAGCGATCCCCTGGCGACGCTGATCGAGAAGGCCCACGCCCAGGGGTTGCGCGTGCACGCCTGGGTGAACGTGCTCTCCCTCAGTCACAACCCCGATGCCCCGATCCTCGCCGAGTTGGGCAAGCAGGCCGTGCACGTCGATCGCAAGGGGCGCAGCATCCTCGACTACCCCGAAGGCTTCGATCTCCCCGAACCCGATCGCGGATGGCTGCGCGCGGGGACACCGGGCATCTACCTCGACCCCGCCGCCCCCGGCGTGGCGGACAAGCTGGTCGCGACCTTCGAAGAGCTGGTGCGCCACTATCCCGAACTCGACGGCCTCCACCTCGACTACATCCGCCACCCGGGCGTGCTCCCCTTCGTTCCGGGCTCCCGCTTCGGGGTGGGCCTCGACTTCGGCTACGGCGATGCCTCCCGCCGGCGCTTCCAACGGGAGACGGGGGTGCCCGGGCCCTACGCGAACGACGAAGCGCCGGACCCGGCCCGACTACGCAATACAACCCGCTGGGACGACTGGCGGCGCGAAAAGGTGACCGAACTCGTGGCCCGCATCGGCGCCGCCACCGCGGCCCTGCAACCCGAGCTGCGTCTTTCGGCCGCCGTGATCGCCTATGTC
Source organism: Myxococcota bacterium (assembly GCA_028278345.1). Classification (GTDB taxonomy): domain Bacteria; phylum Myxococcota_A; class UBA9160; order UBA9160; family UBA4427; genus DUBZ01. The sequence goes on from JANQEL010000082.1 coordinate 11,215, forward strand.
GATCGCGCCTACCTGAGCCTCGCCCAGGATTGGCGGCGTTGGATCGACGAGGGCTTGATCGACTTCGCCGTGCCCATGATCTACACGAAGGACGATCGGCTCTTCGGCTACCAAATCGATTCCCTCGGCCACGATGAACGGGCCGAGCGCATCTGGGCGGGAGTCGGGGTGTGGCTCTTCGATGGGCGCCCCGAGCGGGCCCCGAAGCAGATCGAACTCGCGCGCACTGCGAAACTCGCGGGGGACGCGCTCTTTTCCTACGACGCGATCCACGCCTCGCGGGAGACGGCGCGTGAGGCGGGGAACGAGGCCAGCCTGTTCAGCGCGCTGGTTCCCGGAGCCGACCTCCCCGACGAAGGCGACGAGCCGGCGGATACGCTCGCGGCGAGCGACGGGCCCGCGCACGTGAGCGCGCCGGCGCCGAGCGCCAAGGCGCCTTGAACCTTCCGTAGGCCCGCCGTGTCCCGCGAAACCGACCTCGATCTCGACGCGTACGACTTCGCGCTCCCCGAAGCGTGCATCGCGCAGACCCCCTGCGCCGAGCGCGACGCATCGCGCCTGATGGTGATCGAGCGCGAGGGGGGCGCGCCGATCGAGCACGCGAACTTCCGCGACCTGCCCCAATGGCTCGCACCGGGGGATCTCCTCGTCGTGAACACGACCCGGGTGCGCAGCGCTCGCCGGCGCGGCCGCCGCGAGAGCGGCGGTGCCGTCGAAGCGCTCCTGCTTTCGGCGGCGGGCGGCGACGGAGGTCGCGATCACTACCGCGCACTTCTCAAGTTGAGCGGCCGATTGCGTCCCGGCATCCGCATGACCTTCGACAAGCCGGAAAGCGAGACTCCGGCGGTGGCGGCCGAGATCGTCGAGGTGCACGAAGGCGGCGAGGTCGTGCTGGCTTTCGAAACCGGCGTCGACCCGTATGCCGTCGGCGAACCGCCGCTTCCACCCTATATCCGACGCGACCGCGAAGGCGCGGGAGACCGCGAGCGCTATCAGACCGTCTACGCGCAGGTCGACGGAGCCGTGGCGGCCCCGACCGCCGGGCTGCACTTCACCGAGGCCCTCTTCGAGCGTCTCGCCGAAATCGGAATCGAACGGGCGGAGGTCGTGCTCCACGTGGGCACTGGGACCTTCAAGCCGCTCGACGAGGCCGCCCTGCGGTCGGGGCGCCTGCACCGCGAAACGATCGAGCTCCCCGAAGCCACGGCCGAGGCCATCGCGAAGACACGCGAGCGCGGCGGGCGCATCGTCGCCGTCGGCACGACGAGTGCGCGGGTGCTCGAAGCCCGCGCCCGCGAAGACGGCAGCGTCGAGCCCGGCGCGGGCGAGACCGACCTCTTCCTGCGCCCCGGCTCGAAGTTTCGCGTGGTCGACGCGTTGATCACGAACTTCCACCTTCCGCGCTCATCGCTGCTACTTCTCGTCGCGGCCTTCGCGGGGCGGGAGCGCATGCTCGCGGCCTATCGCGAAGCCATCGAGAGGGGCTATCGCTTCTACTCCTACGGAGACGCGATGCTGATCCACAGCGCCCGATGAGGTCGACGAGCAGGCAATGAACGCACGCGGTTTCGCATTCGAGGTGACAGCCACGGCCGGGCGCGCGCGGCGCGGTCGGCTGACGACACCCCACGGCGAGATCCAGACCCCGGCCTTCATGAGCGTCGCCACCTATGGCGCCGTGCGCGGGCTTTCGGCGGGAGATCTCGAGGCCCTTGGCGCCCAGGTCCTGCTCGCCAACACCTACCACCTGCACGAGCGCCCAGGCGAAGCCATCGTGCAGAGCCTCGGAGGCCTGCACGGCTTCACGGGTTGGCGCGGGCCCTGGCTCACCGATAGCGGCGGCTTCCAGGTGACCTCGCTTTCGGATCGCGTTCGCGTCGACGACGAGGGGGTGACGTTCTCGTCGCCCCTCGACGGTGCGCGGCGCGTGCTCACCCCCGAAGGCGTGATCGGCATCCAGGAAGCCCTCGGCAGCGACGTGGCGATGGTGCTCGACGAATGCCTGCGCCCGGTCGATCGCGAAAGAGAGGATGACGCCGTCGATCGCGCCCTCGCGAAAGCCCTCGACCGCACCCTTCGCTGGGCCGAGCGAAGCGCGAACGCGCGCAAGCGCGAAGACCAGGCCGTGTTCGGCATCGTGCAGGGTGGCGTCTCCCTCGAACGCCGCGCCTTCTCCGCACGCGAGACGGCGAGCCTCGGCTTCGACGGCTATGCCCATGGCGGCCTCGGCCTCGGCGAGGAACGCAGCGAGCGACGCGAAGTGATCGCCTGCGCGCACGACGAACTCCCCGAAGCCACCCCCCGCTATCTCATGGGGCTCGGCAAGCCCGTCGACATCGTCGACGCCATCGCCGAGGGGGTCGATCTCTTCGATTGCGTCGTGCCCACGCGCAACGGACGACACGGCCTGCTCTTCACGAGCGAAGGCATCCTCACCGTGCGCAATGCGCGCTACAAGGACGACGCGCGCGCTCCCGACCCCGCGTGTGATTGCCCCACCTGCGCGAACCACTCGCGCGCCTATCTCCGCCACCTGCTCCACACGGGCGAAGCCCTGGGCTCGCGCCTCGCCACGATCCACAACCTCGCCTTCTACTTTCGACTGCTACGCGAATCTCGCAGGCACATCGAAGCCGGCACCTTCGAAGCCTTCCACCGCGAAGTCGAGGCGCTCTCGGACACCCGCGCCGACTAGCGCCCCACCCTGCCCCTCCGAGGGCCTATCTGCGTGAGTTCGCTCACGAATCGCGGCCCCGAGCGTGCCGTAGGGGAGCGGGGGCCTGGCGCGTTCTCGCGGCCTTTCCTGCCGAGGGTTCCCACGCGGCAAAGCGCTCAGGCTCGCGCGAACACACGCCGATGAAAGTGGCGACAGACCGGCGCCCTGCGGCACGAGCTGCGCCCGCTCTGCGGCTCGATGCAGGCATCTTGGAGGGGAAATGCGAGACATGATTCGAAGGCCCGCAAGCACCTTGGCTTGCCTGGTCGTGCTGCTGTCGATGGTCGGAAACCTGGGCTGCGCGTTCGGCGAGATCTATTGGACCGACCCATTCAAGCGCGAGTTCTCGCTGGATCGCATCCAGAGCCGCTACACCGCGCTCGTTCGCTTCGGCAACTTCATCAAGGCGAGCCAGTACGTCGATCCCGAGATGGCCTCGGAATTCGTCTCCTCCTTCCCTTCCCAGGACGACCTCGTCTTCACCGACCACGAGAGCGAGCAGATCGTGTTCGAGGAAGAGACCGGCCGCACCAACGCGACGGTTCGCGTGACCTACACGGCCTACTACACCCACTCGCCGGTGGTCTTCGAAGTCACCGAGATCCAGCACTGGTACCGCGAAGGGGTGACGAACAACTGGCTGGTGCGCCCGGAATTCGTGGGCCTCGAGAAGTTCGCCGCCGCGCACTGACGCGCGCGCGACGAATCGAAACCGGCCCCGGAACGTGATGCCGTGCCCGAGCTGCTGAACGACGAACGCGGAAGCGAAAGACGCGAACGTACGATCCTCCTGGTCGACGACGCCGCGATGTTCCGCGAACTCGGCGCGACCTTCCTGGCGCGCGCGGGGCGGGTCGTCACCGCCCGTTGCGGGGAAGAGGCCCTCGAGATCGCCCACGCGTTGCATCCCGACGTGATGGTGGTCGACCTCTTCATGCCGGGAATCGACGGCGACGAAGTGTGTCGGGCCGTGAAGCTCGATCCCGAACTCAGCGACATCCCCGTGGTGATGCTCGTGGGGGTCGACGATCCACGCGAATGGGGACGCGCGGTGCGCGCGGGGGCCGACGACGTGCTCGCCAAGCCGATCTCGCGTGTCGTACTCAACCAGACGGTGCAGCGCTTCATGCGCGGGAAGACTCCGCAGGGCCTCCCGCGGATCCCCCTCGACAGCGCGGTGCAGCTGCGGGTCAACGGCGACGTCGCCCTCGGCCGCGTGCGCAACCTTTCGCGAGGGGGTGTCTTCGTCGAGACGCGACGCGAACTGGTCGACCAGAGCGAAGTGGGCCTGCAGTTCGTGCTGCCCGAAACCGACACCGAGCTCGATCCGACGGCGCGTGTAGTCTGGCATCGCGGACGAAGTGCGATGGAAAACCTCGACGGCTTCGGGATGCGCTTCGTCGACATCTCGAGCGCGCTGGTGCGCAAGCTCGAAGACTACGTATTCGACCGAGTACTCGATTCCGGCCAACCCAACGCGCCGGGCATGGGAGTTGTGGCATGACGACGATCGTGCGTGATTGGTGGGTGCCCCTCGCCGCCGTCCTCGCTGGCGTGGTGATCGCCATGGGACAGGCCGAGGCGTCATCGTCAGACCCGGCCGCCCAGGCCGCGGCCCGCGCCGAAGCCAAGGAGCAGGAGACCCTCAAGGCGACCTGGCAGCAGCGATACGACCAGGTCCTCGCGCGCATCGCGGCGGCCGAGGCGCGCATCGCCAAGAGCAAGAAGGCGATTCGCAAGCTGCGTCAGCGGGATCGCTACCAGGGGAGCGAACGCGAGGCTTTGGATGGCGAGCTCGAGTCCGCCACGCGCGACCTCGAAGAGGCGCGTCGGGAAGTAGCCGAATTCCCCGACGTCGCGCGCCAGGCCGGGATTCCCCCGGGCTGGCTACGCGAGGTCGAGGAACGTCGGGCGCGAGAAGGCTAGAAGGCCCTCGCTGCGCGCTGTGGGAACGCAGCGTGGCGCTTCGGCGCCCCTTCCCCGCTCGCGCGCCTACTCGAGACCGTTCGAGTCGTAGTCGCGCTCGTGGTGCTCGCCGTGTGCGGGACTTTCGTGCTTCTTGTCCTTGATGACGGCCAACACCTTGTCACCCTGACGCACCACCTTGAAGTGACGCGTGCTCTGGCGACCGTTGGTCTTCTTCATCCGGATGTTCTCGACGATCACCGGCTCGATATCACCGGCGTCCGCGCCGATCGGGATATCGATCTCCGTTCGATTGCGGCCGTCGACCGCCAGGCGGACATAGGGGCCGGTCTTCGCCGTATCGCCGGCCGAACTCGCCGCGGCCATGCCATCCCCACCGCGCAGCACTTCCAGCCGCTCCACGATGCGATCCGCGTAGGCCTTGTCGTCGACCTGCGGCCCCGGCGTGAAGCGCTCGTAGTTCTGCATCTTGCCCAGGTTCGAGGTCTCAGCCTCGCCCTTGTACTTCGCGGGGATCCGCTTCTTGTCGTTCGTGTAGGCGAACGTCCCGTCTTCTGTCTTCCAGCTGTACAGCGTCCCCGCCGACGCACTCGCGCCGAGGACGAAAGCCAATGCGGCCGCACCAGTGCGCGCTGCCCAGCGTCGTTTGCTGCTCCAATCCATCGAATGAGCCTCCTCTTCTGCCCCCCATGTGGCACGCCGAGGCTCGAAAGCTCAAGTTGCCGGTGCAGCCCCTCCGCATCGGTTCCGCACGAGGTGCGCAACTGCCCCTCATTGACAGCCGCCCCGCCTCACGTTATTCAAAGGCCCCCTTTTTTTGTTGCGGGGTAGAGCAGTCTGGTAGCTCGTCGGGCTCATAACCCGGAGGTCGCAGGTTCGAATCCTGTCCCCGCTACCACTTAAGCCCTCGGAATCGCTTGGTTCCGGGGGCTTCGTGTTTTCAGCCCGATTGGGAGTGTGGGGACTTTTGTGGGGGGTGGATTTGGAGACGGGCGAGTAGATCAGCAGGCACCTCGCCTTCTCCAACTTCGAGCGGACTGCGATAGGTGTTGCCGCCCGTCCAACGGGCGTAGTGCTTTGCAGTGACGCCCACGTCCGCGTGTCCGAGTTGCTTGCTCACGTATGGGAGTTGAATTCCGACCGTGAGCAATTGGGACGCGAACGTATCTCGCAGGTCTTTCGGCGTGACCCCATCGAGCGAGACCGTCGAAGGCACCGATTCTTTCTGAATCTCGATCGCGACGAGCTTCCGCACCGTGCGGAAGTGCCGGTTTCGATAGTTGGCGTGGTCAAGCGGAGCGATGTTTCCCGACAGGGGGCGGCCCTGCTCCAGGTGATAGGCCAGGAGCGCGTTACGGAGCCTCCTGGACATCGCCACGGTCCTTTCTCGACCACTCTTGGTGGGGCCCAGGTGCTTGCCCCGCGATCGACTCCGGTGCACTCGGATCGAGCGCGACTCGTCGCCCCCGTCCTCGCCAAAGTGGCAGTCCTGCCAGCAAAGCGCGGTGGCTTCGCCAAGCCGGAGGCCGGCGTCGAGTTGGAGAAGATCGAGAATGTGAGCGGCACCGCCGATGTTTCGCGAAGCGTCGACGAATGCCTCGACCGATTCCGGATCTTCGATCGGAGCGATGCTCGCACCCGGATCGCTTTGGGACCTTCCCTTCTGCGTCCGGCTGCGGCGACGGAGCACCGCTCGGAAATGGTCCACTGGATTTGAATCCAGTAGTTCCATGTCGACCGCATCACCCAGCACCGCGCTGATCGTGTCGAGATAAGCGCGGCCCGTCTTGGACTTGAGCCCCCTGCCGATGATCTCCGAATGCCACCAGTCCATCAGGACGGGGGTTCGAATCTCATCGATCCGCATTTCACCGAAGTAGGCCCGCAAGGAACCGGGCTCCTTTTCGTCGGTTGCGGCGCGCAGGAGCGCGTGGCGGTCGTCCTGGCTGCATGGCGACAAGTAGGTCATGCGATCCAGGGTGGTGTCTGCACATTCGGCGAAGGTGGGAAGATCGAAGATCGGCAGCTCGGAGCACTCGAGCTGGCGCTCGACCTCTTGGCGAACCGCTGCCGCCACTTCCCAATCGCTCGTCTTGCATGAGCGACGGATTCGCCGTCCTCCGATGACCTTTTCAAGCCAGATCACCCGATTGCGTGCGACCAGGTTCCGGTACTTCCGGCCCTTGGGTTTCTTTCTCAAATCGCGAACCTCCATCACAGCGACCGTGAGAGAAGTCGGCGTACTGCACTACTGATGGAAGTCCCTTCAAGACGAGCGAACTCCTTAAGCTTCTGAAGCTCGCGAGCGGTGACCATCACCGATACCCGATGCTCCCGCCGTTCTTCGGGCGGGAGTTCCGGCCGGCCTCGTCGAGACTTCCTGGTTTCTGCCTGCTGGCAGGATTCTAGGGTCGGACGATTTGAGTTGGCCGGTTTATTCGGCGTGGGACTCGTGACCTCGGAGCTGGTAACCCGGAGGTCATCGCAGTCAGCGCAAAGGGTTACGCGGGATTGTGGGGAGTTTTGTGGGGGAAAACTAGTTTCGCGGGAGGGGGTCACAGAACGGGCTCCGCGGAAACCGTTTTCGGGGTTTCAAGGTGTTCAAGTCCGTTCCCACTACCCCCTTTCGTGGAACTGAGATCGGTTTCGCGGCAAAGGTGGTCAGAATCCCCAGTCGGTGGAATTGAACACCTTTGGCCTTCCCTCCATCCGGGCAGAACCCATACCCATCCGGCTCCGCGGCCCCCAGTCTTCCTCACCACCACACCAAGGTCGTTCTTGGTGCGCCGCAAGGTTGAAGCCGACAACCCCAACTCCTTTCCGCCCTGGATGACCTCCAGCGCGGGGACTGGACCGGCCCTGAGTTTCTCCCGTAGGTAGTCCGCGGCCTTCTCCGACTTCTTTTGCTTGCGTCGCGGAGTGCTCGACTCGGAGACGAGATCGTCCGCAGTGACCTCCGAAACCCCGTCGAACCTAAGGGCTCCTTCTTCATCGAAGCGGAACGCCAGCGACTCGCCGGGATCCGCGAGATTGCTCTTGGAGTGGGCTGCGATCAGACGGCCGGTGTCGCCGGGTTCATGCCCGAACGTCCATTGAGAACGCACGGCCGCGGTGATATCGACCGATCCCAATCCGCTCAGTGACGCCGCGACATCGCGCTTGCTCTTTCGAAGATGCCGGATCACCAGGATCGTGCAGTGATTGGATGCTGCGACTCGCATCAATCCACTCATCAGCGGCCGGGTCTGGTTCGACTGATTCACGTCGACTTCGGCGCCGATAAACGCCTGAATCGGATCCACGATGACGAGCTGTGCACCCTTCTTCTTGATCGCCGCCTCGATGACATCGACATCCTTGAACGAAACGGGCATCAGCTTTCCGTTCTCGTCGCTCTTGCCTTCAAACGCTGACACTCGATTCACATCTGCGCCTAGCGAATCAAGTCTCGGGCCGATCGTGTCGTCGAGCCCGTCTTCGGCCGTCATGAACAACACGTCGATGGGGTTCATCTGAACCCCCATCGTCAACTCGGCAGGCATATCTCCGGTCGACAATCGTGATGCAAGCCATAGGGCGAAGAAGGTCTTGCCGGTCCCTGGATCACCTTCGAGCATTACGACCTTGCCGAGCGGCAGATACGGCTCCAGGAGCCATTCGACCTCTGAGCGAGGGATCTCAGAGAACGTGCGGACTACCGGAACAGGGCCCGGCGCCGGGCTCGACGACCTCGCCATTACGTCCGCCTCCCTGCGCCTTCGTCCCCCAGGCATAGGTCCGCACATATCTCGACTCCCCGCTTCGTCGCGTGATCACAGGCTGGAACCTGGTGCTTGCGCACCCACCGGTACAGATCTGCCGGAAAGACGCGAAGCGTCCGAGCGCCGAGCCGAAATGCGGGTATCTCTCCTTTCCGGATCGCCCGCCTGAGATGACCAGAGGAAATCCCCAACTCGGACGCTGCTTGCGAAACCGTCAGGAGACGTCGCTCGTCAGACAACTTTCTGTGCGGCCGATGTGGACTACCGCCCCTCGCGGCAGTGGCGGGCATTTCAGCCACCCTCCGGACGCTCAGACCGCCGTCTGGCGATTTCTTCGTCCGTGGCGACCGCAAGCCGCTCAAGGGCCTCGAAGCCCTCCTCCGGCTTGATCAGGGTCCGCCGGCCAACCCTGTAGACCGGGATGAGGCGACCCTCGATCAGACTCCAACACGTACGCTGTGAGAGACTGACCAACTCCGCGAAACGCGCGACTGAGACGTAGCGTGGTTCTTCATGCATTTGCGTGACCTCGCATCAGGTTGATGATTCGAGGTCTATGCAACCCGCAAGAACCTTCGCTGTGGACAAGTTCGATTTTCGATCTTGTCCACCGGAAAAAGCTGCACGAATTCAGGGTGTTGGCTCAAAGAAAAATCGAAGACGAGCCATCCCAGACGGGGACTAAACCTTCCGACGAGTCCCCTTCGAAGACGGCGGCCCGACCTCACCGTCTAAGATCCGCCGCATGTGGCGCTCCGAACAACCGTGACCGAAAGCCACCAGCTCGCGCGTCGCCCTGGCTGGATTCATGCTCGCGATATAAAGGGCTCTCTCGCGAGTCAACTCCGGGAATAGCCGAGTGAATCTACTCGCTACGAGCCCCTGATCTCGCCCGCGGCCGTGGCCCATCAGCTCTTCTACGACGGGAAGCAATCGCTCGATCTCTTCCCGAAACTGCACAGCTGACGGAAAACGCGTGCTTGGCCCCGGCGTTCCATGGATCTCTTCTACTGGAATCGGCTCGAAAACGCTGACGCCAGCGGTAGCGGCTCTGCTCTCGACCTGTTGTCGGAGCGTCCCCCCTCGCCTCGCTGCCTCTAGAAGGAGAGGCGTCTTTCGCTCGATCTGTTCGAATATCTTCTCGACGAGAACTGGATCGTCGACGTGAGCCTCAATCGCCCCGCGATAGAGCTGGTCCTTGTCGTAATAGCAAGCTTCGTACGGGTTCAAGGGAGGGCCTGCCTCACGAATCTCGCGCTCCTTCTCGGCCTGAATCCAATTGCGCAGGCTTTCCTCGACCTCTTCCGGTGACTGAAGCTCCTCTTCGCGGTCGAGCGAGCGCAGGTCGACAACCAGTCCGCCGCCGAAATCGTAGTAGCTCTCATTGCTCATGTGGCCGAACCAATGACCCTTTCCGCTCCATCACCCAAGGTGTTCCTACCGCGCCCCACAGCACCAACCTAGCTTACGAGCGTCTTCAGCCTAGATGCCAACAAACGTCGCAACTCATCCAAGCCCTCTCCGTTCGGGAGATACCGAAGAACCCGATGATGAGTTAGATCAAACGGCACCTGATCCAAGGATTGAGCGATTGGAACCAGGTCACGACCAAGCGTGTGAGCAATTCCGGTCTCGTACATCACGTTCTGATTTCGAGTCGAGAAGTCAGCGACTACGATTCGACTACGGTACACGAGATTAAAGATGTCCTGGATCACTGCTGACTCTTCCCAAACCTCATCCGCACGAAGACAGCGAAGACTAGCCTCGTGGCAAGCGTCTTGGATTGCGCCGTAGACAGCATCCGAGAATGGCTCACTGAACGGCATCATCACGGCAACGAAATCGCCGTCACGCGCCTGCAACTCAGGGATCTTGAAGACCTTGGGGGCAACCAATATCTGATTCTCTCGACGGGGTGACCGCAAGGTAATCGCAGGTGACGCCACGCGTTGGGCATCCGACTCATCGAGAACCCCTACCGCAACCAACTCCACGAACAGATCAACGTCCTTCAAAGCCCAGTGCGTCCGATTCATCTCCCAGTCTTGAACGTCGAGCTCAAAACTGAACTCGTCGAATGCCTCGTATGGAATAACCGGGAGGCCCTCGAAGCACTCATACGAGAACCGAACTCGTCCAGCTCGACACTTGATGTCCGTGATGCGGCCAATCCGAGCCGGTCTAGAAATTCCTCGCTCATAAGCGAATACTGCGGGAAACGACTTAAGCGCCTCAATCTCCTTGCGGCCTATGTCTTCGAATCGACCGGCAACTTCCTTCTCCGTGTACTCTCCGAAGCGAACCACTCTCGACCGATCCAGCTCCGGCGTCGCCTCGTCCCACTTCGACGGGTTCCCAAAGACAATCAAGTTGTACATCGCCCCTCACTCCCAACGCCGCCCGCGGCGGTCACCAAGGATCCAGCCAGTTGTCCGCCTGTGTTGCTCGCAGACCTTACCCAAGCGGCGCAATGTTCACTTTCGAACTGGCACAACAGGACCGCATGGGTCTAGCCCCTCAGTGCTATCGTCGTTCGTATGCCGACCGAACGCGCAATGATCAACCCGGCTTTGCTCTCGTGGGCTAGAGAGAGCGCGGGGCTGCGAATCGACGAAGCCGCGAAGAAGGTGCAGGTCAAACCTGGCCGTATCGAGCTGTGGGAGTCCGGCGACGCTCAGCCAACGATCAAGCAACTTCGGAAACTCGGTGCCACCTACAAGCGCCCGATCGCGGTGTTCTATCTCGATGAGGTTCCACGAGATTTCACCCCCCTTCGGGACTTCCGCCGCCTACCCGGCGAGGTCGCCGGCGTGCAATCGCCGGAGCTTCGCTACGAGATTCGACGGGCACTGTCCAGGAGGGACACTGCGCTCGAACTGATGGGTCCCGAGAGTGAAGTCCCCAGATTGCGGCTCCGCTGCTCTCTGGACGACGATGCCGATTCCGTCGCAACGCGAGTTCGTCGCCGACTCGGGATCAACCTCGAGGATCAACTTGGGTGGACCCCTGGCAATGAGAGCCTGAACAAGTGGCGGGACGCGGTCGAAAACGCGGGAGCCCTCGTGCTCCAAATGCAGAACGTCGATCGCGCCGAATCCCGTGGCTTTTCTGTAGCTAAGCCGATTCTTCCTCTCATCGTGCTCAACATCGCCGATCGCTCGCCGGCAGCACGAACGTTCACACTCCTGCATGAACTTGGCCACATTCTTCTGCGCTCTGGCGGCCTCTGCGACCTCGACGACCATTCGACGCGGCCGCCCGAAGAACTCCGAGCGGAGGTGTTCTGCAACCGCCTCGCTGGAGCAATACTCATGCCCCGCGACGCCATTCTCGACCTTCCGATGGTTGCGGAGGCAACGCGCGATACGACTTGGGACGACGTCGCGATTCGCCGGGCTGCGAACAAGTTCGGGGCCAGCAGAGAAGCCTTCCTGAGACGCTTGCTCGTCCTCGACAAGACAAACGTTCGGTTCTATCAGCGAAAGAGAGAGCAGTACAGGCGCGAGTTCATCGATTGGCTAGACAAGGAAAAGGCCAAAAAGAAGAAGCGACCGGGCGGCCCAAGGCCCTCGCGGGTAGCCGTAGCAACCGCTGGTCGCCAGTTTACGCGCCTAGTTCTCGGGAGCTACCGGCAAGACAAGATCACGGTCAGCGACGTATCTGATCTGCTTGAGGTGAAACTCAAGCATATTCCCGAGATTCAGGATGCAGTGTTCGGTCGGCGCGCAGGAAGCACCGAATGAAATACAGCATCGATACCTGCAGCTTGACTCGGGCGTGGTGGGACCGGTATCCCCCCGAATCGTTCCCGGGATTCTGGGAAAACGTAGACGCCCTCATCAAGAGTGGGGAGCTTCGCGCGATCGAAGAAGTACGTGAGGAACTCAAGAAACAGGACGACGAGCTGCTTGCGTGGCTGAACCAGCGCGAGTCAATATTCGTCGAGATCGACAGCGGGATTCAAGTCGCGCTCAAGGAAGTAATGTCTGAGCACAAACGACTAGTTGATGACCGAAAGAACAGATCTGGAGCCGATCCGTGGGTCATCGCGCTGGCGAAGGCGAACGGATGCGCTGTTGTAACCGAAGAACTGGGCACCAGCAGCCTCAAGCGGCCGCACATTCCTGACGTCTGCGATGCCCTTGATGTGCGGTGCATCAACATACTGGGCGTAATTCGGGAAGAGCGGTGGGTATTCGGATAGAAGACGGCGATACCCCAACTGCATGCGGAAGATACCGCATACCTACAGGATCAGGCGCTCCTTCGAGTCCAATCCCTGCTCTGCCACCAACTCGCCAAGTCGCCCGATCTGCTCGTCGGTAATCTTCAACGGCGCGAAGCTAAACTCCGCGTTGTTGCCGTCATTATCGGAGCAATAGCCCGTATAAAACCAGATTTCGGGGAACGGAAGCGTCGCCAACCACGACGCAAGGCTCCTGGCAGCCTCTCGATAATCTGCCAGATCGAACTGGCTGGTGCGGTTGTCGACAATCAGAACCGTTGACTTCTTGCCCGAATGACGTTTCGTCGCCTTCTTCTGGATCGCCGCCTCGATGAGCGATGTCAGAGACTCAGTTGTGTTCACCATCGAACTCACAAACAACGACATCTTGTCGGTCGACAGCGGATTTGGGACGACGTCAGGAGATTTGAATCCAGACCGCCGCAGCGCCTCGATTTCGGCAGCAACTTTGACATCCGGGAAAAACGCCTGAAGCTTGACTAGCTCATGAAGCGGAATCTCATCCTCTGCGCGCCATCGAGCGAGGCGCTCCTCTCGCTTGTTGATCTCAAAATGAGCCCGTGAATCGGCGATCGACGTAATCTCAACGTAGAAGGACTCCCCGCTACTCAGCGCCAACGAGAAGTCCCAGGGATCATCTCGCTCCTCGATCCTCACACCCGTCTCTCGGCCCAAAAAACACTTAGTCAGATGCTTCAAGTAGTGGATGCAGATAAGTTCTTCACGATGAGCGGGATCGGAGACATCGAGGTGCACCCGAACCGTGACGGTGCCGTCGCGCTCGATGCGGCTGAATCTCTTGAAGTTTCGTTTTCCGTCGAGCGAGCAATCAGGGTAGAGATCCGCACGACGCACGGAATCTCGCGCTTCTTCAAGTCGGTCTAGATCGTCCCAGACGCCCATGTCGTCTCCTGCCTAGTTCTGCCTGAGCCGGATTCGCAGCTAGGTGATCCGCGGCCCGGTCACGATCCTCACTCTCCAAATTCGAAAGCTCTCTGACCTCGATCGCCCGACTCAACCGCTGTTCACGCGGGAAGGTCTGTTGAATCAGGCGCGAAATGTACATCTCAGGCGACCAAGCAGCGAGACAGTAGCCAGCGTCATCTTTCCGAGGTCGCGGTGGCCGAACTCTCACGCCTTCTCACGCAACGAAAACGCACTGCTCGATTATCGATACGCCACAGAGGCAATCCGCGCGAAAGCTGCAGCCGGATGAATCTGGGTTAGGGGGCCGTGGCCGACAACGTTGTCGAATCGGCGCCACCGCATCCAGTATGTCTAGTCGCGGTCGACGTCGAAGTTGTTCAGGATATAGGAACCGTGTTCGCCGCTGAACGTGAAGCTCGCCCGATCGTACGGGAACTCGCCATACTCCCAGGTAGTGCATTGCCACTGATCCGGAGGCATGCCACACACAGCCGACCGGATGCTCTTGGGCTTACCGAACAGTCGAAGAACTTCGTCCGAACTCATGCCCTGATGAACCTTCATGATGTTCTCGGTCGTGAATGATGAAGGTAAGGCCGAGACAGGAAGAGCCTCGCACGAGGTCAGGAGTGCGAGTGCAAGCAGTCCCAGTAGCGGTACCGAGATTCTTTCCATTCTTAGTGCTCCGGCTAGAGCGACAGAACCGCTCATCAACTTCAACTACCTACTCTGTGTGCGCCCAAGCGTCGGGCGCCAGCCCCCAACAACTTGCTGGGTGGCGCCACTAACAATTCTTTGGCATGCGGGCCCATGCACGGCTTGCGATCTCATCGCTGATCTCTCTGAGCAGGGCTGCGTATTCACCGGCCTTCTCGGCGGAGAGGTGTGAATCCGGTCCATGCACCACGTCATTTCTAAGGGCCCGGAGAGTCGTCAACGCCCGTGCCTCTTCGTTGCTTACGAGTTCACCGATCTTTAGGGCGTGGATGAGCTTAGGCATTGGTGTGGGCCGACCGGGTGGTATCAGTTCAAGCTTCTGCGCGGACGATGTCGCGGTAGTTTCGAATCCAATCCACGCTTCGAGTATCGCCGCACGAGGAGAGACTTCAGCTATCGACTCATAGTATTGAGCGAGGCCATAGCTCTCCTCGGTTTCTGCAGAGGGCTTGTCTTCGTCTGAGCCGGCGTCGATCGCGGGCTTGGCGCCTGAGTGCAACTCCCGCCTCACTTCGTCGAGCTCTTTGCCGAAGTGAACCTCTAGGTCTTTGTACTTGAGCCTGTTGAGTCCCGGCAGGAGCTGCCCAAGCGCTCGGCGCAGGATAAAGACGGACACGACGATCGCGCCTGGCCATGCGAGCGAATTGAGCACCGATGCCAAAAAGCTAAGCCAGTCCACTCGCCTGCCCTTGCTATTCGTCCAAACCTCTATCCACCAGACAGCAGAGTAGGTTCCCCCCGAGGCTCATCCAATCGTGGGGACTTTTGTGGGGACTTTTTCACAAACAGCCCCATCCAGACCCGTTCCCCGATCGCGTAACTACCTAACATTGCAGGATTCAAGCGAAAGCTGCGACCCCCGGGGCTCTCTCATAACCCGGAGGTCGCAGGTTCGAATCCTGTCCCCGCTACCATGAAACCGAATGGCCCGGTCCTCTCTCGAGGTCGGGCCATTCGTGTCTCATAACGACGACGCGGGGAACCGCGACCTCGCCGACCGACGCTCGAAACTCGGTCGTCCTCTGGGCGTGTCGCGCGCCCCTGGGCCCCTTTATACTCGACACCGTGCGCGCGGAAAATCTCCTCAAATTGATCGTCGTGGTCATGTTGCTGACCTCCACGTCGTGTGGTTCTAGTTCAGACGGGACCGGAACGTCGGCCAACCCCGAGGTCGTGCGCGCGAGGGCTGCGGTTCTCAATCTACTTCTCGACTGATGGATGGATCGACGATGAAGCGAATCCTGCTTGCCTGTGCCATTGGCATCTTCGTGGGCTCGACGGCAGAAGCGGGCACGTGTACGGGTGATCAGATGCGCGTAACTGTTTCGGACGCGGGCGGTGGCTCCATCTCATTGAGGGTCAATTGCGGCGGCTCGCACTCGATGGTCCTCACACAAGATCAGATTGGCACCTCGGCCGAATTGCTGTTCAAGTCCTTGCTGTCCACCGCCTTGATGGCCGCGTCGCTCGGAGAAGAGGCAAGTGTCCAGGTCTTGGGTGGCCGGCTGACTTGGATCGAGTTCACTCAATAGAGTTTCCATCCCATTCGTGCTGGGACACCTCCACTCACACGACGATTGGGATGACGATCCTTCGATACCCATCACCTGACTCGCCTCGGCCCGATCGCATCCCCGCTGCCACTCAAGCCCTCGGAATCGCTTGGTTCCGGGGGTTTTCTCTTTTCACCCCGTCTGGCTGTGTCGGGACTCTTGCGGGGAGGGGATTTGGAGACGGGCGAGTAGGTCAGCAGGCACCTCGCCTTCTCCAACTTCAAGCGGACTGCGATAGGTGTTGCCGCCCGTCCAGCGGGCGTAGTGCTTCACAGTGACACCCACGTCCGCGTGCCCGAGTTGCTTGCTCACGTACGGGAGTCGGATTCCGACCGAAAGCAGTTGGGACGCAAACGTATCTCGCAGGTCTTTCGGTGTGACTCCGTCGAGCGTGACATGCGACGGCACCGATTCTTCCTGAATCTCGATCGCGACGAGCTTCCGCATCGTGCGGAAGTGCCGGTTTCAAGAGATGGCGTGGTCGAGAGGAGCGATCGTTCCCGACGTGGGGTGGCCCTGCTCCATGTGGAATGCCAGAAGCGCGTTGCGGAGCCTTCTGGACATCGCCACGACCCCTTCTCAGCCACTCTTGGTGGGGCCCGGGTACTTGCCCCGTGATCGACTCATCCGGACGCGGATCGAGCGCGACTCGTCACTCCCGGCCTCGCCGAAGTACCACAGCGAAACGAACCCAGCCACGAGCAATCCCAGTCCCAAAGGCCATGATTGCGAGAGCATCGGGACGTCGTTCGCACTTTCGACGAGGCCGAATCGAACATTCGTGACCCGAATCTCCGACTGGGCCGCAGAGTAGGAATCCAAACGCAATGCCAGAGGGTGGGTTCCGGCCGGATACTCCGAATCGAGCGCAACGATCTTCGAGTTGACTCCGCCTGGAGCGTGTCGCTCATCGCTCACGAACAACTGGCTCCCATCGAACTCAACCGAGAACCAACCCTCCGCTTGCGTCACGAATTCGAAGTCGAACAAGATCGCGTTGAACGGCGCGTCAGAGTCCACGTTCATCACGACCCACGAGGGAGAGCTGGTCTGCAGGCACAAGCCGTTCGCGACGTAGCAGAACACACCAGAAGACAGTTCCGGGATGAGCAAGATCGATTCGTACACGGTTGCGACGAGGTTGGACGCACGTCTCAACTGCGTGCCGATTTGAAGCGTCTCGCCGCGCGGGTACTGGGTATGATTGGGTAGATTGCCCATCTCCTGGGAGCGAATGAAGCCCCATCCCTCGGTTGCGGCCGAAAGCGGGGCCATTACGGTCTGGAGATACCACTGGTGGGGCCACGCGTGACGTTCGCCAGCATTTGCACTCGACGAAAGCCCTGTCAGGTTCAGGTTGTATGCATTCGGGAGTTCGTGGTCCGTCATGTCGACCCAGAAGGCCTCGTTTGGATCGGGAAGCGGAAAGAAGTCGACGTACTGCTCGGACCAGGTCGACGAATCGCCCAACGCCGGCGCCGTCGGTCCTGCCAAGACGGTGGGTGCGTATGAGTCGAGAAACGTTGTATGGATCGTCGCGCCGGGAATCGACTCGAGCTTCTCCGCAGCGGCCTCGATCAGCCAGCTTCCCGCACTGTGCCCAATGAGATGGAATCGGCTGTAGTTCTGCCCGACCAGGTAGCTACCCAGCCGCTCACCGAGCTGTTCTGCACGTCGTGCGGCGCCGTGCGGTGCGATTCCGTCACTGTCGCTGGGCCAGTGACACGCTACGACCACCCATTGATTCGCGTTTCCATTCTCGCTGAGACGAAGGCCGATTTCGTAGGCCATCGTGTCTGGCCAGGTCGGATCGCCACCAAGGGGTGTCCATCCATGGGTCACGAGGACCAGACCATCGACGCCAGGTGGCGTAGGCGGAACCGTTCCCGATTCACAGTGGTAGCTTGGCTGGCTCGGTGGACCCGACGAGGGAACGTAACTGAACAGTGAATAGGTGAGTTCAGCAGGCACGGTCGACTGGCCATAGTTGTCCAGCCCCCAACACGCGATGCCGTTCTCACCCAAGGCGCAGGTGTGGTACCAGCCGGCCGAGATGGCCACCGGGTTCACGAGCTCGCTCGGAACTGGCACCGCCGGAAAGTCACCCCAGCACGTCACACCGTTGTCATCGATTGCGCATGTATGCCGGTGTCCAGCGGCCACCTTCTTGGGATTCACGAGACCTGGGGGTACGGATACCTGACCCCAGGTGTCGATTCCCCAACACACGACGCCGTTGTCGTCGATTACGCAGTTGTGCTGTCTGCCAGCCGAGATGTGGCGCGGGTTGATGAGGCCAGGCGGTGGGTCCCAATAACCGGGTCCTCCATCTCCCCAACACACGACGCCGCTGTCGTCGATCACGCAGTTGTGGTTGTAGCCCGCCGTGATCTCGCGCGGGTTCACGATTCCAGCGGGCACGGTGATCTGACCGAGGTCGTTCCACCCCCAGCAGGTCACGCCATTGTCGTCGATTACGCACTGATGGGAGTATCCCGCCGCTATCGCGGTTGGGTTCGTCAAGCCGGGCGGAACCGGCCGGACACCGTAGCCCCAGCAGGAGGCGCCGCTGTCGTCGATCGCGCAGGTGCGGTACTCGCCAGCGGAAATATCGATTGGGTTGCTCAGTCCGGCAGGAACCGTCGTCTGGCCGTCGCCAACGAATCCCCAGCAGTGAGCTCCAGCGTCATCGATCGCGCAGGAGTAGTTGTAGCCCGCGGAGACTTCGTATGACGAAGCGACTCTTGCGAACAGGAGAATCACCCCTATCGCCAGCCAAGCGCATCGGAAGTGCATCGTCGCTCCGACCATTGGCAGGATCGCTCCGGGTTCCCGGTTGATTGCACAAGCCACACGCAAGCAACATTCGGCATGGGCGGCTTCGGCGGGATGCGGCTTTGAGTCAGGACGTCGCTCGGCATCCCCGCAGACATCTTGACTCAACCGACGCAGACGCGAAAGCACCGTAGGGGCCCCTATCGAGGCCCGTTCCCAATTTGTCTCCCAACTTGGCAGACTGAATCTCGTCCGAGGGTTTCGCGAAACGCGGCTCGCTCGACGTACGTGTTGAGATCACCTGGAGGAGCCATGAAGCTCCAAAACGAAAGGCCCTCCAGGAGCCCGAGGCGATACGCCCGAAGAGCTTGCCGAGAATATCGTGATGAATTGCTTCTGTTCGTGTCCTTCGATCGAAGAAGACGAGCCGGACCACGGCATATCCTTTTTCGGGGAAGACTCGGGCCAGTATTACAATTACGACGAGTTCGATGACGAAGAGGACGACGTCCCCTTCTGAGCTGCTCGATGCAACGCGAAACTCACAGGGGATCTTGACTCCGAATCGGCGCAACGTCGGCTCGAGGATCGCTTGCGCTGGGAACGTGGTGTCGGGCAGCTCGCTTGACCGTGGGGCAACTGAGTCAGACAACAAACTGGATTCCGATCGACACGCGAAGGTCACCTGACTCGCCTCGCTCCCATCGCATCCCCGCTGCCAATATCAAAAGCCCAGGAATCGACGGATTCCGGGGCTTCGTTGTGTTCGGCGTTTCGGTCCCGTTTCGCCAAAGGTCGGTCGGTCGCTGCGCCTGCCTAGGTGGCCAACCCGCGACCACCAATGACGAGAAGAAGGCGCGCAAAGGCGAATCACGTAAGTCCGAACAGCCA
This sequence comes from Myxococcota bacterium, assembly GCA_028278345.1. Lineage (GTDB taxonomy): Bacteria > Myxococcota_A > UBA9160 > UBA9160 > UBA4427 > DUBZ01. The sequence goes on from JANQEL010000082.1 coordinate 30,730, forward strand.
GACCAAGGCGGCAACACCGGAGAAGCCAGGGATGGCGACAGATGCTTCCACCAGAATGCTGTGGGTCTCGAAGGGACCGGGCATGGTGGCTTCGATGCGGCGTACCAGCCAGTTGTCAGCCGACACATGCTAGTCGTGCCATCCCGCCGCGTCACGCCAAGCCCACTGCAGGTTGCACTGACGACCGGGAAACACCATCGTCTCGGATTGAGCGGAATACAGCAGCGGGGTACGTCGTGGCATTGAACAAGCGCTCCCACTCTCTTTGGATTCTCGCCGTCTCATGCATCGCTCTCGGCGCATGTGGAAAGAGTGGCGACGGTGTCGATGACGCCATTGACGTCTGCGACGAGGCCTGCGAAGTCCTGGACGAGTGCCACGAGCACCCGGATTCCGGGCCTTTCGCCGAACGCGATTGCAGAGCGATATGCGCTGAGGTCGACCCCGAAGACAACTTCGACCCCGGTTGCGATGAGGAACTCGCCAAGCTGTTCGAGTGTGTCTCCGACGCGAACTGCGGAACCCTGCTCTTTCATCTCGACTTCGAAGAGATCGACACGATGCGGGACTTGATTCTCCAAACACACGACTTCACAGGCTGCGAACACCAAGGACAGCAAGCGTACGACGACTGCCAAGCGGAGTTCGACTTGCCTGCGGTTGATTGAAACGAGATTCCCGCGGTTCGGCCCGGGGCTCGCTGCCAGGATCGATAGCCCCCGGAATCCGATGATTCCGGGGGCTTCGTGGTTTCGCCTGGACTCGGATGCGGCACTCATCCGCGACACCGTCGAGCACCGCCCAGCGTGATCAGTGGCGGTACTCCTCCCACAGCGCATCCACGATCGTTTCCAGCATGGCGCGCATGAGGCTCGGGTCTTCGATGATGCCGATGTGATCGACCTGCTCGAAAACCAGGTTGTGCTGAGCAATCGTCGTGGAGTCGAAGTCTTCGACGCCGTCGTTCGGCTTCACGAGGCCGTCTCCGTCGGGGATGTCGGTCAGGTCGATCAGGCCCTGACGCGCGTTGCCCTGCGGTGCGCTGCTGTCGAGCACGCCGCCGAAGCCCGCGAAGGTGCGAGAGATGAGACGGATGTCGAGGTTCAGCTCCTGGGCGAAAGGCGGACCGGGGATCTCGAGTACGTCGATCAGGTTCGCGATCGTCGCCGTCCTGTCGACGGTTTCGAAGGCGATCCTGCCCTGCTCACCCGCCGCCGCTTCGGCTCCTCCGATCAAGAGCGGGCCGATCTCCGATTCGATCAATCGCCCCCCTTTCACCGCGCCCGCAATGCCGATGATGCGATCGAACGACGGAAGACCGGCGCTGCGAAGGCGGTGATCGGTCATCACGGCGTCGATCATTCCCTGGCTGTGCGCGAAGAACCAACCGACTCGACCACGCTTGAAGCCGCTGCGAAAGAACCCGCCGGACGAGCGCAGGATCTCGAGCTGCTCGAGGGTCGTGTCGCTCTGCTGGCGCGCACTGATGACGTTGAACTTCGGGCTCCCGATGGCGAAGATGCGAACCCGCTTCTGGATCGCCGACGGAATCGGCACGCCCTCGAGTTCATAGACCCTGCGCAGGTCGGTCGCTCCGGGCTCGGGGTCCGTCATGTTCGAGTAGAGCAACACGACGGTCTTGAAGTGTTGCGCCAGCAGGTAGATCGAAGCCGGCGAGAACATGATGTTCCCGACACCCGGTCGGACATAGGCGACGCGCCCCAGGCGACCGAGCTTGGGAAAGCCGAGATCGACTGCGTCGTCCGCGGCCTCGACAGTCCTGAAGTCGACGGGTGCGCCCGCCACGAAGGGTGCGAACAGCGCGTCGATCCCCTCCTGGTTGTCGATGTGGACCGCCGGATCTTCGAGTCTCGGAATCGACTTGCCCGCCACGATGATCGAGTCGGCGGCCGCAACTCCGGCTGTCGAGCCGGACCACAACATCGCGACAAGAAGCAGTGAAGTATGTTTCGTACTGACTGAACCGAACATGGTGTTGCCCTCCAGATTGAGCGAACCAGCGCGAGTGTGCTGAGGTCCGCACAAGCACCCTACGCGACAACGCGGAACGGTGTAAAGCCAAAGGTTGGCTCTAGTTCGCCTCAGTCGTGATAGTCGGCGTACAACTGCGGCAAGAAGCTTGCGAGGTGGTTCATCTCCATGCCGCAGTGGACGATCATGTCGCGGCCCAGGTCCTGCTCGACCATGCGGTTCACCACGAAGTCCGAGCTGAGCAGTCGGCTCACCGGGTTCCGCTTGCCGGCGCCCTTCAGTTCGGGGCGGCCGAGCCAGAAGCGGCTGCGCATTTCGGAGCCGCCCTCCACTTCGCGAATCTGATGGATCAGTCTGCCGATCGTGATGGGGGCGCGCTGCAGTCCCACGGTGCCGTAGACCGTGGCCGTGATGCCGGCTTCGGCGTGGCGTGACGGGTCGGAGAAGACTTCCGCGGGGTCCGTAAAGGTGATCGTGATGTCCTGCTTCACGTGGCCGATGTACTCGGTCACGAAGTGCGTGGTCATGTACTTCTCACGATCACCGAGGTGCGGATCGTCGCCCGCCATCTCCTTCGTTCCGTTCGCCATGTGGGCCCGGGGGTGCCAGAGCTTGTAACGCTGATGTTCCATGTAGTGCCAGCCCATCCACCACTCGAACATCGCACCCGTCACGCCGGGCATCTCGGTGAGGACGGCCACGAAGATCTCGCCCGAACGAAGGGTCGTGCATCCGTTTTCGAAGGGCAGATAGCCGGGCTCGACGAGACGATCGGCTTCGTCGATCGGGAAGCCGAACTCCGAGGCTTCCGGACCGTGGATCACGGCGTGGGCCACGGGGGCGGGCAGCGGTTTCATCTCCGGGTTCCAGTAGCGCGCATAGGGCTTGCCCTCGAGGTCCCCATCACGCATTCCCAGATACACGTCACGACTCATCGTTCGGACCTCGCGAGTTCGGCTTCAGGCGTCCGCCCGCGGAGCACTCTTACGGCCCGCGACGCCGCCGGATTTCCCAGACACCCCCACGAACGATAACCGCCCCCGTCGCGCAAGGCTTCGGGGGCGGCTCCATGCGACCCACGTCTTGGGAATACGAACTCGGCTCGGGTCCAATGCGCCTCGTCAGTCGCTCGACCTCGATATCAAGAAGCGCTTCTCGCCGTAGCTCGAGTCGGCGATCTGTTTCACGGTCCCGTCGACTGCGAACGTTTCCAACAGGCCCTCGAGCAGTCCTTCGACCATCGGTTCCAGACCCGATCGCTCGGATACGTAGAGGACGACCCATCCGGCTTCGATCTCTTCGACACCGAAGTTCGGCGGGACGAGTTTCGGCATCGACTTCGCCACCGAGACATGGAGCCGATCGAGATTCTCGAGAAACTCGTAGAGACCGCTACTCGAACTCATCAGATCCCCGTACGCGGACTCCGCGGTGAACAGGATCCAGTGGCGCCCAAACGCTCGAAGGAACGCGTCAGCGGGCGATCCGAGCGCCTCGCAGGCGGCGCCCACGATGTCATAGGCGAGCTCGTCCGGATACTGCTGGAGATCGACGAAGGGTTCGTCACCGAGACCGACCTGCCCTGCGATCTGCCGCCATGTGCTTTCGCTCGCGGAGTACTCGATGAACTCCTTCAAGCCGCGGTTCACCAGACCGTACATGGCTTCTCCTCTCGCCCGCGCCCTGCGCACTCCGGATCGAGCGAGGGGCCAGCGCACAAGGGGACTATCGGCCCAACCGCGGCTGCGAGGAATCGAGCGTTTCCCCGAGCTGCGCTCCGGGGAGAAGCGGAGTCGAGAGGATGCGACCGCCGAGACACTTCACCGCAGCACACGTCGCCGACGAGAATTCGGGGAGGTCGCTTCCGCTACGGGCGTGATTCCACTGCGAGACGCTTCTCGAGTGAGGCGAGGTACTGCTTCGCAACCGCATCGCCGGGATGACTGGCGAGCACGGCTTCGAGGATTTCGATCGCGCGCGGGATGTCGCCCGAGACTGCGATGGCCATCGCCATGCTATTGCGGAACGAGGGTGTGTCGACTTCGTCTGCCAGGATTTCGAGATGGGGGGCGGCTCTCTCCCGATCCCCCAACGCGATCCAACTGAGCGCGACGTCGCGGCGCAGGTCTGGCAAATCGGGTGCAATGCGGACGGCCGCTTCGAGGTGCGAGGCCGCGCGGCGCGGATCGCCGAGCTGACTCCAGAAGGCCGCAAGGAGACGTCGGTTGCGCCAGTTGGTCGGGTCGAGCTCGATGGCCCGGGCCTCGAATGCATCGGCCGCCTCGCGATCGCCGCGGCGCCAGGCGAGCCACATGGCGCCCATCTGGATATGGGGCCTCGCCCGGGTCTGCTCGAACGCCTGTTCGAAGTGCTTGGCGGCCGCGTCGAAGGCGCCCATCTGCAGTTCGAGAATCGCCAGGGCCGCGAGATCGTCTCCCGATCGCGGATTGAGTTCGACGGCGCGCGAGATGAATCGGTATCCGCGCTGCACGTCTCCGATCCCTGCGAACGCCCGGCCCAGGAGCCCCTGCAGGCGCGCACTGTTCGGCAGCTTCTCGCGAATGGGTTCGAGCAGTTCGATCGCCTGTGGGTAGCGTCCGGCCACGACGTGCAGCTCCGCCTGATCGATCGTCTCGATCCATCGGAAGCTCTCCGTCGGATCTTCCGGCGCGGCGATCATCGCGACCTCGGGCACGACGTAGCCGAGCGACTCCAGCTGTTGTCGCTCCACTTCGTTGACGACGCGACCTTCGCCCGCGCGCTCTTCGCTTCGAATGCGCCCGATCGAAGCCCGGGCTTCGCCGACGACTTCGCTGAGCGGCGTACTCGGCAGCAGGTTGTCGAGTTCGCGCGGATCCTCCTGCGAATCGTAGAGCTCGGGCGTCGGGGCTTCGACGAAGCGATGGGTCGACGTGCGCCAGCTGAACAGCGGTGGCAAGCCGTAGTCCAGCTGCGTGGCCAGGGTTTCGGAGTACGCGCCGGCCGGCCCGGTGTCGCTCTCGCCGCGGATCATCGGGGCGAGACTCACACCGTCCGCGTCCGCCAGTTCGGGAAGACCGAGCAGTTCGAGGAGTGTCGGCGCTACGTCCACCAGACCCACGACATTCGAGATGCGCTGGCCCTTCGGCAGACCGGGCCCCGCGATGATCAACGGAACGTGGAGCGCGGCGTCGTACACCGTGTAGCTGTGCGAGGGCTCGCCGTGTTCACCCAGGGATTCCCCGTGATCGGAGGTCAGGACGAGGAGCGTTCGCTCGAGTCGCTGCTGCGCATCGATGGCATCGAGCACACGCGTCAGCGAGTGGTCGACGTATGCGATCTCCGCCGAGTAGGGGTCGTCCGGGAAGCGGCTCTTGAAGGGCTCCGGCGCCTGCCAGACGAGGTGCGGATCGTAGTAGTGGATCCACAGCGCGAAGGGCTCCGGCAACTCGTCGATCACGTCGAGCGCGAGCTCCGTGACTTCCCCCGCCGATCTCTCGACGATCTGTACGGTCGTCGTCGTGGCTTGCTGCGCGGCGCCCCCGTCCACGAAGGTCTGGAACCCCTGGTCGATGCCCGTCTCTCTCGCCAGCACCACGGCGCCGACGAGGGCCGCCGTGTGATAGCCCGCCTCCGCGAGCCTTTCGGCCAGCAGGATGCTCTCCTGCTTCACCCGATAGATCGCGTTGTGTCGAACACCGTGCTTCGGCGGGTGTTGCCCCGAGAACAACGATGCATGAGAAGGAAGCGTGATCGGGGTCGCGCCCATGGTCTGTTCGAAGAGCACGCCCTCTTCCGCCAATCGATCGAGGGTCGGCGTCGCGCCGCTGGCCGACCCGTAGGCACCCACGTGATCCGCACGCAAGGTGTCGATCGTGACGATCAGGAGGTTGGGCGGGTGGTCGGGCACTTCGTGCGCGGCGGGGCAACCGACGCACACAGCGGCGACCCCCATCAGCGCGGCTGAAGCCCATCGTTTCGATCGCTGGCCCAAGCGGACGTTGTAGCACGCTATCATGCGCCCAACCCCACGTTGCAGCTTTCCCGCAAGCGTCGAAACGGTCGCGGGCGCACAGGTTGAATCGACGTGACTCCCGAACGCGACGACACGACCTTTCGATTCGGCGAACTCGGCGAAGGTCGGATCAGCGGCGCTCTCTCCATCCTGCTGGGTGCCTGCTCGGTCGTCGCCGTGCTGTGCTTCCACTTCCCCGAATACCTGACGACGCCGGAGTTGCGTGCGCTCTACTCGGTGGAGGTCCTGCGGGCCCTGCTCTTCGCAGCCATGTTGCTTGCGGCGCTCCTCGGCGCGCTCTCGATCTTCCTCTCGCGAAGCCGACGCATGGGAATCACGGGCATCGGCCTCGCCCTGCTCGCCCAGTGGATGGGCGGTGCGCACGTCGAGGTCGACGCCTTCGATGACCCCCTGGTGGGCTTCGGCCTCGACTGGCTCGTGCTCTCCCTGCTCGGCACGAGCTTCATCTTCGTCTTCATCGAGCGCGTCTGGCCCCACGACCCCTCCCAGCTCACTCTGCGCCGGGAATGGAAGCTCGACCTGGTCTACTTCGCGTTCAACCATCTGATGGTGAGCGTGGTCCTGCTCGTGACGACGGCGTTTTCGGAGGGGCTCTTCGGCTGGGCGGTCAACGACTCGCTGCAGGCCTGGATTCGCGCCCAGCCGGTGTGGCTCCAGTTCGTCGAAGTGCTCTTCGTCGCCGACCTCACCCAGTACTGGGCCCATCGCTGGATGCACGAGGATCCGCGCCTGTGGAAGTTCCACGCCGTGCACCACTGCCCCGCACAGATGGATTGGCTCTCGGGTTCGCGCATGCACTTCGCCGAGGTGCTCTTCGTTCGTTCGGCGGTCATCACGCCGATCTACCTGCTCGGCTTCGCGGAAAACGCCGTCAACGCGTACGTGGTCTGGGTGAGCTTCCAGGCGGTGTGGATCCACTCCAATACGCGAACGAATATCGGTGCGCTCGAATACGTCCTTGCCACACCCCACTTCCACCACTGGCATCACGCAGCCGACCCCGAGGCGATCGACAAGAACTATGCGGCGCATCTTCCCCTATTGGATCGTCTCTTCGGGACGAGCCTGGATCTCGGCGCTCGCGACAGGTGGCCCACGGTCTATGGTGTCGTGGGCAAGCCACTCCCCGAGGGCTTCCTTGCGCAACACTGGTACCCGTTCGTGGCCACCAAACGACAGGAAGCCGAATGAGTGAATCCAACGCGGCACGACTGCCCCCCGGCCACCGCCGATTCGCGGCGACGCTGCTGGGTGCGTTCATCGTGGTGTTCGTCGCACTCGGATGGTCGCCCTGGTATCGCGACGATTGGCTGCTCGAGAACCTGCTCGTGTTCATCCTCGTGCCGTGGTTGGTGTTCGGCTACCGCAACCTTCCCCTCTCTCGCATCTCCTACGCGAGCATCTTCATCTTCACCTGCCTGCACGAAGTGGGTGCCCACCACACCTACTCCGAGGTGCCCTACGACGCCTGGTTGCAGAGCCTCTTCGGCTGGGATCTCAGCAGCGCCATGGGGTGGGAGCGCAACCACTTCGACCGCCTGGTGCATTTCCTCTGGGGTCTGCTCATCACCTATCCCGTGCGCGAGGTGTTTCTGCGCCTCGCCGACGCGAAGGGGATCTGGGGATATCTCTTCCCGCTGCTGGTCGTGATGTCGACGTCGCTGCTCTTCGAGATGATCGAGTGGGCTGCGGCCCTGATCTTCGGCGGCGAGCTCGGCATGGCGTACCTCGGCACCCAGGGCGACGTCTGGGACAGCCACAAGGACAGCGCGCTGGCGACGCTCGGTGGCTTGATCGCCTGCGCCGTGATCGCGGGCGTGCACAGCTGGCTCGACCGCGACTTCACGCGCGAGTGGGTCGAGAGCCTCGAAGTGAAGCACGCCGAACCCCTCGGTGAAGTGGCCATCGAGCGGATGCTCGAAGAGCGCGAGGAGACGCGAGAGCGCGAGGCCGAAGAAGCGGGGAGTTGACTGGGCCCGGGCTTCCGGATCGAAAACCGATCCCTACGAGAACTTCTGCTCGCGAAGCAGCGCGGAGAACTCGTGTGCGGCCATGGCCTTGCCCAGGAGATGTCCCTGCATCTCGTCGCAGCCACTCTCGAGCAGGAAGTCCTTCTGTGCGCTCGTCTCGACGCCCTCGGCCACCACGGAGATGTCGAGGTTGCGCGCCATCGAGATGACCGCCCGGACGATCGCCGCGTCGTCGCGCCGGACGGGCAGATCGCGAACCAGGGACGGGTCGATCTTCAGGCTGTCCACCGGGTATCGCCGAAGCTGGCTGAGGGAGGAGTTGGCCGCGCCGAAGTCGTCGATCGATATCCGGCACCCGAGGGCCCGAAGCTTGTGCAACCTATCTACACTCTGTTCCGGGTCTCCCATCAAGGTCGACTCGGCAAGTTCGATCTCGACGTGTCCACTCGGCATTTGTGCGTCGTGCATCTTCTGGGCCAGCCCACCCACCAGCCCGGGATCGACGAACTGGCCGCGCGTGAGGTTCATGCTGATCACCGGCGGGGCGATTCGCAGACGCTGCCAATCCGCGTACTGCCGCAGCGCC